>NZIX01000025.1 GCA_002691785.1 Fidelibacterota bacterium | reverse complement strand
CAATTAATCCCATTTATCCTACCATAAATGAAAAAGGTCGTGATCCAATGACTGGAGATGAAATGATCTATAATCTAAAAACTAAGAAAGGTCGTATTACCAAAGGCAGTACCAAAGCAGATGATGGTTTTTATACAGGCAATCAAATACGTAATGAATCAGAAAAGGTTATATTTATTGAAAATTCTACCTACACAACATGTGATCTAGATACTGCTCATTTTCACTTTGAATCCTCAAAAATGAAAATAATTCAAAATGATATAGTCATAGCAAAACCAATAATTTTACATATAGCACAAATACCTATTTTAGGAATTCCACTTGGAATATTTCCTCATAAAGGAGGCAAAAGACATTCTGGTTGGATTATGCCTTCATATGGAGACAGTAAAAATAGAGGACAATATATTCAAGGTCTTGGTTTTTATTGGGCTCCAAATGACTATTGGGATTCAAAGCTCACAACTGGTTTTGGCGATAAACAAGGATTTACCTTTAAAGTAAAAACACTTTATAAGGTCAGGTATAAATATAGTGGATCTATAAATTTCTTTAACAGGCAATATCTAAGTGATTCAAATAATATTACAACTCTCAATGACAACAAAAATACCAGCACTACCTTAAAATGGACACATAAGCAAGATTTAAGAAAGAATCAATCTTTGAATGCAAACATAACATTTTCAACCAATGGAAATTACAATAAAAATTACGGAATTACCGAAAATGAGCGCATGGATCAAAAAGCCATTTCTAATATTTCATATTCAAAACGTTGGCCGAAAGCCAAAAATTCTTTTAGTTTAAACTTTTATTCCAATAAAGATCTTTTAATTAATGACAAGATAAACCCCGATAGTCGGTTTTATGTAATACCTAAAAAAGCTGGCAGTCAACTATCTATTGAAAATCGTACTTTCCCTAAGTTCTCGTTCCGTCATGGACAAAGTGATTTATTCCCAACGAGCGCTTCTAAAAAGAATTGGTATAATAATATTAACTGGAATTATGGTTTAAGTTTTAATAGCCAAGATAGAGATTATTATGAATCTTATCAACAAATTGACTCTACTCAATTTTACTGGGATGAAAGCAAGAAGTTGAACAAACAAGACAACGTTATATTACATACTTCAAGAATTAACGCTCCTCAAAAACTATTTAAATACATTACTGTTAATCCAAGTATTAACCTAAAATCGGCTTGGGTAAATAAATTTAAAGAAGGCAGATGGATTGATTCTACAAAAACATTTGATGAAATTGATAAAGAAGGGTTTGCTTTTAGAACCACAGGGTCTTTTTCTTTGAACTCAAATACTCAAATATATGGTATCATTCCAATACCTTTTGGCCCACTAAGTATTATCAGGCATGTTATATCCCCATCAATTGGTTATTCATGGACTCCTGATTTTTCCCAACCACTATTTGGCAGAGATTTAAATTATTTTTCTGAAGCGACTGATGTCGAAGGCCAGAATTATTATTTTGATAAATTTAAGGGTTCAATGGCAGGGAGCACACCAAAACTAGAACGAAAATCAATGAATTTTGGAATAAATAATGTTTTTCAAGCTAAAATAAAAAAAGACACTCTAGATAAAAAAGTTGACCTATTTAATTGGAAAATTAATAGTAGTTATAATTTTGCAGGAGACTCCTTAAAGATTTCTAATCTTCGCTCTTCAATAAGATCAAAAATCGCAAATAAGTTAACTTTAGACTTTAGTATGACTCATGATTTTTATCAATTTAATTCACTAACAAATAGACGTATAGATCAATTGTTAAAAGATAAAAATGGATTTGTTAAACCTCGATTAGTAAATGCTCGATTTTCTACTGGATTTAAAATTTCAGGTAATCAATGGGCCAATAACAATAAAAATTTTGATAGTGAAATTGATTCCGCATCATTAGATAGTTTAGATCAATTTGAATTATCCAACTTAAGACCAAATAAGAATCAACCTATGAAACAACATTTATGGAGGACAAACATTAGTCTTGCATATTCATTATTAGCAACCAACCCTGAAAATACAACCAAAGATTTTTGGATGAATACGACATCATCTATAAAAATTACTAAAAAATGGAGAGCTTCTTATCGAGCTCGTTTTGATTTAATTGAACGAGAACTAGTAAATCATTCAATTTCTATAAATCGTGATTTACATTGTTGGGAATTATCACTTAACTGGACTCCAACAGGATATGGCCAAGGTATAAACTTCAAATTAAATGTAAAATCTCCAACTCTTCAGGATATAAAAGTTGAAAAAAAAGGTGGAGTATATTCTGGTGCAGGAATTTAATTCTTTGATTGTACTCCTAATTTGAATTTGAGAAATTCCAATAACAAAAAAGTTAAAATTATGATCTGTCCAAAATGCCACACTAAATATTTAGCTAATCTTAAAACTTGTGGAGATTGCAATAAAAGACTAGTCAATGCTTCTTTAATTGAACTTCCGATTTCTGAAATTACATGGAAATCACTTCCTCAATTTGAGGGTAAGCTATATTCTGATATGATTACTGAAATATTTAATAAAAAAGATATCCCATACTATGTTAAAATAAACTGGACTTCATCTGCTTACGGAGTTCATGGTATTGGTATTTCAAGTGACCTTGTTCAGATTTACGTCCCAGAACTATCCTATAAAAGAGCATCTGAAATTACATTATCAATTATCGGTACTAAATAGATGAATCAAATTCGAACAGTTAAAGGGACTCATGATATTCTTCCTACCAATTCAATTAAGTGGCAAAAACTTGAAAAAATAATCTATCAAACCTGCAAATTGTTTAGTTTTAAAGAAATAAGAACTCCTATTTTTGAAAAAACAGACCTTTTTTCACGAAGCGTTGGCGAGTTAACAGATATTGTTTCAAAAGAAATGTATAGCTGGGAGGATCGAGATGGAACTAATCTTACTCTTCGTCCTGAATTAACCGCTTCAATAGTTAGATCATATATACAACATAATCTTCAGAGTCATTCACCAATACAACGGCTTTTTTATATTGGCCCAATATTTCGAAGAGAAAGACCCCAAAAAGGAAGACAGCGTCAATTTCATCAATTTGGAGTAGAAGCATTTGGATCAGATAACCCAGAACAAGATGCTGAAGTTATTTCACTTGCATGGCATCTTCTCTCAAAACTTAATATTATTGATAATATTACCCTAAAAATCAACAGCCTTGGTTCGCCAGAGTGTAGAGAACGATATCGTCTTGCTCTAAGAGATTTTATTCGTCCGCACCTTAGCACATTTTCTGAAACAAGTAATATTCGATTTAAAAAGAATCCCTTACGTATTTTAGATAGTAAAAATGCCCATGAAATAAATATTTTAAAGTCCGCCCCACCCATTTCAAATTTTTATACTTCAGATGATGAAGATCATTTTAAATCAGTTTTAAGCTTTCTTGATAAAATGGAAATGTCATATAAAGTTAGTCCTCAATTAGTTAGAGGATTGGATTATTATACAAAAACAGTTTTTGAATTCACATCCAAAGATTTAGGTGCTCAAGATGCAATTCTTGGAGGAGGAAGATACGATAATTTAGTTAAAACATTAGGGGGAAAGCCNACTGCAGGGATTGGATTTGCAGCTGGTATGGAACGTTTTTTAATTGCATTAGAATCAAAGGGTTTTAATTTTGAAAATGAGCCCCCTGATATTTATTTTGTATGCGTTGAAAAAGAAGCAATAGGATTAACTTTAGCTTTGACAAAAAAGTTAAGAGAAAAAGATTTTAGTGTAATGATTGATCCAATAAGACGAAGTATGAAAGCCCAACTAAGAGAAGCCAATAAATTTGGAGCTAAAATTGCATTAATAATTGGAGATAGTGAAATTAAATCAAACTCAATTATAATTAAGGANCTAATAAATAATTNCCAAAAGACATGTCCTCAATCAGAACTATTTAATTTTCTATAATACCTAAATAATTAGACTTTATTAAAAATCAGGATTTTAATCAAATGAGCAAAAAATCATTATTAATTGTAGAATCTCCCACAAAAGTAAAAACCATTCAAAGGCACCTTGGAAAAGACTATGATGTTGTTTCTTGTGTTGGGCATGTAAAAGATCTTCCTGCAAAAAAACTAGGTATTAATATTGAAAAAGATTTTGAAATAGAACTAGATATTTTGCCTGATAAAAAGAAATTTATTACTGATTTAAGACAAAAATCTAAAAAAGCAAATCGAGTTTTAATCGCAACTGATCCTGACCGTGAAGGTGAAGCAATTGCAGCCCACTTAGCAACTGAAATCCCTGAAGAGAAATTAGAGAGAGTTCAGTTCACAGAAATCACAAAAGCAGGTATTTATGATGGTATGAATAATGTTCGAAAAATTGATAGAAATTTAGTTGATGCGCAAACAGCTCGAAGAGTAATTGATAGATTAGTAGGCTATAAAGTATCTCCTGTTCTGTGGGCTACACTCCAAAGTAATATGAAATTTGTTTCAACTACTTTATCAGCAGGTCGAGTTCAATCCGCCGCAGTAAAGTTAATTGTAGATCGAGATCGACTTAGAGCTCGATTTAAAAAATCTACTTATTTTGATTTAAGAGCTCTTCTATCAAAAAATTCAGATGCTGAAAAGTTTGAAGCTACTTTAACAAGACTAGATGGAGTTAAAATATCAACAAGCAATGATTTTGATTCTAAAACAGGCGAAATAAAAAACTCGAATGTATTGATACTTTCAAAAACCCAAGCTGAATCATTAGTAACCGAATTACAAACAGGAAATTGGAAAATAACAGATATAAAAGAAAAGCCAAGAAGTTCAAATCCAAAACCTCCTTTTACAACAAGTACCTTACAACAAGAAGCAGCAAGAAAATTAAGAAGTTCCGCTCGACAAACTATGAGCACTGCTCAGAAACTATATGAAAATGGCTTTATAACTTACATGAGAACAGATTCAACAAATTTATCCGATGAAGCAATTGAAGGATCAAGAAACATTATTTTAAATAATTATGGAAAAGACTATCTCCCCAATACTGAAAACAGGTATTCAAGTAAGGTTAAAAATGCTCAAGAAGCCCATGAAGCAATTCGTCCAGCACATCGTATTTTTAAATCAATATCAGAAGTTGAAAATATTATAAATAAAGAAGCTGCAAATTTATATGAACTAATTTGGAAACGAACAATTGCAAGCCAAATGAAACCAGCAAAACTAAAGCAAACCTCAATTACTATTACGAATCAGAAAGCAGAATTTAGAGCAAATGGACAGGTTATAGTTTTCCCAGGTTACATGAGAGCATATGTAGAAGGAAGGGACAATCCAGACAAAGATCTTGCAAATAAAGAAAAGACTCTTCCATTGCTTCAACTTGGAGATGTACTAACATGTAATAAACTTGAATCAGAAATTCACAATACCAAACCTCCAGCTCGTTTTACAGAGGCATCATTAATTAAATCCTTAGAAGAAAATGGCATTGGTCGCCCCTCTACTTTTGCCTCTATAATAGGAACTATAGTGCGTAGAAATTATGTTAACAGAGCAAGCAATAAACTTTCTCCAACCTTTTTAGGTTTAGCGGTTACTCAATTATTAGAAAACCATTATGCAAATCTGGTAGATAAAGAGTTTACAGCAAAAATGGAGGATGGCTTAGATGAGGTTTCTCGTGGAGAATTAGAGGCAATACCTTTTATGAAAAATTTTTATTTTGGAGGAGGCCCATTTAAAGGACTCGAAAAGATGCTGGAAGAAAAAGTTGATATACCATCTGCTTGTAAAATAGAAATCCCTAAAAGTATATCAGAAACAACTGAAGGACGAATTGGAAAATTCGGTCCATATTTAAGACGAGAAGAGGACACTAGATCAATACCAGAAGAAATTTTCTTTGGCGACCTGACGACAGAAGTAATTGAAAAAATATTTAGTGAAAAAACTAAAGAAGATACTCCTCTTGGCAATGATCCAGATTCCAAAGAGTCAATTTGGATTAAAAAAGGTCCTTATGGACATTATGTACAAATTGGTGAAACAAAAAATAGAAAAGGNATTCCAAAAGGATACCCCATAAATGAAGTTAATCTCCAATATGCATTAAAACTCTTATCCCTCCCAAGGACTGTTGGCATTCATCCAGAAACAAATGAAAGTATAACTGCAGACTATGGTCGATTTGGTCCTTACATAAGATGTGGAAAACAAAATGCAAGTTTACGCGGTCCTGAAACACCACTTAATATTTCTGTAGAGAAATCTGTTGAACTTTTAGCAAATCGAAATAAAAAAAGCACTGAGATTCGTANCATTGGCGATCACCCTGAATCNAAAAAACCAATTGTTGTAAAAGATGGTCGNTTTGGTCCTTANATTACAGATGGAAAAGTGAACGTATCTTTGAAGGGTAATCTAACTCCTGAAAATATCACACTTGCTGAATCAGTAGAGCTAATTAATCAAAAACATAAATCTCCAGCCCCAAAAAAACAGAAACGGAAGAAAAAGTGAAAAAAATTTGTTTTATTTTTATATTAACATTTGCCTNTTCTAATCAAGAACTTGAAATTGAAATAAAGCAGAGCTTAGTTTCACCTTGTTGCTGGGCAGGAACTATTTATGACCTTGATCATAATCCTGAGATGGAAGAAAAGATATCAGAGTTAATTAAATCTGGATATAGCAAAAGCCAAGTTTTAGAATATTTTGTTAATATTCATGGTGAAAGAGTTTTAGCTGTACCAAAAGCAGAAGGCTTTAATACATTAGTATGGATAGCGCCTATTATAGTTACCATTGGTAGCTTAATTTTTTTAAGTATGTTTTTTTCAAAACAAAAACATGTAGAGAAGATAAGTACTGAAAAATCAAAATTACTATATGATGATCAAATTGAAAAAGAACTATCAGAAATGAATTAACTAAAATATGAGAGATGAATAAAACAATAGAAAATATAGTAGCCCTTTGTAAAAGAAGAGGGTTTATTTTTCAAAGTTCTAGTATATATGGTGGCTTTGCTGCTATATATGATTACGGTCCATTAGGGATAGAATTAAAAAATCAAATTTCACAACTCTGGTGGAAAGAAATGACACATTTTCATGAAAATATCGTGGGTTTAGATAGTGGCATTCTCATGCATCCAAAGATTTGGGAAGCTTCTGGCCATGTTGGAGCATTTAATGATCCCTTAATTGATTGTAAAAAGTGTAAAGCACGATATAGGGAAGATGAGTTTGGCCTTAGCAATGAAAAGCAAGATTGGAAAGAAATTAAATGCCCTAATTGTGGTAGCATTGGTAGTTTGACAGAACCTAGGCAATTCAACTTAATGTTTAAAACGCATACTGGTCCTGTTGAAGAAACTGGAACGGAAGCATATTTAAGACCTGAAACAGCCCAAGGCATTTATGTTAATTACTTATTAGTTCAAGGAGCAATGAGACTTAAAATTCCATTCGGGATTGCTCAGATAGGCAAAGCATTTCGTAATGAGATTATTGCAAGAAATTTTATATTCCGCACAAGAGAATTTGAGCAAATGGAAATGCAATACTTTGTTAAACCTGGAACAGATAGCAGTATCTTTCAAGAATGGAAAACAAAACGTATANATTTTTATCATGATGTTTTAAAAATAAATAAGGATAAAATTAGATTTCATAAACATCCTGATGATGAACTCGCTCATTATGCAAAAGAAGCTTGTGATATTGAATATAAATTTCCTTTTGGATGGTCTGAGGTTGAAGGCATCCATAACAGAACCGATTTTGATTTATCTCAACATGAAAAATTTTCTGGTAAAAAAATGTCTTACTTTGACCAACCAAATAATGAACGATTTCTTCCCTACATTATTGAAACTTCAGCAGGACTTAATCGAATGCTNCTTACCGTATTAGCAGATGCATATTGGGAAGACAAGGACAATGATCGCATAGTTTTAAAGCTTAACCCAAAAATAGCTCCTATTAAAGCGGCGATCTGCCCATTAACAAAAAAAGATGGATTGCCTGAAAAAGCTAAAGAAATACTATCNATTTTAAANCCAAAATTTAAAGTTGTTTATGANCANCAAGGATCNATAGGAAAGCGCTATTACAGNCAAGATGAAGCAGGAACGCCATTTGGTATAACAATTGATCATCAAACNTTNGAAGATAATACNATAACGGTTCGTCATAGAGATACTCAAAAACAAGATAGAGTCTCTACTGATANATTATTTGATGTNATGAATGAATCTCTATAAAATCATACTAAATATGAAAANCCANATAATCTACTATTTTATAATACTNTCTATAAACCCTCTTTTTAGCGCACAACCTAATCCAATCTATGGTAAAAATGGTATGGTNGTTTCTACAAGCCNAGATGCCTCTTTAGTTGGGATAAATATTTTAAAAAAAGGAGGCAATGCAATTGATGCTGCAGTTGCTGTTGGGTTTGCACTTGCAGTTACTTCTTCTGGTAATGGTAATATTGGAGGAGGTGGTTTCTTAGTTGCTACTATGGCTAATGGTGAAAGTTTTACCATTGATCACAGGGAAGTTGCACCATCTAAAAGTTCTAGAAATATGTTTCTAGATAGTAATAATGACATAATCCCAGGTATGTCACTTGGAACTCATGCGAGTAGTGGTGTTCCTGGCACTGTTGATGGGCTACTGAAAGCATTTAAAGATTATGGGTCTGGAAATATTTCATTAAGAGAAGTCCTTGCACCATCCATAAAATTAGCAGAAAAAGGTTTTAAACTTAGTCTTTACGAAGCAAATCGATTTAATAATTATAGAGAAAACTTCCAAAATAATAAAGCCGCATCTAAAATCTTTATTCCAAAAAATGGTAAGATGTGGTCTGAAGGTGATTTATTTATTCAAAAAGACCTTGCTAAAACTTTAAAAAGAATTTTAAAGTTTGGTCGCGAAGGTTTTTATTCAGGAGTAATCGCAGATTTGATTGTAAAAGAAATGAAAAAAGGAAATGGACTAATTACTCATAATGATCTAAAAAGTTACTCGTCTAAATATCGAGAACCAATCGTAGGTTTATATAAAGATTATAAAATCATTTCGATGGGACCTCCAAGTTCTGGAGGAGTGTTATTAGTAAATATGCTNAATATGTTAGAAAATTTTGATTTAGATGCTTTAGGTTGGAACTCATCCGATTACGTTCATTTATTAACGGAAGTTGAGCGACGTGCTTATGCAGACCGCTCAGAGCATCTAGGTGATCCTGACTTTTGGAAAATCCCAATATCCATGTTAACCTCTAAAGAATATGCAAAAANCAGAATGAAAANCTTTTCAAAGGAACGAGCAACTTTAAGCACTGATATATCTGCAAGTAAAAATATCCATAACGAATCGATTGAAACTACTCACTATTCTGTTGTAGATATATCAGGTAATGCTGTAAGTGTAACTACCACCATTAACCTTAATTATGGAAGTGGTATTATTGTTGACGGCGCTGGTTTCTTTTTAAATAATGAAATGGATGATTTTTCTTCAAAGCCTGGTGTACCTAATGTATTTGGCCTAATCGGTAATGAAGCAAATGCAATCGAAGCCAACAAGAGACCTCTTTCTTCAATGACACCTACAATCGTCCTAAAAGATGATAAACCTTTTATGGTAATTGGTTCTCCTGGGGGTTCTACTATTATTACAACTACATTACAAAATATTTTAAACGTCATTGAGTTTAATATGGATATAGAAGAAGCTGTTTCAAGTCCTAGATTTCATTCACAATGGCTCCCAGATGTTATTCAAATAGAACCTCGTTCATTACCAAAAGATGTCTTAATTAAATTAAAAGAAAAAGGACATCAAGTAGTACCCTACCGATGGGGTTACATAGGTGAGGCCAATGGAATATTAATTTTGGAGGATGGTTTTTATGGTGGAGGTGATAACCGAGGAGAAACATCAGCCATCGGTTATTAATTACCTAGAATATCATCCACTAAATTCAAAAAAACTGATGGACCAATCGATAATGATTTTTCATCTATGTCGTAGTGAGAACAATGCTGAGGAGTCCCAAATAGTTTTGTTGGATCCGGTGCAGAACCAACAAAAAAGAAACATCCAGGTCTCTTTTGAAGATAATANGAAAAATCTTCACCTCCCATAGACAAATAGGGTAAACCTGCTTTATCTCCAACTACTTTTTTTGCAGCTTTAAGTACTTTTTTAGCACAATTTGAACTATTAATAGTNGGAGGATATCCATCTACATACTCAAAATTGATTTTAGCTCCATAAGTATTGGACACACCTTCTATGATTTGATTCATTTTAGATTTAATTAAAGACCTATTAACTTCAGTATAAGATCTTGCTGTTCCCTCAATATAAACTTCATCTGCAATAATATTAAAATTATCGCCTCCTTTAATTTTCCCAACCGTAATAACAGCATTATCTAAAGGATTTATATTTCTGCTGACAACTGTTTGTAAAGATTGGATCAAATGAGATGCTACAACTATTGCATCAACAGTCCCTTGAGGCGCTGCACCATGTCCTCCAACCCCTTTAATCTTTATATAAAACATATCTGCAGCAGCCATAACAGGACCTTCTTTAACCCCTACCTCTCCTGCAGGTTGATAATTCCATACATGTAAACCGTAAATTTCTTCGACCCCATCAAGACAACCATCACGAATCATATACCTTGCCCCGCCTTTACCNTCCTCAGCTGGTTGAAAAATAAAACGAACTGTCCCTCTTAAATCTTTTTTNTACCCAGAAAGTGTTTTTGCAACACCNAGTAACATAGCCATATGTGCATCATGGCCACAAGCATGCATGATTCCTTTATGCTTAGATTTAAAACTTAAGTTACCCTTCTCTTGCAATGGNAGAGCATCCATATCAGCNCTTAATGCTATAATAGGNCCCTCTCCAAACTTTAAATCAGAAACAACTCCAGTTTTACCAATTTTCATTTTTGGATTCATACCCATCTTTTTTAATTCTTCACCGATTTTTTTTGATGTNAGGTGTTCTTCAAAGCTTAATTCCGGATATTTATGAAAATCTCTTCTCCATTTAATAATATCCTTTTCAATTTTTTTAATTTCATTTCGAATAATCATTTTAAATCCTCTTTAGAATATTTTTTAATAAACTAAGTATTTTATCTTTTGCATTATTTGCATTTAAAAGCACCTCATCATGAGATAATTTATTTTTCGATATACCTGCAGCATAATTTGTTAATGTAGATATTGTCAAAGTTTTTAAATCAATATTACCTCCCATTTCAATTTCAGGTACCGTACTCATACCTACTGCGGAACCATTTAATGATCTAAAATATTTTATTTCTTCAGCAGTTTCATACATAGGGCCTAAAGTCCAACAGTAGATTCCAAATTCTATAGGTATCTTTTTCTTTTTACTTATTTCCTTTACAATTTTAATTAAAGTGGGTGAATAATATTTAGAGCTATTAATGATATCAGGGTTCTTAGCGCTTCTTTGGAAAGTCATATCTAAATGGCCTTCAATAACCATTAAAGTTCCAGGAGGATTCTTTTTTTTTAAACTACCAGAAGAATTAGTAATAATTAAGTTCTTTACTCCTAATTCCTTAAAAATTAATACTGGATACGCAACGATGTCCTTTGAATATCCTTCATATAAGTGCGATCTTCCTTTTGCGACTAAAACTTTTTTGTCATTTAGTTTACCAAAGACTAATTCACNNTTATGCCCTCTNACATTTGAAATTGGATAGTTTGNTATGGCAGAAAAATGGATTGTTTTCTNNTCNANTAAATTACTTGANAACTCCCCTAANCCTGAACCTAGAATAATNGCTGTNTCTCCATCAAAAGANACTTTCTNTTTNATNAACCTTACTGATTCTTTTANCTTTTGATTCATCTTAANCTTNTNNACTTGTTACTANTTGCCCACACCCCGCATCNATATCNGTTCCNTTNCTCCACCTAACNGTNACAGGAAAATTAACATTTTTTANAACTTTTATAAATTTTTCAATTTTCTGATNTGNAGGTCTTTCAAAATGACCANCAATTTCATTATANGGAATTATNTTTAATTTGCAATTNANTCTTTCTAACANAGANATTAATTTTTTTGCATCCTNNNTNTCATCATTNATATCTTTTAATAATACNTATTCAAACGTTAATTTATTTCTTGAATTGTAAGCATAGTTTTTTGCAACCTTAATAAGGTTTTTAAATGGAAAAGCTTTCGTAAGTGGCATGATTTTTAATCTTTGCTCATGAGATGTACCATTTAAGCTAATGGCTAATTTAAAAGGATGTAACTCCTTTGTATATTGTTCAATTTTAGGAACAATTCCAGCAGTAGAGATGGTTATTCTCTTTGCTCCTAAATTAATTCCTTNCGGATGGTGGAGTAAATTTGCAGCTTCAATAGTATTTTTATAGTTTAAAAAAGGCTCTCCCATNCCCATAAAAACAACGTTCGTTATTTTTTGATCAATCAGCGATTGGAGCTGAATAAATTGATCAACAATTTCGCCAACAGTTAAGTTCTTTTGGAATCCCATTTTTGCAGTTGCACAGAATTTACAATCCACAGCGCAACCAACTTGAGTAGATAAACAGATTGTGATTCTATTGCCTTCTTCCATTAACACAGATTCAATCTTTTCTCCACCAACTAATTGAAAGAGAAACTTTCTAGTTTTTTTCGAATTTGAAGAATTGTTTCTTAATAACTTTAAAGGATGAATTGGGATAGTTTTTAATTTTTCTCGAAATAATTTTGGTAGGTCGGTCATTAATATAATATTGTCGATATTTTGATTGTATATCCAATCAAAAATTTGCCTACCTCTAAACTTTTTTTCTCCAAGATTTTCTGCAAAAACTTCTAATTCTTCTGTTTTTAATCCAATTAGAAAACTAAGATCTTTATTTTTATTCATTGACATTATGTTAAATTTCGATCTTTAATCCTGTATCTCAAACCATAAACTATTAATTTGCAAAGAATTTTGTTTCTTACTTTTTAAGGTAAATCTAAATCAGTAATTTTGAGTCCAATTTTTTTTAATACATAATACAATAATAAAATGAATACTTCACAACAAGATTTAGAGGTTCTTGAGAACCTTTCTCTAAAAAAGCAATCTTTTTTCAATGAGATTGGTAAAGTTTTAATAGGGCAAGAAGATATTTTAAATCATATATTAATCGCATTACTATCCCAAGGTCATACCTTGCTCGTAGGAGTACCTGGATTAGCAAAAACTTTGCTAGTCCAAACTTTATCCGAAGTCTTAAATCTATCTTTTAAAAGAATCCAGTTTACACCAGATTTAATGCCTAGCGATATTACAGGAACTGAGCTTATAGATATTGATCAAAATACCGGGCAACGTTCCTTCCGATTTCATTATGGACCTATTTTTGCGAATTTAGTATTGGCAGATGAAATCAACCGAACACCACCAAAAACACAAGCTGCCTTATTAGAAGCGATGCAAGAACATCGAGTGACGGCTGGAGGNAAAACTTATAATTTAGATAAACCATTTTTTGTATTAGCAACTCAAAACCCTATTGAGCAAGAGGGCACCTATCCTCTTCCAGAAGCACANCTTGATCGATTNATGTTCAATCTTAATATTGACTATCCATTAGAAAANGATGAAATCTCAATTGTNCGCAACACCACAACNANAGAAAANAGTTCTTTAAAACCCATTATGAACAAAGAGGATTTAATTTCATTTCAAAAACTTATCCGGAAAATACCTATTTCAGATAATGTTGTAGAATATGTAGTAAAGCTTGTTAGTGCAACNAGACCTCAATCTCAANCATCTCCTGATTTCATAAAACAACANATTGATTGGGGTGCAGGACCTAGAGCGTCTCAATATTTAGTCTTAGGTGCAAAAGCAAAAGCGGCNTTAGACGGNAATCCCACTCCTAGCATAGATGATGTGAATTCTTTAGTNCTTCCTGTTCTAAGACATAGAGTTTTACCAAACTTTAATGCTGAAACTGAAGGNTTAAAAGTCGAAGATATTTTGAATCAGTTGATCNAAGGTTTTTCTANATAAAATTGACATCATTCGAAAATAAAAAGAAATATCTTAAGCCTGAAACAGTATTAAAGCTTAACTCTATGTCCTTGAGAGCTCGTTTAATTGTTGAAGGATATATTATTGGACATCATCGAAGCCCTTATCATGGATTTAGTGTTGAATTTGCAGAACATAAAGCATACGGTGTAGGTGATGAAGTTAGACATATTGATTGGAGACTTTATGGAAAAACAGATAGACTCTATGTGAAACGCTATCAAGAAGAAACTAATCTTAGNGCAAATATTATCCTAGATACTAGTAAATCAATGACCTATANNAGTGATAAAGTTTCAAANCTNGAGTATGCAAANCTCTTGACCGCTGCATTNTCCTACCTAATGATACATCAACAAGATGCTGCNGGTCTCATAAANTTTTCAAATAAAATTAATTCTTACATACAACCAAAGTCGAGACCAAGCCATCTAAATATCATAATGAATAATCTAAATGATTTTGAAACTGGGAATGATACAAAAATAGAATTAGTTCTTCATGAAATGGCTGATAGAATTAATAAAAGAGGTTTAGTTATTTTAATCTCAGATCTATTTGATGATCCAAATCAAATAATGAATGGTTTAAAACATTTTAGACATAAGAATCAGGAAGTAATTGTTTTTCATCTATTAGACAGAAAAGAACTGACCTTTGATTTTAATACTAGAACAAAATTTTTGGATATGGAAACTGGATTAGAAATAGATACCGAACCATGGAAAATTAGAGATAGCTACANAAANAAAATAAAANGACTACAAAATTTTTATANAGNCCGATGTGGTAAAAATTTNATTGACTACGTTCCTATTTTTACAGACCAAAGTTTAGATTTATGCTTAACAGAATATGTTAATAAAAGAAAAAAATTAGGTTAATANTTTTAATTCCCTTCAGCAATATCTCGCTTGTAACGTATNAGTTCAATATTTTTTTTNTAGGTTGCTTTATTTTCNGAATCAATAATAATAGCAGCCTTTATCTTTTTTTCCGCTTTACGATACCATTTTGATGCTGCATCAAGNTCTTTTNCAAACCCTTCAAGCCCATTTAAATAATTATCNCCAAGCCCNTCATAAGATCTCGCCATACCTAAAGCAGCTTCAAANTCATCTTCATTTAAATAAAAAGCTTCATCAAAAGATNTTTCTGCATCCTCATAATTACCCATCTGATTNTGNATTACTCCAAGGTTGAAGTACAANTCNGCTTTAACTATTTTATCTTCTTCATTTNTAATTGCATTTTCAAATACTTTTATTGATTCTTNTTTCTTTCCCAAATCATAATAAGTAGCTGCTAATTCCCTAAGGACTTTACTGTTAGAAGGNTCAANTGNAGAGGCTTTTTCATAGTATACGATNACAACATCAGATGGTTCGCCGGTTCTAGATANTATCTGNCCNGCACTAAAATTAGCATCAAAACTTTCTGGATTTTTTTCTACNGATGTNAGAGATGCTTTTTTTGCAGAATCTTTATCTCCTTTATCAAGATAACATTTTGCAAGTGTGGCATATGTATTTGCATCCGAGGGATTAATAACNGAGGCNTTAATAAAATGACNTATTGCAGTTTCTAAATATTCTGGTTTATTATCTGGGTCATCTTGAATTTTTTTAAANTGNTCAACCCCAGCATTAAATTCTTTTGCCCAGTAAAAATCTGTATAGTTATCTACGGCTTCTTTTACNGGNAGGAATGANCCTCTTAATTCAATGACNTTTTCAGGATCAATTCCCATTGAACGNTCAAACATCTTTTTCATATCAGACCATTNACTATTTTNCGCAAATATTTCNATCGCTAANACTAGTGGGATTTCAGGATTGTTTGGCTCAATTTCCATAGCTTTTGGCAACCATTCTGCAGCTTTNGTGAAATCTGANTGTTGAATTGCNAATTTTGCAGTAGTATACTCTTGACTTGAGCAAGAAACAATAAATAGANCAATTAATTGAATAAGTATATAAAAAATAGTTTTTCTTTTTAACATCTTTTCCTCNANGAATAGTTTTATAAAAAATAATTAATTTTTTAATGATTCCAATAGAAATAAACTTCTTGAATCTATATTTTTCTTTTTTGAGNCNAGTAAAGCATTTAANCCNAAATCTTCAATGCAAAATGAGGCCATTACTGTACCTCTAATTAATGCTTCTTTAATAGTGAGTCCCTNCGCTAATGCACTNACCAAACCTCCNCCAAAGGAATCTCCNGCNCCTGTAGGATCTTTCACGATTAGGTTTGGAATAACTCCTAATGAAAAANAACTATCNTCAGAATAACANACNGAACCTCTACTACCATGTTTCACAATGACGATTTTAGGTCCTTGTGATTGAATTCTTTTTGCAGCTGTATNAAANTCTTTTATTTCAGTTAATTCCATTAATTCTGTTTCATTNATTAATAGAATGTCTATTTTACCAAGAACTTCTAATANTTTATCTTTTGATATATCAATCCATAAATTCATAGTATCNAGAATAACNAAGGGTTTACCCTTCAATTGATTTAAAACACTTAACTGTAATTCTGGACCAATATTTGCAAGAAACACATAGTCCGGTTCTTCATTAATCTTTGAAACAACAGGCGCGAATTGATCAAAAACTCCTAGTTCGGTAAATAAGGTTTCTCTCTCATCTCCATTGTCAAAATATTTTCCACCCCAACGAAAAGTATGTCCTTCTTTTGAAATGAGATCATCTAATCTATCACATGAATCAATTAAGATTTGTTTATGAGTTTCCGAAAAATCACTACCTACAATTCCAATTAAATTTGGCTTAACAAATTTTGAGCATGAAACAGCCGCATAGGTTGCAGAACCTCCTAATAAATCTTTATGTGAACCATGTCTTGTTTCTATTGAATCTAATGCAATTGATCCGAGTATGAGTATTTTAGACTGTTTCATTCTTGATTAAAAATTACAAGCTTTGTTTATTCGACCCAACTATATTTATATTCATTAATGATTATTTTATAACTTAAAAGTAAAATATAATAAAATATTCTCATAAAAATGACCTTTGCGATAATTACAGACATTCATTCTAACCTAGAATCTCTAAAAAAATCTCTCAAAATAATAGAGTCAAATAAGAATATTAATAAAATTATTTGTCTTGGCGATTGTTTTTCTCTTGGTCCTGAACCAGAAGCCACACTTGAGTTACTAAAGAGCATTAAAAATTGTACTTTCATAAGGGGTAACCACGATCGATATTTAATTGAAAAGATCTGGAAAGACGAGGTGCCTTCGATGGAAGGCATGGATCCTAATGACCCTATTTGTAAAGCAATTATTCAAAATGAAAAATGGACTAACGATAAAATAGGTGATGAAGGAATCTCTTTTTGTAAAAAGATGAAGGTTTCACATACAGAAATAATCGATAAAACTTTTATTGACTTTACCCATGCATGGTACAAAAGGGATGATAAACCACCCAGCATTCCTGAGGCTCTTTCTTGGAGAGATTCTATTATTGAAAATAATCCTGAAATAGAACAGGTCGCCTTAGTCCATGGACATGTCCATGTTCCTCGGCATCAAGTAGTGGAAAATCTAACGATCCTTTGTCAAGGTGCAACAGGACTACCTTTTGATAGAGATAAGCGTGGATCAGTCGCATTTTTAACAGTTAAAGAAAATAAAATATTTTGGGATATTAAGCGCTTTGATTATAACTCAAAAATCACAAAAAAACGCCTCTCAGATAGAAAGCCACCATTCTACAAGAACCTTAAAAGAACTATCAAGTTTGCTTCAATTCGAAACGACTTATAACCCTATTTATATTAGTTTAACTTCTAAAAAATTTTAATTTAGTTTTGTATTATTTTGATCATAGTTCTACGACCCCAATACACCCTGATGTGTTAGAACTTATAAGTGAAGTTCAAAAANGTAATTACGGAAATCCATCTAGTATTCATAAAAAAGGTAGNATTGCTCGATCTTTAATAGANCAATCNAGAGAAAAAATTGCAAATGCAATTGGTACAGAGCCTAATAAGATTATATTTACCAGTGGAGGAACNGAGTCAAATAATCAAGTNCTTTGGTCAAGATTAGGTAAGAGNAAGAATCATATTATTTCAGATGTNATTGAACATCCNGCTATTTTNAATGTTTTAGANTTTTTAAAAAAATATAAAATCGATTTTAGTTTATGCTCCGTTGATTCCAAAGGTGTGATATCTATAGATCGCTTAAAAGAAGAGATCAAATTAAAAACAGGTTTAATATCAATAATGCTTTCAAATAATGAAATTGGAACGATTCAACCGATTCAAAAAGTTATAGAAACTGTACATCAAAAGGATATTCTAGTTCATTCAGATGCAGTTCATTCCTTTGGTAAAATGAAACTAAATGTAAATAAAATGGGAATTGATTTTTTAAGTCTTTCAGCACATAAATTTTATGGACCAAAAGGCATTGGAATTTTATATGTAAAAGATAAAAGAAATATTACTCCTTTCTTAATAGGAGGAGGACAAGAAAGAGGGCTTCGTGCAGGAACTGAAGATACAGCTTCTATAGCGGGAATGGGTCTAGCTGCAGAAATTGCAAAGAAAAACTTAGATCAAAACATTGAAAAATTAAGAACCTTAGAAACAGAGTTTATTTCTAAACTAAAGTTAATTTATCCAAAAGCAATTTTTAATGGAAACAGGAAAAGTAAACTCCCTGGATTAGTTAGTGTGTCTTTTCCTGGTTTTAGATCAGATATTATACTAGCTAAATTAGACCGAGTCGGAATTTATGTCGCAAATGGTGCTGCTTGTGGATCTGGTGATGTAAAACCATCAATTGTTTTAAATGCAATTGATTTAACTAATGAACAAAATATTTCCACAATACGATTTAGTTTTGGTTCAAAAAACTCAAAAAAAGACCTTCAATACTTATTACTTAAACTAGAAGAGATTTTAATTTAAAAAATGAAAAATATTATCGTTGGCATGAGTGGAGGTGTAGACAGCGCTGTTTCTGCTTACCTCCTCATAAAAAAAGGATACTCAGTAGAAGCAGTGTTTATGAAAAACTGGGTTGAGAATTCTGAGTACTGTACTTCTGAACGAGATTACCTTGATGCTCTTCAAGTTTGCAACANACTTAAAATNCCTTTAAGGACTGTTAACTTTTCTAAACAATACTGGGAAAAAGTTTTTAAAATTTTTCTTTCCGAATACAAATCGGGAAGAACTCCTAANCCTGATATTCTTTGTAATACTGAAATTAAATTNAAAGAATTTTTAAANTATGCGATTCAATTAGGCGCTGATAAAATGGCGACAGGTCATTATGTTCNATCCAAATTAATCAACAGTAAAGTAAAAATATATAAAGGCTCTGATGATAATAANGATCAAAGTTATTTTTTATATGGNCTTAATCAGTCTCAAATAAGNAACGCTATATTCCCNTTAGGTAATTTNNATAAATTGNAAGTTCGTAAATATGCTAAAGAATTAGGATTTAATAANTTCAATAAAAAAGATAGCACAGGTATCTGTTTTATTGGAGAAAGAAATTTTAAAGAGTTTTTAAAAGAATANATTCCCGCAATGCCTGGAAAAATAGAAACATCCTCNGGCGAAGAAATTGGNNATCATGATGGNTTGATGTATTATACGCTTGGTCAAAGAAAGGGATTNGGTCTTGGNGGTTCAAANAATAAACTTAATGCCCCATGGTATGTTATTTCAAAAAATTTAAAAANTAATACCTTGATTGTAGATCAAGGNCATGACCATAAGAATNTNTATAAAAAACNATTAGATGGTNCAAGTATAAATTGGATTTCAGGAATTGAACCTTCAAAAAGAAGACTTAAAGCAAAAATTCGATATCGAATGAAAGATGCTTCTTGTACAATCACTGAACTAACTTCTAAGATAATTAAGGTTAAATTTGANAACCCTCAATTTGCTNTNGCNCCAGGACAATCTATAGTTTTTTANGATNAAAATGAATGTTTAGGAGGTGCAATTATAGATAATGCTTATAATTAATCTATAAGTGTATATTNCTCGTTATCCNATATTTTAGTAACTTACNATCCAAATGATGAAANNTATATTATATTTTACTTTNCTTTTCNTAGTATTCGAGGANACTTATGCTCAATTTANGCACNAGACNCCGATTAANAGTTTGCCAACAAACCTGAATGGAGAATTAGANAACTCTTCATCAATATTCAGTCNTNATCGAATTAATATAAANCATAGCTTTNCNATGTCTATGCATAATNTTAATAATNANAGTACCTCTATTGCTGGATATACNAATAATATTTCTTACCTAATTAATGAAAACCTCCTTTTTAATTCAAACATTACCCTTTNTAAACAGAATTCTCCATATAATTCTNAAATGCCNGGGTCTTTAAATCAAATGAATGTAGGTTATGATTTAGGTTTAAGGTATCGATCTTCAAAAAATTCTTTTATAGAACTAAAATTTCAATCTTTCCCTTATTATAAAAGCTCTAATCAAAGTTCATTTTTGAATAGTCAACTATTTGATTAAGTGATCCGTAAAAAAATTAAAGTTAGAAACTCTGAAAACCATCTTCTAAATGTATCGATTGGTATAGCTGGAGTCTTGCTCTTAGGTTTTATCTATTCATTTTCGCGTAATGTAGCACAAGATGGAGTACCCATCAAAGTAACATTCCCTAAATCTGAAAATCAACCTCTTGCATTAGATATCTATCAAGAAAGTCCTATACAAGATATTAAGATTGAAGTCCTAAATGGATGTGGTATAAAAGGACTCGCCGCTAAGACAACCGACTTTTTTAGGTCTAAACAAATAGATGTCGTTAGATCTGATAATGCTGATAGATATAACTACCCTAAAACTATAATTATTGGCAGGAATGAAAACATTAAAAGCCTAAAAGCGGTTGCAGAGTCCTTTCAAATATCTCCAAATGATACTAGTCATATTAAAATTGATCCTGATGAATCATTAGGAGTNGATGTCACCGTAATTCTAGGNAAAGATATAAAATCNTTTAATGAAATTTCTAATTTCTTTGATAAGAATTAATGATGTCAAATAAGTCAATNNATTTTGTAAAANACCATNGTNCCCTTANNAAAATAGTTGATCTTGCGCTTAGTAAAAAAGCTATAGAGTTAAATGTTTTAGACCTTAGAGGNCTCTCATCTNTNACAGACTACTTTGTAATATGCTCTGGTAATTCAGAGCCTCAAGTAAAAGCAATTAGTGATCATATTAGAAAAGGAACAAACAAAAAGCCACATCACATCGAAGGGTATGAAAATCAGAATTGGATACTCTTAGATTATTTTGATATTATAGTCCANATTTTTAAAAGTGAAGAACGAGAATACTATAATTTAGAAAGACTTTGGGCAGATGCTCCTCTNAATAAATATCATAATGAAAAATCTGAAATCTCTATTACATAATAATATAGATTCGATTTTAGAGGACCTTTACTATCCAAAGGTTAAGTTTTCAATCATACCTTCAAAAGATCCAAAATTTGGAGATCTTTCCTCTAATATTGCGCTCCTTCTAACAAAAGATTTAAAAAAAANCCCTCTTGATATATGTGAAATAATTTTAAAAGAGCTTTCAAATAAAAACTTAAAANCTATTGCACAAATAACAATTACCAAACCAGGATTTATTAACTTTAAAATTAAAAATTCTTTNCTTCAATCAAAGATCACTAAGATACTTATAGAAAAAGATAATTATGGTAAAAACTCAATTGGAAAAAGGAAAACAGCAAATGTAGAATTTGTAAGCGCAAACCCTACAGGACCTCTTACTATTGGACATGGAAGAAATGCAATATTAGGAGATTCTATTTCAAATATTTTGGAGTGGAATGGATATAAAGTAACTAGAGAATATTATTTTAATAATGCTGGTAGACAAATGAGAATGTTAGGAAATTCAGTAAAAGCTAGATATTTTGAAATTTTGGGTAAGGANCATAAGTTTCCTGAAGATGGTTATCAAGGTGATTATATAAAAAACATTGCTAAACAAATTATCAAGAAGCATGGTAAAAATCTAACTNTTGAAAGCTTACATTTTAAAAAAGAAGCTGAGCGCATAATTTTTAATCAAATTAAAAAATCTCTTAAAAAACTTAAAATTCATTTTGATCAATTCAGCAATGAAAAAACATTTTATGAAAATGGTGATATTGAAGATATGNTNTCGAANCTAACTCAAAAAAAGTTNCTTTANAAAAAAGANGGTGCAACTTGGTTTAAAGCAACTGCTNTNGGCAANGAACAAGATCGAGTCTATATTAAAAAGAGTGGTGAACCTACATANAGAGTACCNGATACNGCTTATCATAAAAATAAANTTGATCGAGGNTTNGATNTNATTNTTGATATTTTTGGNACAGATCATGCTGATGCNTACCCNGATGTTATATGNGCNCTCNANGCNTTNAATTTAAANACAGATCATATCAAAGTTCTTCTNTATCAATTTGTGACNTTGATTAAAANTGGNAAAAAATATAAAATGTCGACTCGAAAGGCAAACTTTATTACCATTGATGAATTAATCCAAGAAGTTGGTCCAGATGTTATAAGATACTTTTTCATCATGAGAAGTATGAATACACACCTTGATTTTGATTTAGATCTAGCAAAAGATCAATCTGATAAAAACCCAGTTTTTTATCTACAATATGCCTATGCTCGAATTTCAAGTATTATAAGAAGAGGTAATGAATTAGGAATGAACTTTAATAATAACAAAAACTATAATTTATTATCCCATNCAAGAGAACTTGAACTAATAAAACACATGATTANNTTTCCCAATATTATTGAAAACTCTCTCAAAACCTTTGAACCTCAAAATCTTGCAAACTACCTCCAAGATCTAGCAACTCGATTTCATAAATTTTATGCTAAATGTCGAGTTCTCACTAATGATGTAGATGTTTCATCTGCAAGACTAGATCTTATTTTATCTGTTAAGTATATTATGGGTAATGGATTAAAGATTCTTGGAATTTCAGCGCCGGAGAAAATGTAAATAATTAATGTTCTACTTTAATAGTAGGGCTTTTTGGATATGTGAATTAACTCCTGATTTTGTTTGAATTATATAAACACCTGAACTGACTTGATTACCNATATTATTAACACCTTCCCATATAAATTGATGTCTGCCTNCTCTTAGATTATTTAATTTTTTATTAAAGATTTCCCTTCCCAATATATCAAAAATTATTATTTCAACATTGTTTTGTTTTGCTAAATCAATCCGAATATTTGTGTTAGGATTAAACGGGTTTGGATAATTACTGTATACTTTAAAATGATCCGGTAAAATTTCTAAAAGATACTCTTCTTGACCATATGAAAGAGTATCTCCAAATTTATTCAAAAATAAATATTGAATTTTTGCATCAAGAATTTCTTCATCCTTTGGGATATTAATCATTAGAACTGAATCTAAGCCATTTTTATCAGCAAAAGAAAACTGCTTCAAACCTTTTATACTATCCAGTGCATCAAAAAAAGATGTTGAAGGTTTAATATTTGAAATACTAAAGTTTGAAATATCCAAACTTGTATTTCCAATAAGAAATTCAGCCATATTTATATTTTCAGGAATGTTTACTAATAGTTTATCACCTCGCACATCTACATCCAGATGATAAGAGTTTTTTGCAGCATAATTTATAGAGTCATAGGATAGATTAAAATACTTCCAACGCCACATTTTAGAAAAAACTGACATATCAATAAGGTCTATTTCATTATCTAA
>NZIX01000024.1 GCA_002691785.1 Fidelibacterota bacterium | reverse complement strand
CATTACTAAAGAAGATTGTAATTTATCACTGGCCCTTGAAAATGTTGATATTGGAGGACCAACTATGGTTCGCTCCGCAGCAAAAAATTGTGGTTGGGTATGCGTAGGAACCAACCACAAAGATTATGAAGTAATTACTAATGAACTTAAAAAAACTGGAAAAATTTCTTTCAATACACGAAGAACTCTTTCAGCAGATGCCTTTGGTCATACTTCAGCATACGATACAATTATACATAATTATCTAAAACAAGAGACGTTTTCAGAAAACCTCTCTCTTACTTTCACCAAACACTCTAATATGAGATATGGGGAAAACCCGCATCAAAATGCCGCAGCCTATCAAATACCAAACGATGATTCAAATAATATATTAAATGCAAAAACCCATCAAGGAAAAAAACTTTCTTACAACAACATAATGGACTCAGATGGTGCTCTTTCCTGCATTAAAGAATTTGAGACACCGACTTGCGTCATTGTAAAACATGCAAACCCCTGTGGTGTTGCAACCGGTGAAAGCATACTTGAAAGTTACATTAAGGCATTTAAGGCAGACCCCATCTCTGCTTTTGGGGGAATAATTGCTTTAAACAGAAAGTGTAGCCTTGAAATAGCTAAAGAAATTTCTAAAGTCTTTGTAGAGATTGTTATAGCTCCAGAATATGATCCTCTTGCTTTAGATGTTTTTAAAAAGAAAAGGAACTTGAGGGTTTTAGAAACAAGGTCTTTATCTAAGCGAAAGCCAAAGTTAGAAGTGAGAAATATTGATGGAGGAATTTTAACACAAGAGGTTGATATTAAGGCTTTGAGTAGTCAAGATTTAGAGATTGTAACTCATCGAAAACCTTCAAAAAAAGATATTGAAACCGCTCTGTTTTCTTGGAAAGTTCTACGCCACGCAAAGTCAAATGGAATCCTTATAGCTAAAGATAATACAACCGTTGGGCTGGGGGCCGGCCAAGTTAGTAGGGTCGATGCGGTTCACATGGCTCTTCGAAAGGGGGGGGCTAAGGTCAANGGTTCTTCTCTTGCTTCGGATGCTTTTTTCCCCTTTAGAGATAGCATTGATGCTGTTGGTAAAACGGGNATAAAAACCATTATTCAACCGGGGGGNTCAATAAGAGATNGCGANGTAATTGAAGCGTGNAATGAATATGATATTTCAATGNTGTTTACTAATACTCGATGNTTTAANCATTAGATTAGNATAGCGACCTAATATAAAACTAACATAAGTTCTGTACTATGGCCTCACACCAACAACCTATGGCTAATCAAAATAAAGACCTCTTTTATAGCTTATTTAAAGCGCTCTGTGTCGTTATTGCTTTGTATCTATTCCTCGTTGGTATTAACGGAATGTCCTCTGCAATTAAACATATGGGCTCTGAGGTTGCTGATTCAATTTTTACTACAACAAGTAATCCCATTATTGCGCTTTTTATTGGAGTGTTTTCTACGGTTCTCTTTCAAAGTTCATCAACCACAACNTCATTAATTGTTGGCTTAGTGAGCAGCGGAACTCTTTCTCTTTCAGGAGCCGTTCCAATGATAATGGGTGCCAATATTGGAACAACGGTAACCAATACTATTGTTTCTGTTGGACATATTAANCAAGGAAAAGAGTTTAAAAGAGCTTTTGCGGCTTCTACTGTTCACGATTTTTTCAATATTTTAGCTGTTTTAATTTTATTTCCTCTTGAAATGGCTTTTCATGGAATTCAAAGAATTGCTGAATGGTGTGGAAATGCTATCTTTGGAAAGATTGAAAACGTAGATGTTCTACAAGCAAAAAGCCCAATTAAACTTGCAGTAAAATCTGGCTCAAAGTTTATAGAACAATTTACTTTTGATAATAATATTGTTTTTTTGGTGATTAGTGTGCTTATTACATTTTTAATGCTCTATTCNATTGTCAAGCTTCTAAAAAGCTTGGTCCTTGAAAAGATCGAAGCTTTTTTTGATCAATATATCTTTAAAACAGCAATGCGAGCTCTTTGCTTTGGTATTCTTCTCACTATCATGGTTCAGAGTAGTTCCATAACAACCTCTTTGGTTGTTCCCCTTGCCGGAGCTGGGGTTTTAACCTTAAGAAAAATATTCCCTTTTACACTTGGAGCAAATATTGGAACAACAATTACCGCTCTGCTTGCAGCCTTAACAGGAACCGTCTCTGCTTTAGTTGCGGCTGGTAGTCATCTGTTTTTTAATATTTTTGGGATTTTGATAATTTATGGCATCAAACCATTAAGAGAAATACCTTTAAAGTGTGCAGACCTAATATCTGACTACGCTGTGAAAAACAAACTAATTCCAATTATATANCTCTTAATAATGTTTGTTGCNNTNCCNCTNGCAATTATTTTATTAAGTCAATAAGAAGAGTTAAATTAAACANAAANACANAAGGNNAACATGGCAATATTTAATGATGTGGTAAATCTATGGAAATCTGATGACCTTCTTTCTCAGGCCTGGAANGANTCATATAATATGATNCGCTTATCAAATGAAATATTTGAAAAGGCCGTTTTCTTTTTAAGAGAAGGCGGANAAAAAACCGAAATAAAAGCATTAAAAAAGAGAGATCAAGAAATTAACAACTTCCAAATGGACGTTAGAAAAAAAGTAATCACTCATTTTGCTGTTTCAAACGATCTAAACCATTTACCAAATGGGCTCGTTTTGTTAAATATTGTTGTGGATATTGAAAGAGTTGGAGATTATACCAAAAACATATTGGATCTTGCAATGAACCACCCTAAAAAGATAATCTCCGAGAAGATATCTTCAGACTTGCATGACATTGAACAAGAAATCATTGAACGCTTTAACAAAACAATCTTGGCCTTAGACAACCAAGACCAAGATTCTGCTTTAAAACTTTTAAAAACATATAAAAACAACCTAACAAGTAAGTCTGATTTAATTGTAAATGACTGTATTTCTGGAAAAAGCTCATTTAAAGACACCTCAAAAACAACCTCTGTTGCGTTATATGCTCGATANCTAAANCGTGTTGGAGCTCACCTCAAAAACATAACAACAACCATTGTAAATCCATTCGAATATATTGGCTATAAACCTCCTTCATAATTAATAGTAGTATTTTAAAAAAAGTATTTTAATTTCGCGTCCTTAAAAGTAAAAGGGGCTTATGAATAACAAACCTATTAAAATTTTAACAACGTATATTTTTATTTTAGTTTTGATAAACTTTCCAAGAGCGGATGATGTAAAGTGGATTGGAAACTTAAGGTATAGAATTTTACAGGATAAAAATTCAGCCGAAGGTGCCACTTCATCATTATCTGAGATGCGATCTCGNTTTGGGTTTTCGATGGGTTTTGGAAAAACCTCTTCCTCTTTTATTCTACAAGAGTCTATGGTAATAGGAAAAGAGAGTAATTACTCTGGGGTTACTTCTCGGCCACCAAGCCCTTTTTTATATGAGGTTTCCTTCAAAATCCAAGACTTTCTTTTAGAGAATGTTTCATGTCAGTTTGGTCGATTTGAACTAGCCTTGGGAAATCAACGANTCATTTCAAAGAACAATTGGAATAATACAGGAAGAACATTTGAAGGTTTTTTGATATCANAAAATCTCTTTAATAAATTTGACTTCAAAACCTTTTCTTTTGGAATAAATGAAAAGTTTAACGATTACCATGATGATCGTAAAGATTCATGGTTAAATGGAATATATATAGCCTCAGTAGACAAAACATCGTATGAACTTTATTTTATAGATTTTACAAATTCTGAAAGCGCTAATTCATATACCACAATAGGAACCAGAGTAGATGCAAACCTAAGCCGCTTTAACCTTGAGGGTGAATATGCATTGCAGACGAGTGAAAATATTTCTTCCTCGAGTCTTCTATCTTTAAACTTTGGTTTTCAACCAAAAAATATTCCATATATAAATAACATTGCTCTTGGTTTTGATTATGTTTCTGGAGATGATAGCTCAACCACCAACCTAGAAGGTTTCTCCAAATTTTTTGGAGCTAGGCATAAATTTCATGGCTTTTATGACTATGGACTTCATAAAAGCTTNATGAATCACAGTCATGATGGATTAAGAGAATTAAATGCAAAGACTTATCTCAACTTTTTATTTGGATCTAAACTACTAATTGCAGTTCATAGTTTTAAAAGTGGAGTTAATGATATAAACTATGGAAATGAAATAGATTTTATTATTAAAAGAAATATTTCAGACAACCTTTCTTTTGAATCTGGTTTAGCATTATACCAACCTGAACCAATGATAGGTCGAGACCAAGACCTTCTTTACTTTTCATACCTTGCTTTAACAGCAAGTTTTAAATGATCTCTTTTACCTTTTTCATGATATAAAACATTTCTTGAGCAATAATATAGCACGATTGATCATAAACTGATTCTTCTAAGTCTAAACCATCTGAAATTCTAGGATCCTGATAAGGGAGAAATATTCTTTTATCAGCCCCTCTAACAACTGGGCATTTTTTATCTGCGTCAGAACACGTCATTATNGCAAGAAACTTTCTTTTNGGNTTGCTCTTNGAGTCGTACATNTTTGAGAAAAACTTTTGCCCATCAGAGTTTTTAGAAGTTTTTAANAAATANACNTGCTCTTTTTGACCTTTCTGATCAATANTAAAACCTGAACGTTNTAAAGCNTTTAAGGCATTTAGATTAAACGACGTTATCTCCATACCGCCTGAAAAAAACTTTATGTTTTTTAATTTNTAATATTGATAAGAAGCAANACTCCAACATTGNGCTAGTTGACTTCTTCGACTATTATGAGTACAAATAAAAATAATATTTGCCATGNTTTCATTAAGANAACCNTGTTTGATGTAATCTACTATNTCTAATAACAATTTTTTTCTTTTATNCGGAATTTTATCAATGTCTAAAATTACTTTCTGAATATANGTTTTAAGTTTTTTATTCATTTCTATAATTANTTTTTCAATAGTTTATAAAAGTAAAAACCAATTAATGCCCCTAAAAGTTGACCAACAAAAAAGTACAGTACAGAACTAGGTGCAATTCCTGTAAAAGAATTTGTAAATACTCTTGCTAATAAAACAGCAGGGTTTGCAAATGAGGTAGATGGTGTAAACCAATAACCCGCACATATAAAAAGGGCAACCCCTGTAGCAACTGCACTTTCGTCACTTTCTCTTATAAGTAATATGGTTGATATTAAGCCAAAAGTAGCAAGGGCCTCGCTAACAAGCATCTCCATTTCACCTCGATGATTATTTGAAATCTGGAAGATGCTGAGTCCAAACATATAATGAACGAGGATAACAGAAAANCCCGCCGCAATAAATTGAACTAATACATACTGGTAAAAGTCTTTTTTTCTTAATTCNTTTTTTAAATAAAAAATATAACTAACTGCTGGATTAAAATGTGCCCCTGAAATAGGGGAAAGCATTTTAATTATTACAAACAGTATTGCTCCTGTCGCAATTGTATTACATAATAAAGCTAATGCGCTATTTCCATTGGAAAGGTTTTCAGCCATTATGCCCGATCCTACTACACAAGATGTTAAAAGAAAGGTTCCTATGAATTCAGAAAGATATTTTTTGACCATTTAATTTATTTCTGACCTGTTATTGTCTTAATCAAGCATAAATCTATTTTAAATAAATGAATTTTTTAGTTTGAGACATATTCTTGAAATTTAATTGATAAAAGTATAAACCTGCACTTACTTGCATCCCTAAGCTGTTTTTTCCATCCCAAGAGAGAGACTTATGGCCTTGTGAAAGAAACAATTTATTAATTTTTGTGACAAGATAGCCTTTAGAATTATAAATTATCAATTCTACATTCCCCTCTTTCGGCAAATAAAAATCTATGCTGGTTTTATTATTAAATGGATTTGGATATGCATCATTCAATGTAAACTTTTTGGTTTGAAAACCTTTGTTTAATTTTAACTCATTAGATAGGTTGTAAACTTCAAATGATAATTCTTTTTGATTATAGTCATGAAAAAGTGGGAAGGATGTCATTGTCAAACTTGTTTGATTTTGAATTTGTACTATCGGTCTAATATTAATCTCAAATTGATCTTTAGATTCTATCAAAATTGTATCATTTATATATCCAAACCAGTTGTTTTGATCTGATAATATAAAAACATATGGTTGATCATAATCGCTTTCATTAAAAACAGTAAAAGATAAATCTGTGTTTACATCATCAATGATAATTCCATCGGTATTGTCGTCATTTAATGAAAAATTTTTATAATTATCAAAGACAATACTAAAACCGTCTGGATGCAGNGAAGGGATTCTAAATGGTCTGTGAAGAGCATGGCCCGGTAATTTTAACTCCCAAACAAGTTGGTCATATTCATCAATTTCTAAAATAGTAGGTTCATTTGTTCCTGCTCCATCTCCCAAAGTATAAATTAGCTTNTTGTTATTAGGTAAAACAAATACACCCCCTCCCGCACTTCCAAATAGGTTTGGAGGAAAATTATACTCCCAAACTACATTACAAGTACTGTCTCCAATAACCTCAAGTTCAATGACTCTAGATATTCTATTTTCAATATTAAAAAGTTGATCGCTTAGATTACCATTATCAAAAAAGAGCAAATTACCATTATCCAGTATTTGAGCATGGTGCTGAAAACTAAATAGTAAATCAGTACAAATACTTTCATCACCCGTCTCCATATAAGGAGAAGGCAATCCCATATTCCATATTACATTACCTGAAGGATAACTAATTTTAGTTATTCTTGATAAATGTCTTGTTGACATATAAACATGATCATTTGTTTCGTCAAAAAAAATTGAATTTGAATGCATCCAATCATAAAACTGTCCTCCCCAATTAAAGGCTGCCCACCAAGTGAATCCATTATTATCATAATCTTCCATAGAAAAATGATCCCAAGCATTCCAGGTCCAAACAATTTCTTTTTCTTTATTCCACTCTGTTATTACATGTCCTCGCCACATGAACTCAAGTGTCGAATCATCTGCCGCATATCCCAAACTTCTGAATGCATCTGTCATATAATTATCCGATGGAATGAACCCCAATCTATCATCGAAAGTAAATCCCATAAAATTTCCATTTTTGAGTTCAATAATTTCATGGTCATCTACATGTGTATTTTCAGGATGCCAAATTGGATCGACATCAACATTAATTTTAACCCCCGTATACGCGGGCCAATTGGTTAAACTAAAACCATACAGTCGACCTAACGAATCAATCATACTTAGTTTAATTGCAAAACCATTATCATTCCATATTTCTTTTCCATTCTTATCAACTATAGCAGACCGCCATTCAGGAGACCAACCACCAAAACCAGTTAGTCCTGGTTGAATTAATTGCTCCTGGAAAATTTCCACATTAATTTGTTCTACAACAGATTGTTTAGTAAAGAAGATAGATGGCCCTATCCAATGTCCGGTATTTCCATCACCAAAAATAGACTTTACTCTCCAATAGTATCTTTTGTCCCAATCAATTTTGCTATCTAATAATAGGTAATTTCTCTCAATTATTGAATCAGTCAATGGGTTTTCAAATGCAATTAATGTATCTATTTCAAAGTAATAAGAAACAGCATCAGGTTGTTGATTCCACTCAAATGGGACATGTATATAATTCAACTCTTGATTTAATGCCGGCTTTAAAAGGTTGGCCAATGGTTGACAAAAAATTAAACTTAATACAACAATTACCAATTTATTTAAATTCATAGAAACTTAAAATATAAATTATTTGTTATATTTAGATTAGGAACGTAAAAAAACTTATCTTCTAAAGGTTTCTAATTGATTCATTAATTTATTTAATAAGATTTAAAATGTACTGGTAATCGATATTTTACTTTTATTGCTTTATTATTTATCATCGCCGGTTTATACTTGAATTCTCTAACAGCCTCAATAATAGCATCATCAAATTCGCCTCCTAAAGAATTGATGATTATTATACCATAAACATTCCCTTTTTCGTCAATATAATATTCAGCTAAACTTTTCCCATTTATTTTACTTGATATTTTATTTTTAGGATATTCAATTGATATTTTGCTTTTGATCTTAGGCTTAATGAATTTATTTTTGATTGGAACAGTTCCAATTTGACTACCTAAGGTTAGTCCTATAAACAAAAACAGAAGTAGAGTTTTTTTCATTTCATTCCTTTTATTAAACTTTGTGTATTTAAAGATGTTAAAAATTTTTTCAAATAAATTAGAATTATGTTAGAAAAGAATCAGTTTAGTATAATATTGTAATAGTTTTTTGTTAGTAATTTTTTAATGTTAGTCGTTTTTTTTACTAACAACCACCTAACAATTTTTATATAAGATTTACTTAAATATCCTTTAAGAACTTTGAATTATAAAAATAAACTTCTGGCCCTCCTTTTATTGATAAATTGTTTATTTTGTAACTTAATTTTACCTGAGGATCAAAAATTAATATTTGCAACTCACATTAAATTTTCGTGGGAACAAATTCCCTTAGCTTCAAAATATAATTTAAAAGCATCTAATAATAGTAACTTTGATTCCTTATTAGTTGACATTGTGGACAGTACTCTTACATATATTGATAAAAATAATTTTACTTGGGATCAAACTGTATACTGGAAAGTAATCGCTTTAGATAGTTTAGAAAATATCATACATGAAACTGAACCGAGAGTCTTCTATATTGGGGAGCAAAAATTCCCTTTATCAAGCGCCGATGTTCTTAATGAAAACAATCATCAAGGCCACTTAACGGTTTTTGGTGTATGGTGGAATTGGAATAGTGGTATTATAAATGAAAATGGAGATGAAATCTGGAATGATGGAAATCTAAATGTAATGGTCAGCCATGTAGATGAACATGGGCAAATGTATGGAGCACAAGATTTTCCAAATGACAATGCCTGGATAAGGGGTATTGAATTCGACTCCTACCATAATATAATTTGGGCGGAACCCAATGGAACAGCCCTTGATCCTCATGATCTGAGGCGATTGCCAAATGGAAATATTGTTGGGATGAGAAGAGTTGACCAGCTTGGACCTATTCCTATTGGTGGATGGACAGATTATTTGCAAAGCTTGGGATACGAGGCTGACGGAGAGACAAATGAAGTTTATTGGTTCGGTCAAGAACTTGTTATTTATGATATGGCAAACAACCAAGAACTTTGGACATGGAATCCCTTTGATCATTATACAACAAGCGATGTTGATTTGCATGGTGGAACTTGGTGGTGGCTACAGGGTTGGGGATATGACTGGCTTCATACAAATTCGATTTACTTCGATCAAACGCAAAGTGCCTTTTATGTTTCAAATAGACACATTTCAAGGATATCAAAAATAAAATACCCTTCTGGAGAAATTGATTGGATGATGGGACTACCAACTCCCTATATGGAAAGTGGGGATGTTCATCTGTGCAATGATTTACTTTTTAGTTTCCAGCACGAAGCTGAGACACTTCCCAACGGAAATATTTTATTTTATGATAATGGAAATTTAAGTGAGACGTTAATCGGTTTAGATAGCCTTACCAGAATATTTGAGATTTCAATTAATGAAGAGAATAATGATTGTGAAGTTGTTTGGGAGTATGTTCTCCCTAAACAATACTATGCAATCGGAATGGGTAGTGTTCAAGTACTTGAGAACGGAAATTATCAAATTACTTCGGGGAATCAATGTGGATCTATAATAGAAGTAACACCCAACCATGAAATTGTATGGAAAGCAAATTTAGGGCTATGGGATTGTCATAATGCTTTATACAGGGGCTTTAGGATTAAAACGCTGTATCCACAAACCTACAGCTTTATCGCAAAAAACTATGAATATATTGATCAAGATATTCCTGGAATTAATATTGAAGACAATGAAAATATACGTTTCAATTTATTTAATGAAAGTCCTAATAATTTGATTTTTTTATTCAATGCAGAAAGTCAAGAAGATCTTTTTTATGAAAATCAATTTGAAGTTGGAGCAGAGCAAACCATACTTGTCGAAATCCCTTCCGCTTCGCTTAACGATGGTATTAATTCAATTACTATAAATATTAAAACGCAGCCCTTCTATAAAGAACAAAAAACATTTACATACAATATATACAAAACTGAACCTTTAAGTATTAAAAAAGAGCAAGATAAAACAAGCTTTAAACCAATAAACGTTCCCAATCCTTTTAATTCTACTACAAAAATAAAATTTATTGTTGATAATGATCAATCTATAGCACTATCTATTTATAATTTAAATGGAAAAATAATTAAAAAAGATTATTTAGATTTGTTAAAAAGAGGACTAAATGAATATACTTGGAACGCAAAAGATAATTATGGGAAGGCTATACCAGGAGGAATATATTTTTATCAATTAAAATCATTTAAGAAGCAGGTTTTCGGGAAAATGATTTATCTTAAGTAGCTTATGCAACCTCAAAAACTTCAAGGCCTAAAACTCTTTGACGCCTATCATCAAATAGCAATACTTTGCTCTTTATTATTTATTGTATTATTACTAGTTATCTCAACCAGGTTAACACGGAAAGAGCAAAATTTGGTTATTAAATATTTAATTGTTTTCACAATTGGCCAGGAAATTGCAGATTATTTGGGTCGTATCGATTTTAATGGTCTAACTTTGAAAAGAGATCTGCCATTACACTTATGTCATTATGGATTATATATGGGCTTATATTCATTGTATAAAAAGAATCAATTTTGCTTTGAGTTTACTTTTCTCATTGGAATTATTTCAGCCCTTTTAGCAATTTTCACGCCAGACATGAGCGATTATAATAATTGGACAAATTATATCACTTTTTTTATTCATCATTCTTTAATTATTATATTCCCATTATGGAATATCTTTATTGATAAATTAACGTTGCGAAAATTTTCAATCGTTTACAGCTTTCTTTTTTCTGTGTTTATGATTTTACCTGTAGGGATAATTTGTTGGATAACAGGAGGGAATTACATGTATTTAAGATCAGCACCTAATGTTGATAATCCTCTTCTTTTTGGTGACTGGCCGTACTATATAATTAATTGTATTGTCATTGGCTTTATATTGATGTCCTTTTCTTTCCTAATTTTTCATATAATTAAAAGGAGTCATGTTCTATTTAAAATAAAAATCATTTAAGTTTATAAATAAAAAGGGCGTCAAAAGTTAAAAGCGCCCTTTTTATTTTGTTCAGATTTAATAGTCTCTGAACTTTTTTGTTAGGTAAAACAAAACTTATTTCATAAAAACCATCCTTCCAGATAATTCTTGTTTATCAGAAAGAATTTTGTAGATATAAACACCTGAAGAGACATTAGATTCGTCATTGGCTTTTCCATTCCATGAAAGAATATTATAGCCAGAGTTAAGGTTCCCATGTTTTTTACTGTAAACTATTTTACCATTAATATTATAGATGGTCAGTTCAATATCCATTTGCTCGGAAATAGAAAAAGCTATCTTTGTCAAAGGATTGAAAGGATTTGGAAAGTTGCCATGCAACCGCATTTTGTTCGGAAAAAAATTATTTTGGTCTTGTTTCACAACATCAAGATATATGCTTTCAGAAAAGTCATATACCATGGTATAGTCACTATAATCTGGAAGTGGCGCTCCATTTGTGTTTTCCCATCCACCATATTCAGTTAATCCTTGTTGACAATATATCGCTGAATTTGGATCTGATTGTGCTAAAGATGAATCCCATAAAACTAAGAAGAATGACTGTCCGGAGACCATGCCATCGGACTCTATCGTTTCGGGATCATCTCCATAAATTTGCATTACGATATATGCTAATCCATTGTTAAATTCCAAACGATTACCTCCAACACAGATAGTATCGCTTGGAAAAGTAGACCTATATGCCCCTATCCAATCTCCTGGCTCAGGACTCGCACCATTAAAGGTTGCTTGCCCATACATTAGGCCTGAAGAAGGAGATGCATTAAAGACAAATTGTGAAAAACAAAATGACCCTAATAAGCATAAAGATATGATTGTTTTTTTATATTTCATTGAGACTCCAATTTATTTTAATAACAACAGCTTTTGCTTATACGTTTTTGATTTTTGATTAACATTTAAAAAGTAAATACTACTTACACAATTCTTTCCATCATCATTTTTTCCATCCCAGCTCATAATATGCATTCCATGGTCTAATACTTTATTATTAATTAAACTTTTTACTAACTCTCCTTTGAGATTAAAAATATTCATGCTAAGGCTTTGTTTATTATTAACAAAAATCTTGAATTTAATATCCATATTAAAGGGATTTGGGAAAGCTGGAAAAACAACAAATTTTTTTGGATTCAATTCTTGGTCGTTTTTCAAAATTTCTCGAGCATCAATCACTATTTCAAAGTTTTCAATACAATAAGTTCTATTTATCCCATCTGTAGCATAAACACCCCAAACACCTTCAAAGATATTCACCATATTAGATTCGAAAACAGTAACTAAATTATCATAGGAAATTTGATAATTATTTTGAGGGAGACTATCTAAAATAAGATTGATTTCATCATTTTCTAAGAACACGACATATTTCAATGTATCATCTACATCTAAACTGAGGTCCCAGTTAAATGATAGATTATATGTGTATTGATTTACACTGTTAATTAAAACTGTTTCACCATTTTCTGGCGAAATAAGTGAAAATTCCGTTGGGGTATCATTTTGTGCCTCAACACTTATTTCTATTGTATCTACATCTACTAATGAACCATCTGAAATTTCAATTGGAACATAAAGTAGACCAAAATAGTTTGTTTGTGGAAAAATTGTATCTCCAATTACAGAATAAGAGTCTCCAGAATTAATTATAAGTGAACACTCATCCATATCGACATCAATATAGTCAATAGAATCAATAAAAAGGGTATAAAAGCTATCCTCAGGAATAGAGATTTCAGGAACCGAATTTATCTGTGGAGCATCATTTACGGGCTCAATTATAAAATAAATTAGAGTTGTATCAGCACCACCTAACCCATCATTTGCCCATACTAACAAGCTAATTGAAGAGTCTAGAGTGGTGTAGTAATTTTCAATTAGAGTTCCGACCATTAGTTCAAAAGTTTCATTTATGAAATTTGCTTCGATAGGACTATCAGCATCTTGAGACTCAGCAAAAAAACTTATTTGAGAAGAGGCCTGTTCTTGATCAACAATAAATGAGGATAAATCAAAAAGGTTAGAATCACTATCTTCTAAAATAGAAAAGCTAATTGCATTATCGTCAAACCAAACTGGAGGGGTATTGTTTCCACAAATGGTAACATAATTAGATTCTATCATTTCACTGCTAGATTCCCCATCAAAGACTTGAACAGATGCAGACCAAATCTCTTCACAAGTTGTTTCTGAGGGAAGTATAAAACTCATATTATCAAAAGACTCTTGATAGATATTATTTTTATGCCACTGAATTGTTGTAGACAAATCAGTTCCACTTTCTATGTCAAATACTTCAAAGGACACAAAGAGAGTATCGTCTTGATTAGGAATTGATGGATAGATTGCAAGATTTAGGACTTCTGGTGAATCATTAATTGGTAAAACAGTCACAAGTGATTCAAAGTTTGACCCTAAGCCATTTTCTTGTCCATCATTGGGTTGAATATTAACAGACAGCACTCCAAAATAGTTTGGATAAGGAAATAGTGTATCGTTGGAAAAAAAGTAATGATCCCCTTCATTAATTAGAATTGAAAAAGAATCATCCCCATCAACATCATAAATATTGAAATTTGATGATTCTAAAATAATTGCCTCATCCTCATTAACATTAATTTCTAGAGCCTGAGAAATAATATCTGGTGGATCATTAACAGGTAAAATATTTATTGCCGCAACAAATATTTCACTAGATGAAAATCCATCATTAAGTTGAAAATTAACATTAATTTCCCCTGAAAAATTTGTATCAGGCGCAACAGTGTTGCTAGAGTATGTATAATTATTTCCAGTAAGAACTATTACTTCTAAGTAATCATCAGAAATACCATCTTCATCCAAAAACTCAAAATCAATTAAATTAAATGTATATTCTGTGTCCTCATAAAACTCCGTAACTAAACAACCTAAAATGATAGGGTCAGAATTATTAACAACAAAATTAAATTCAATAAAAGGATCGTCAAACCCATTTATGGGCGTGAAATTAGAGCTCTGCCATCCTTCATGGACAATTATATTTCCATTTTCATCTGTTTGGTCAATAATCAAATCTAAACTTGAATCCCATAATTTAAGAATAAACCCTTCTCCAGCATTAATTCCCTCATCTATGTCTGTTGTGGTTGGATCATCCCCAAAGATAACAAAATTACTTAACCCAACCCCAAAAAAAACATTCCCATAGGCGGGTATATAGACCAATTGAGCAGCACCAGCACAATTACCCTCTAAATCAAATGCAGCAATCCAATCATCTGAAGAAGCTGAAGATCCATTTATCAGAGGAGTTCCTTGAATAATACCACCAGTATTAGTAGAAATAAATTGAAACGCATTAGGCTGGGCTTTGATTAAGCCAAAGAGACATATAGTTGTTATTAGATAATTTCTCAAAAATTATATCCTATCAGTAAAGTACAAATGGATTCTTTACAGAATCCATTTGTAATCTAACTCCTTTTAAAAACTTATTTCATTAAAATCAGTTTTTTGACCGATTGAAAACTAGATGTTCTCATTTGATAAAAGTACATTCCTGCAGAAACTGGTTCACCATAATCATTAGTTCCATTCCAAGTAATGGAATACCTCCCAGGTTGTGCATTAGAGTTTAATAATGTTTTTACTTTTCTACCGACAACGTCAAAAATTTGAATGGAAACAAAGTCATTTTCAGAAACATCATACCTTATCGCCGTGTTGGGGTTAAATGGATTTGGGTAATTCTGATGTAATTCAAAAACCTCTGGTAAACTTGCTAATTCAAGAGCTGATAGGTAAGCGCCTGCATCTATTGTAAAAGTAAATGGACCATTCAAAGATGCCGTAGTGTCAATTCCATCTGATGCACGAACATTCCAAGTTATTTCAAAGTAACTCAAGCCCGGATTTGTGAGCATCAAGGTATTAAGTTCTTCAATTACATCTGAGAAAGAGATAGTAAAAGTATTGTCCTCAGTACTTTGTGGAATAAACGAGATTTGACCAACATTTGTTTCATGCTCAATTAAGTAAATGATAGTTCTTCCATCATCAGTCGAACTTTCCCAAGTTACTTCCTGAGTACCTGTTAACGAAGTTTGCTCATCAATTATAATTGTTGACCCATCTTCAGGGGTTAACAATGAAAATTCAGAGGGAGGTACATTTATACCATTAATAATTGTTAAAGCAAATGGACCGTTTTCAGCAAATGTTGAATCTTGTCCATCATGAGCAGTTACAGTCCATGTATAATCAAAAGAGTCAATCTCTGCTTCAAGAAAAGCATCATAAACTGCTTGGTGCTCTATCTGCATTTCTCCTTCTCCATTGTTGAGACTATCGACATAACTTATTAAAGTATCATTTTGTGCATCAAACAACCACCAAGTATAAGTTACGTTCTCCTCATCCCAATCGATGGATTCTGTCCATAATATTGGGGTGAAAGCTGAAAGATTTTCATTAGTAATCGTTAACATGGTTCCTGATTCAGGAGAAATTAGATCAAAATTGTTTGGTGCCGTATTTTCCTTGAATATTTTTATATCAAAATAATAAGATGAATTTGCATAATAACCATCGCTATCATAAGCAAAAACATCCCACTCTGCATATAAAGTATCCACTCCCATCGTATCTAAAAGAGTATACAAGTCTTGATAGGTTATAGAATAAGAAGTATCAGATAGCCCTTCAGCACTCAGGTATACATCATTTTCTTCATAATAATAGGTCATCCCTAATACCCAATCGTAAAGAATGTCATCTCCATCAGGATCAAGAGATTGAGTCCATGAAAAATTTAAAACATCGTTAATATTGCTTGATCCCACTGCGATTTCTGAATAATCTTCAGGAAGCAGTAATTCAATACTTGAGGGACCAAAGTTTTCTCTTATGAAAACAGCCGAAAATGGACCATTTGATGCATACGTTGTATCTACACCATCCGTTGCATATACGTCCCACCTAGCATTGAGAGTGTCTGCAGCCAAATCTGCAAGAATTTGATAAATTGTTTGGTATTCAATATCTAGTTGTGTATCTGATAATGAAGAGAATTCTCCAATAAATAATCCATCAGACTCATCATATAGCTCCCAAGAATATGAAACTACATCATTATCCGGATCAACTGATTCAGACCAAGAAACAGTAAGCATTTGATCTAAATTTGTTTCAGTAACTATAACCTGTGATCCATCAGCAGGTCCAACCAAATCAAAGTTACAAGGCCTATTATTGGTTTCTGAAAAGGTAATAACAATTTCGCCAGATGAGAACTCGGGCAATGGAGCACCATTTGTATTTGTCCAAGTCGCAACTGGACAAAGGTCACTTAAAATATGCCCTGTTAGTGGATCATAAAAACTAAGGTATATTTCCTCACCCTCAATTAATCCATCAATTTCTTCAGTCTCAGGATCATCTCCATATACCTGCATTACAAAGTAGGAGACTCCTTCTTGGTTAAGAACTTGCGCTTGCCCTGCTAGAACTCCGCCTGTACCAACAGATCCAAAAGCAGATAAAAAGCTATTCGATGAAACGTTTAAACCATTAACCTGAATACTTCCAACAATTAATGCTGATGATGGAGTCGGCTCTACACCTCCAAAAGGAGCTGGAATAACGATAATTCTACTTGGATCACTCAAATCTGGTAATGGTGACCCATTCGTATTAGTCCAAATAAATGTTTCCTGACTAAATTCATAACTGCCATTTGAAGCATCATAAAAAACCAAGTAAAATTCTTCGTTATCTACCATGCCATCAATTTCTTCAGTTTCAGGGTCATCTCCATATATTTGAAAATTAAAATAATTTAAACCCTCATTTTCTATAATTTTCCCTGCACCGTAAGCAACTGTATCATTATTTATGGAAACTGCCGCCATCCAGTCATTTTGCTCTACAACATCATTAAACTGTACTATTTGCCCAAGTGCTTGAGCAGAAGCTGGGGTTTCATAAATCTCAAATGGGATAGGGAACGCAATAATTTGTTCAGGATCACTATATCCTTCTAAAGGCGCTCCGTTGGTATTTGTCCAGACTTCAAAGTCCTCAATGATTTCAAAGTTGTTTTTAGAGGCATCATAAACACCCAAATTAAAGAGCTCTCCTTCAAGCAAACCATCTTTTTCAAGAGTAGCAGGATCATCTCCATATACTTGGATATTAATATAACTCATATCGTTATACTCAACAAAGTTAGAGACACCGTATATTTCCACAGAAACACACTCCTCTTGTTCATTAATGCCATCAAAATCTGGATCTTCACAATCTATTTCAACAAGTTGATATGCCGCGACAATATCACTTTGCTCACCATACTCACCATTAATAGTAACTTTCCCTAATACTTGGGCAGATAAGGGCGTGGGCTCAAAACCGGGATCAAAACTAAGAAAGGGGTGAGGAAAAACAAATATAAAATCAGAGTCAGATATACCAGAAATAGGAGCGCCATTTGTGTTTTCCCAAGTTCTATAAACTTGAGATTCTAAATATTGGCCTTCTGAAACATCATATAGGTGAAAAGTGAAGGATTCTCCTTCAAACATTCCATCTTTTTCAGGAGTAGAGGGATCATCTCCATAAATTTGTAGATTAATAAAACTCAATGTATCATATACGGTAACATGACCTGCCCCTACACAATTTCCTTCAGAATCTATTGCCGCAATCCAATCCTGAGAATCTGCTGATTCTCCAAATAAGGAAATCTGACCCAATGCCAAACCAGAAGTTGGTGTTGCCGTAAATAAAAAAGGAACAGGAAACGATATAATATTATTTGGATCATCTAAGTCTGTAAGAGGTGCACCGTTAGTATTCATCCATACATAGTCACTTTCGCCAGCTAAAAGCTTTTTTTCAGATGCGTCATATAAGTGAAGAGTAAACTTTTCTCCTTCAAACATACCATCTTTTTCAGGAGTAGAGGGGTCGTCTCCATAAATTTGTAGATTAATATACGATTCATTTTCATGAATAGATATTTCCGAGGCTCCAACTACCCTTCCTTCCTGATCTTTAGCAACAATATAATCCTCCGCACCGGCAGGTTCACCATAGACTCTAATTTTAGAAACTGCCATTGCAGAAGTGGGGGTTACTGTAGGATGAAACGCGTTCACTGAATAAAAACTTACCGAGCCACTTACTTCATTAGAAACCGCCAAAACATTCACGTCTAAAGTTTCTGTTTTAGATATGAAAACAATGCTTTCTGGAGCAATATCTCCATCGGCACCAGGATGAAACATTAAATATTCAGGATCGTATGGGTCCGTTATGTTATAAACTAAGAAACCACTCGATCTCTCTAAACCAATAAAGGCATAGGCCTGACCATCAATATATGAGATTTCAACAGCCTCAGGTTCTGGACCCTTGTCATCACTTCTACTATCAAAAGAATATACTATTCCGGGATAATCTGGATAAAAGTCTTTAAGTATCATTTCAATTTGGTTGCCGCTATCCCATATTAAATGACCATTTTCATCCCATATAGAAAATGATCTAGCTCCATAGGAATAAATAACGTCATGGTCACCATCGCCATCTATGTCACCTTGAGACAACGTTGTTTTAAGCCGACCAAGATTTTGATCCTCTTGAAGATAACTAGCAGATGGAAATATTTCTGGATCCAAGGTTAAATCCTTAACTCTTGTTTCTTCGCTGTATCCATCATAATCCCTAGCGTCTCCCTCATTGGCAGTTACAATGTAAGATAGGCCATTAACTTCATAAGCCTTGATTGCATCGGGTTGATACATTCCTAAAGTCGGTTGAGGCTCAATATTTATAAATCCATCATTTTTATCAGTTGGATCATAACCATTACCTGGCAAGCTATGATCTTTGTAGCCAAGTGAAACAATATCTATCACTTGATTAGAGAAGAGATCAACAATAGCAAAAGCATTATTCTCTTGTAGTGCTATATATGCCTTTGATCCATTTTCTGTTATGGCAACATATTCTGGTTCTAAATCTTGACTAACCGACGCCGTTCCAAATTCTGGTCCAATTTTATAAATAGAGACTGTTCCACTAACTTCATTAGATACAGCAAGTAGATCCTGATTCGTTGGACTTTCACTTGCAGAAATAAAAACAATGCTCTCCGGAGCTATATCCCCTGTCGCACCTGGATTATAGGTTATAAACTCAGGGCTGGTTGGATTTGAAACATCATAAACCATAAATCCACTTGCCCTTTCTAGCCCTACAAAGGCATATGTTTTAGATCCTATCTGACCAATTTCAACCGCTTCAGGCTCTGGACCCTTGTCATCACTTCTACTATCAAAAGAATACTGAACACCTGAATGATCATTGTAAAAGTCTACTAAGATAGTTTCAATTTGATTTCCACTATCCCAAACCAAGTTTCCAGCTTCATCCCAAATTGAAAAAGATCGAGCACCATAGGAATAAATAACGTCATGGTCCCCATCTCCATCAATGTCCCCATTTGCAGTTGTTGTTTTTAGTCTCCCAAGATTTGCTTCGTCTTGCAATGTACTGGCATTTGGAAAAGCAACTGGATCTAATGTAAGATCTTTTACTCTTGTTTCTTCACTGTATCCATCATAATCCCTAGCATCTCCTTCATTAGCAGAAAACAAGTATGTCTGTCCATTGATTGAATAAGCTTTAATTGCATCTGGCTGATACATTCCAAGAGTAGGGTGATTAACAATATTAATCTGATTATCTTTATCACTTGCATCAAATTCATTTCCATAAAGGCTATGATTTTTTAGACCAAAAGATTTTATATTTTCAATATTGGCTGTCTGAAGATCAACAATAGCCAGTGCATTGTTTTCTTGAAAAGCAACATACGCTTTATTTCCATCAGGTGATATTGCAATGTATTCAGGCTCTAGGTCTTTACTTGGTAATGCAGAGCCAGCAATCGTGCCTACAGAACCTGTAGCAATATGGGCTCCTAAGTGAGTCCATGTATTTTGATCAAGAACTTCCCACTCTGAATTTTCAACTGAAGAGCCAGATGAACCAGACCAGTCAATATTCCCTGATGTAACAGAAGATTTTCTTTTTAGTGTATGATCTTTTGTTCCGTTTGTAGTTCCTGCAACATCCCATCCAGAGCCTGGATCATCTCCAAAGTCTCCAATTTTATCAATAATTGTGTAAGTATCAGCTGTCGCACCTGCCAATGTTAACGCAAAAAAATCGTCTCCATTGCTTAAATAGGTAAAAGTTTGATCTGCCTCATCCAATATAGAAGCATCAGCGCTTGGATGAGCAATTATATAAACATCTCCGTTCTCAAGAACTGTTCCTGATGCAAAAGAAATATTATCAGGATAGTCAAACTCATCAATAGCATCACAACCATTATTACAACTAGAAACAGAGTAATTGGTTAAATCAACCGCAGACCCTGTTCCGTTAAAAATTTCCAAATACTTATGATTTGATGAACCTTCAGCATATTCAGAGAAAAATAAACCTGAAGCTGCAACATTTATATCAGGTCCTTTCCCAAAAATTCTAACTCCATTAGCTTTAAGGGTTTCAACTTGACTATCATATGAAGTAAAGTCAATTGTTATTGAATTTGTGCCAGGAACACCGTTGTCTATATCAATAATACTAACAGATCCTAGAGGATCAATTAAATAGTCATCAGAAGGCTCTCCTTCATTAGCTGTTACAACTTTTCCCCCATTAGGCGAAAACTGTAAATTATCAGGTAACACCCCTACTTCTACGTTTTGAATATGAAGACCTGTTTCTCCATCATAAAAAACCACATACCCATTATCATTAATTTCGCTTGAAGCAACCGCTATCGCAGCCAACCCGTTATGAACAGCAACACAATTTGCAGTTCCTCCTGGCACTTGATTTTCTATATCTATTTCATAAGAGACAACAGGTGTAGCTGGTTGTGTCAGATTTAATGCAACGATTTGATTAGCATTAGCATTTACAAAAAATAAATGCTTTAACTGGGAATCATAAGCGATTATTTCTGCTGCACTCTCATCAAAAATACCAGTTTCATAGGTTGATAAATGATCAATAGAGAAACTCTCACCAACACCTCCAAAAATTCGAACATTTTCATTAATTAACTGTTCTTTCATGCCGTCAAATTCATTAAAATTAATTATAGTTGCGGTTGGTGAAGGATTTCCCCCAATAATTTCTATCACACTGACCGTCCCTTCAGGGTCAATTGAATAGTCAGATGAAGGCTCGCCCTCGTCTGCAGTTATAACCTTTGAACCATCATATGAAAATTGAAGATTGTCTGGTAAAACTCCTACTTCAACTGTACTTATATGAGCGCCATTTTCTGCATTATAGAAAACAACTGAGCCATTCTCATCAACCATCTCCGATGCAACAGCGACTGCAACCAAACCACTATATACAGCGACACAGTTGGCAATACCACCTGGAATTTGGAAATCTACATCAATTGTGTATTTTTCGATTGGAAAATGAGGATTGCTTATATCCAGAGAAACCACCTGATTAGCATGGGAATTTATAAAAAAAACAAGGCCCGTTTCTTTATCATAAGACACAATTTCAGCAGCACTTTCATCAAATATTCCCGTATTGTAGGTTCCTAGGTGATCTACAAATACAGCTTGTGCTTTTAAAACCATGAATTGAAAGAGTGCTACTATTATTAAATTGACAACGGATTTCATTTTTTTCTCCGAAAAATTTTCTTTGTTGTTAAAGATCTCATTATTTTAGAAAGAAAAGGCGGTCGATACTTTAATCTAACCGCCTAATCTTACATTCCAATTAAAATGCTTATCCTATTTGATAAACATTACTTTGCTTACGCTATTAAACCCTGAAGCATTCATTTGAATAAAGTAAGTGCCCGAGGAAACAGGTTTTCCTATATTATTGACACCTGTCCATGTAATAGAGTATTTTCCTGCAGTTTGATTTTCAGAAACCAGCTCATTCACCATACGTCCACTAAGGTCATATATTTTTATGCTCACAAATCCTTCACTCGGAATATTATAACTAAATGAGGTTGAAGGATTAAATGGATTTGGATAAGGCGCTAACAGCGCATATGAACTTGGAGTAACTTCGTCAACATTAACTGAAGTAGTTTGTACTGTATTTGAAGCAAAGACTATACTACCAACTATATCTCCATTTAAGTCGAGAATTAGTTCCTCACCCTCAATAGCGCCATCTACTTTGACAGTTGTTGGGTCATCACCATATACAGCAGAGGTAATTAGCCACTTTTGTTCATGAATTTTCATTGAACCTACTAGCAATCCACTTTTTGTCTTTACTTTTACGCGAGTATTTGTATCAAATGATTGCTCTTTCCCGTTTATCGAACCGTTTAAGAACATATATACAGGCGTTGCATTAAGCTCTTTGTCTCTGTGATCTTTTATCGGTTTAGAATGTGTACTTTGGTTAGAAGCTATTCTTGCTGTTCCTGCAGGATAAGAAAAATCAACTGGTGCATTTACTTTCACCCAATATCCAAGACCATTTTCCATTACATCTAGAGTATTCAAAAATGGAAGTTGATTGGGATCATATAAAAGAGCACCACCATCAAAACCACTAACGTATTCTAAAGTCCCACTGCTAATTAATGAAGCAAAAGCATCTTGTGGTGCATGGCTCATATCAGGCTCATAGGCTATTAAATTCCAACCTGCATTTAGTGAATACGTCAAATTAAGATCACTTCCTGCATTCATAATATTTTCTGACACCTGCATTTTAGCATAGTATGCTTGACCAGGAATCATTTCTGTTAATGTAGCAAAGGCATCACCAGGTTGAAAGTAACCACTTGGGCTTGATATGTAGAGAACTTCATGCAACGCTCCACCAAATATTTCTGAAGGCAAAGAGAGATTCGGATCAATATCTAGGGAGATTAAGTTCCAACCACTATTTAGCTCGACAATATCCTCTGTCCCAATAGGATCGGTACCTAATACCCCTTGTTCATCTAGCCAAGACCACCCTTTCAACCAATTATGAGTTCCAAAAGCTCCTCTGTAACTGTACTGCTCAAAGAAACCATCCTCGGTAAAAGGAACATACTCAGAAGTTCTATAAGCGCTACTTCCATCTGAAGGTCTTGGATCAACGAGATCAACGGTGTTTGACCTTACTTGAGGATCATCTGTGTCCGCTGTAAAACTTGCTGCTGTACCTCCAAAAGTATTAGTTGTGTTTGCTATAATATTTTGAGATGACCAATAAATAAAATCAGGAAATAAACCTGCTGTGGCACTAAGGTCCTGTGTCACAAGTTCTGTTCCATTGTCTGAATTATCAAAACCATCAGTTCCACCATCCACCATTAGATAGTTTACAAAAACACCACCGCAACCTTCTCTAGCTTTTACCAGATCACCACCATCTGTGCCACCTGGCCCTAAAATTGTAACATTTGACATTAAAGGATGAGTTCTTGGTTGGCTATCAAAGTCACCGTTGGTTTTACTATCCATTTCATGACCTCTATCAGAACCCGCATCCATCTTAATAAATAAGTTTTGAACACGACCTTGATATCCTGCGTCTATATCATACGCATCATCACCAACATTAACTACGGATAAATTGCGAAGATCGACGGTTCCTCCGAACATTTCAAAACCATCATCTTTGTTGAGAGCAACTTCGCAAAATTCTACAGTTGTTCCTCTACCAACACCAGCTAAAGTAACGCCATTAATTTCATTATCTGGTGCAATTGCGGATCCACCATTCCAAACACGAACATAGCGAAGCACACCAGAGTTATCATCTGGATCTGTTCCACCATAAGGAACACCAATTAATCCCTCTACGTTTGCTTCTCCACCTGAATTTGCAATTGGAGCTCTACCATTAATAATTAACCCCCCCCAAAGACCTTTACCGTCTCCATAATTAGCATCACCAGGGCTAAGCTCAGATCTAAACGTAATCGGATAATTTACAGTTCCTTCGGCAAATATTTTTCCACCTCTTTCAACTACAACACATGGTGCTGGGTTATCAGCATTATAATTTGCATCATAACGACCATAAATAGTTACTCCAGCATCAATATGAAGTTCTGCACCATCTTTAACAAAGAGCTGTTCATAGAGAAAGTACGACCCTCCGTAGGTAAGATGAAGATCATTAACTAAATCACCACCCAAAGCAACAACCTCCTCTTGTTGTTCATATAGAATGCCCTGTTCAGATAACCATGACCATCCCTCTAGCCAATTTTGATTACCAAAAGCACCTTTATGAGTAGGTGTGTCAAACCATGAATAAAATAAGGAATCTTCAGTTCCGAAGGCATAATATGGAATAGGGTCGACCGAGCTGTAAGCAGCTGATCCTGCAGAAGGTGTTAAATCAACCATTTCTGGCATACCATTTGCATCAACTTGGATATCAAGTCCAGCATCACCCGCTTCATAATTTCCTGACCATGTTTCATCTGTTTCATCAAAATCATCCCAAGGAACACCAGCAATATTATTCATAATATTATTGGCCGAAAAGTAAAGGAAATCAGGATGCCCAGCTGCTTCTGCTACTAACCAGTCTTGAGTGACCACTTCTGTTCCATTATCGTCATTTCTAACACCATCGTTCCCACCATGAATAATATAATTCGAAAAAGTTCCTCCTGTCCCTTCTCTTAGGCGAAGCATATCCTCACCACCTGCAGAACTCATTACTGTAACATTAAAGAAAGAAGGGTGAGATCGTGGCTGACTATCAAAATCACCATCGGTCTTATTATCCATTTCATGGGCTTTATCACTATCGTCTGCTCTAACAACGACTAAATATTGACCTCTCCCTTGATATCCGTTATCAGTGTCAAATGCATCATCACCTACAGCAACAACGACACAATGATGTAAGTCAACGGTACCACCAAACATTTCAAAACCATCATCTGCATTTAATGCGACTTCACAAAATGATACTGTCGTACCATTTCCAACGCCAGCTAAAGTAATACCATTAATCTCATTATCAGGTGCAATAGCAGAACCACCATTCCAGACTCTTACGTAGCGTAGAACACCTGAATTGTCAGCAGGGTCAGTTCCACCATATGGAACTCCTGTTAATCCCTCTACATTGGCTTCCCCACCGGAATTAGAGATTGGAGCACGGCCATTAATAATTAAGCCTCCCCATAATCCTCTACCGTTTCCATAATTTGCATCGCCTGGAAATAATTCAGATCTCATTGTGATTGGGTTGTCACGAGTCCCCTCTGCCATGATTTTACCACCTCGCTCTACTACTAAACATGGAGCAGGATTATCTGCAGAGTAGTTCGCATCATAACGACCAAAAATTGTTACTCCTGGTTCTATTGTTAAAGTAACACCTTCTTTCACAAACAATTGTTGGTCTAAGAAGTATGTGTTTGCTGGTTGTAGAGTTAAGTCTTCGGTTAATTCACCTCCAAGAGCAACCACCGTTTCAGCCTGGTTGTAAAGTACTCCTGTCTCATCTAACCATGACCATCCTAGGAGCCAATTGTTCGGACCAAACGCGCCTCTGTAGTATACATCTTCAAAAAAAGTATCCTCTAAAGGAACATCTACATTATCATAGGCAGACCCTGCTGCTGATGGTGTAATATCAAGCGTAGCAGGCATCCCATTTAGATCGACTGTATATTCTAGCCCAGCATCTCCTGAATCAAAACTTCCACTCCATGAAGCGTCTGTCGCTTCATCAAAATCATCCCATGGGTCTCCACCAATATCATTCATTGTTATGTTAGGTGAAATATACAAATAGTTAGGATGTCCTGCTGATAATGCTGCGCCTAGATCTTGAGTAACGACTTCCGATCCATTGTCATCATTTCTTACCCCATCATTTCCACCCATTAAAAGGTAATTTCGAAAATCTCCGCCAGTCCCTTCACGCAAGCGAAGAAGGTCTTCACCTCCTGTAGAACTGATTACGGTAACATTCGCATACTGAGGATGGGATCTTGGCTGACTATCTAAATCGCCATTGGTTTTGCTATCCATCTCATGTGCTTTATCGCTATCATCTGCTCTTACAACAACTAAAAACTGACCCATGCCTTGATAACCACCATCCGTATCAAAAGCATCATCACCAACCGCTACTACAACGCAATGTTTAAGGTTAACTGTCCCGCCAAACATCTCAAAACCATCATCTAAATTTAAAGCTACTTCACAATATTCAACGGTAGTTCCGTTTCCAACACCAGCAAGTGTAATCCCATTGATCTCATTATCTGGTGCAATAGCAGAACCACCATTCCAAACTCTTACGTAGCGTAGAACACCTGAATTGTCAGTAGGATCAGTTCCACCATATAGAATTCCTGTTAATCCCTCTACACTGGCTTCGCCACCAGAATTAGATATTGGAGCACGACCATTAATGATTAAACCTCCCCATAAACCTCTTCCATTACCATAATTAGCATCGGTAGATTCTAATTCCGACTTGAAAGTAATTGGGGCAGCAGCCGTTCCTTCTGCCATGATTTTACCACCTCGCTCTACTACTAAACATGGAGCAGGATTATCTGCAGAGTAGTTCGCATCATAACGACCAAAAACTGTTACTCCTGCTTCTATCGTAAGGGTAACGCCGTCTTTTACAAATGCTTGATTATTTAAGAAATATGTGTTATCTGCTGTCCATGTCTCATCAGCAACAATATCTCCCTCAACTGTAATGTTTTGACTAAAGACAAAAGATAGTCCAACAAGTAAAGAAATAATTAATTTATTAATTTTATACCACGGTTTCATGGTGTCTCCTTTTTTTGATTGAATGTCAACTTTTCATCCCTAAACCTCTAAATAAGAGATTTAAGATTAAATGAAAGCACCCTATATTTCGGTATAATTATTAGCTTTTAGTTTGAGAAGAAATAGATTTTTGTATGTGATTTATTAGAAATCTGTTTGATGTTTTATGGCAATCATTTGATTTAAACTTTGCCTTTTTTTAAAACTTGCAAATAGTCTCTGTCTATTGTTAATATTTAATTAAACACAGTCAAAGGCTACTTTATGAAACTATCTATATCTGTTTTCTTATCTTTAACCTTTTTATTTTCACAGAAGCTCGATCCAATCAACCCAAACCTCGATAAAATAAAAAACATGCTTGAAAATGCCTCGAGAACAGGTCAAGTTGTCATGGTAGAGGATTTCACCGGTCTATCATGAGCATACTGTCCTGCTGCGAGTTTCGCACTAGATAGTCTACTACAAACTTACCCTAATAGTTTAATGTCAATTGAGTGGCACACAGATGGATTTCAAGTAGATGGTTTTGAAAACCTTCTCGTAGAAGAAATTCGAGACATCCGTGGTGATATGTATGATGTTGGAGGAATACCACACCTTCAATGGAATGGAATCATAGATGAGGTTGGCGGAGCAAGTAATTGTGATTGGGAAGCAATTTTCCCATCAAAAGAAGAGACCTTGCAAGAATTATCTGGACAAGAAGCCCCTTACAACATAACCCTTGAAGGAGAATTGGATGGAAGTTTGTTCAATTATAATGTCGTAGTAGATCTTAATTCTGATTTTAACAATGAAAATCAATTTTTAGAAATCTTTGTAGCACAAGATAGCCTTCGTGCTTGGTGGAGTACATGCCAAGATTATCATAACTGTAGATTTATTGGGAGAGATTGGCTTACCATGGAAGAAAATGAACGGCTTCCTCTCTCTATTAACCTTGAAGGAGAATCCGAAGTATTCAGTGGCTCTTTTGATGTTGCTGACTATGCGGAAATGTTTCCTCTCTGGGAAGATTCTTCTATTAGCGTTATTGCCCTTATTCAAAACTCCGATACTTATGCGATGCATCAAGTAGAGACAGGTAATATTATGAGAATTCCTTTTGATAGGGATGACGATGGTGTCTTAAATCTTGATGATAATTGTCCCGAAATATCAAACCCTGACCAGGAAGACCTTGATGGAGACTTGGTGGGAGATGTTTGTGATCCTTGTAATAATTTAGTTTATGTTCTAGGAAATACAAACGGAGATGTGACCGAAGCTAATACCTATAATCCAGCAATCGATATTTTTGATATTTTAACTCTGTCTGATTTAATAGATAATGAGATAAGCTCTCTGTCTTCATGTACAGAAATGGACTTGCTCGCTGACGAATCAATTAATCAGTTTGATCTAATTGTATTAATTGATATGGTCATGGCAGGCAACAACTAATAATCTTATATTCTTTAACTTTAAAAACCCCACAAATGTGGGGTTTTTTGTTTTAAATAGAATTAATTATCACTATAATTGGTTAAGAATTTGATAATAAACTCATCTGGGAGTTCTATAATGTTTAAAAAACTATTCTTTTTTTTCTTTTTATCCTCAATCGCCTTTACACAGTTAATAGACAACAAGATACAGACAATAAACGAACTAAGAGCGATTGTTGAAAATGCATCAAGAGCCAATCAAAAAGTATGGCTAGAGGATTTTACCGGTATTGACTGAACATTTTGTCCTAATGCGAGTTTCGCAATTGACAGTTTGATTCAAGAATTCCCTGGAGTTTTAAACACCGTTGAGTGGCATTCTCCTAATTATACTCCTAATGATGGAGAAGGAAGCGACCTTGCAACGGTAATCAATGGGTGTTCTGATGATGCGCCTGAAGAAGGTCTCGTGTATTATAATAGAGGTAGTTTATATAATGTAGGAGGCATACCTCATTTACAATGGAATGGGGTTGATAATGTCATCGGAGCGGGGTCTCCATGGTGGGATAGATATGAAGATTACTATCCAATGGTTGTTGATTACAGTAATCAGCAAACCGCATATGAAATTGAAATCACAGGAGCTTATATTTCAGGAGACCCTAATGTTACCTATGAAATAACTGTATCACAGGGTGCTGGGTCCCCAGGTGAAAATATGGCGCTTGAGATTGTTATTGCTGAAGACAGCCTTTATCATTTTTGGAGTTCACCGAGCGTATATCACTATACCCGAAATGTCAGCAGGAACTATTTAACATTAGAAGATCAATGTAAAAATATTTTATCTCTTTCTAATGGAGAAACTCAAACCTTTTCGGGAGAGTTTGAAATTTCAGATGCCTGGGTTGGAGATAATATTAAAATAATTACCTTTATTCAAGATTTAGATACCTATGAAGTGTATCAGTCAGAAATAGCAAGTGTTTCTCGAGATCTTGATCCTGATGTGGATGGAGATGGTATAACAAATAACGATGACAATTGCCCTTCAGTTCATAACTTTACACAAGAAGATTGGGATGAAGATGGCATAGGAGATGCTTGTGATTATTGTAATGATGTTGCAAATGTTCCAGGGAATGTGAATATAGATGCATTGGGGGAAGAAGTCGAACCAATAATTAATGTCATGGACATATTAGCTTTTTCTGATTTATTAGATGACAATAGTTTAATAAACGATTGCCAGTCTTTAGATTTATTAGAAGACGGAGAGATCAACCAATTTGATCTAATTGTTTTAATCGATTTGGTTGCTGGTGGAGGAATAAATTAGATTGGTTTAGGCTTTATTCCATTTTCTTTTTGATATATTGGGATTTTAGCATCTCCTAAACAGACGCCGTGATTTTTCTCTGGTAATAGCGCTGCAATACGGGTAATCATTTCTTTTCCGTTTTTCTCCATTTGTTCAGCTTTTTCATTTTTAGATCCAGAAAGTTTAAATGGACCAAATTCTTTACCTATGTTTATCCTTACCTTAGGTCTAATTCCACGAAAAACATCTTCCCAAGCCGTCTCTGCTCCATAGATTGCCATGGGAACGATTGGTACATTGCCGATACTAGATAGATAAACCGCACCATTTTTAGGTTTTTTTAACTCTTTAGTTGTAGAGCTCCCCTCAGGAAAGATACCTAAGATATCGTTATTTTTAAAAACTTCTTTGGCCAATTTTATAGTTGATGGAGCTAAGTTTTTTCTATCTATGGGTATAAACCCGTAAATAAAGACAAACAACATAAAGTGCCATTCAATTTCTTGATCACTGGCAGCAAGAAAACTAATCGGTTTTTGAACCGCATATTTAAAAAAAGCTGGATCTACATAACTAAAGTGATTGCATGCTATTATGTATGGGCCTTTTTTGGGTAAATGCCAACGACCTTTTACTTTAATCTTTGCTAGAAGCGCTCCTACTAAAAGAGCAAAGTACCCTACTTTATGACGAACCCAATAGGGCCTAGGTCTTACTTTCTTTATTACTTCTGGTCCTGCCACCAACTAATAATCTATTTTGTTTTATACAAAATTAACATTAAAAGTTAAAATGGAAGATCGTCGTCATCGTCATCCATTTGAGGGCTTTGACCTGGGTTTGGACTTTGGTTCTGGTTTTGATTTTGGGATGGTGAATATTGACCGCCCCCCTCTCCTTTTTTACCTAACATTGTAAAGGCGTCGCAACGAACTTCTGTAGTTTTCCTTTTGATATCGTTTTTATCTGTCCATTCGTTCGTAGCAAGGCGCCCTTCTACATATACCTGTTGCCCTCTTTTAAGGTACTGACTTGCTGTTTCAGCCATTTTGCCATAAATAACGATCCTGTGCCACTCTGTTCTATCCTGATACTCACCGTTTTGATTTTTCCAGGATTCGTTGGTTGCTATGCTCAAATTTGTAATCGCTGTTCCTGATTGAGTAAACCTTGCCTCAGGGTCTTGCCCTACGTAACCAACAAGAATTACTTTATTAACACTGTTTTTCTGCATAAAGCTTCTCCACTTTTAATATATTAGAAAGATTTAAAGTTCTATTATATTTCTTAATTTTAAATTACAAAAAAGAAAAAATAACTATATAGTACTAAATCTTATATAGCTATTTCTTTGTTTTAATGATCGATCTTTTTAATATGTTTTTTACCGTGTTCATCAAAATATGAATCAATAAACTGATCTAATAATTTAAGCGCATCTGTTACGTTCTTAGAATCAACGGTTTGTTTACATTTCATAGCCGCAACCATAATCTGATGTAATAATGTCGTTTGCTTCACATAAAGATCATACTCTTTTCCTTTTTTTGGTTTAATTCTTTGAATTAAGAAGTAGTGAGAAATTCTATCTTGGATATTTGTAGCGTGTTCTTCTTTTGTGTTTATCCATCGAGTAGTCTGGTTTAAAGATAAAGCGTTTTCTTTTTTTGATAAGTCTTTTATGTTGTACATCGCCTTTTTTATAGTATTAAAATCTTCTTTAATTTGATAAACCCGCACCGCATCTTCATAAATACCACAAGGAACCTGACAATGTCCAAAAGTAAATTCATTTAAAAGCATTATTACTACTATAAAAAGGCCAATTGTTTTATTCATCTTCTATCCTATTAATTTAATCTTAAAAGAGGCTTTAAAAGTAAAGACATAATGGGTGATTTTTATACATAATAATGTAAAAACAATAAAAAAAGGGTCCGGAAAAACCGGACCCTTTTCTAGATCGTTGTGTAAACGAAACTTACTTCATTAAGATCAGTTTCTTTACACTTACAAAATCACCAGCTTGAATACGGTAGATATACATACCAGATGATAAGGATTGACCATAATCATTGGTTGCATTCCACATTACTCTGTAGCGACCTGGCTCATGACTTCCTTGAGCTAAGGTACGAACCCGCTGTCCCATTACGTTGTAGATCTCAAGCGTAACTTCTGAGTTCTGCGCAATATCATAGGTGATATTCGTAACTGGGTTAAATGGGTTAGGATAGTTGTTGTGTAGTGCAAATTCCGTTGGAACTGCAATGCCACCGTCAACACCTACTAACTCTTCACTGATGTTTAAAGTCATCATTCTTGCACCGCCTGATGAAGGTGTTCCTTCAAATCCGTCAAAGGACCAAACATCCCACTCAATCATCATGGTATTTACACTGTCTTCCATTGCAGCCCATGCAATGTCTTCATAGCTTACAAACAATCCAGTCTGAACAATTGGAACTGTCATGGTTACTTGATCAAAGTATACCGAACCGTTGTCATTGCCAGATGGTTGATGAATCTCAACTCCTGCCCAAACCATTGTTACACCTTCAGGAACTACACCGTGTAATTCAAAGTGATGCCATTCAGTTGGGGATTCACTATGATCCATGTGTGATGACTCATCCCAGTCTACAATACCTGTGTCGTTTGCAAAGTAATATGCAAGATACGCTGTGTTATTGCCATTACCAATCCAATCATCTTGATGGGACATCAACATGCCCTCTAAAACCATATGAGATCCAGCTTGCAGTTCATAATCGTCTCCAATCATATACCACTGCCCGACATTTGCATAGTTCTCTTCACCATTATACTGACCCCACATTTTCAGACAATGCTCTCCTTCGTAAACATGTAGAATAGAGTCTGAGTTGTAGATTCCGTTTCCGTCTACTTCAACTGAAAAACTACCATTATCTTCAGGAGTCATTTCCCAGCCTTCAAGAGCTTCTTCAAAGCCCTCATTGTACATCTGGTTTTCTGGTAATATTCCCCAAATACCTGTGTCAGGATCTGCAAGGCTCATGAGATAAGATAAATTATCATTGTCATCATCAGATGCTGCTGTCCAGATAAACGCAACCTCTTCATCAAGATTGTCTGGAGTAACGTCAATCTCTAATCCATCAGATGGCGAGATGATAGTTACTGGGTTTGGAGCAACGTTAGACAAGGTTACTGTCACTTCGTTTGTTGGGAGACTTTCATGATCATCAAACAAGGTTGTGACATGATATGTATACGTTCCCCAGTCTAAACCTTCATCCCAATACTCAGTCTCT
>NZIX01000023.1 GCA_002691785.1 Fidelibacterota bacterium | reverse complement strand
GAAACGGTCCTGATTAATAATATTCAGGTTTATGATTATATGTTTATGCTCTCTGAATCCTGGTATTATAATGTTGGGGTTTTATGTCATGAATTTGGACACGTGTTAGGCGCTCCAGATTATTATCACTATGATGGTGGAGGTGCGCCAACACCAGTAGGTGGATGGGATCTAATGGCTTCAAATGGAAACCCTCCTCAATATCCAAGTGCTTATACAAAATGGAAATATTTTGACTGGTTATCTGAAATTCCTGAGATTACGATAGGGGGTAATTATACACTTTTTCCAATGACGCAACAGGAAAACGTTTCCTATAAAATAGCTTCTCCAAACTCTCTTTCTGAATATTTTGTTATGGAATACCGTAAGCAAGAAGGTATGTATGAATCAAATTTACCAGGAACAAGGTCTGGTTTACTCGTATACAGAGTCAACACAGAAGCTGGCAATGGAAATGCACAAGGTCCACCAGATGAATTGTATGTTTATAGGCCTGGAGGCAGTCTGAACGTCAATGGTGATTTGAACTCTGCTCCTTTTAGTTCAGCATATGATCAGAGTTCCATAAATGAAAATACTGACCCCGCTCCCTTCTTATATAATGATGGTGAAGGTGCTGCTGGAGGACTTAATTTATTTGGTATATCTGATCCAGAAGAATATATTTCATTTAATGTCATTTTGGGAACACCTGAAATAATGGTGAATATAGAAGAAATTAACTTTGATTTAGAATTAGGTGAAATTGGGAATGAAACAATACTCTTATCGAACTCAGGTGAGGAAGGTACTATACTAGATTATCAAATAAACTTTTATGGAGAACCTCCCTTTATAGAGCCTTTTAATGGTCCAGGGGATGGAAATTATTATTATGTAATATCAGATGATAATGAAAATATAAATTATGATTGGATTGATATTGATGGAATTAGTATTGAATTAACTATGCCACATAATGACGAGTTTTCATCAGAAACTATTTCATTACCATTTTCATTTCCATTTTATAATGAAACTTATGATTATGTTCAGGTTAATGCAAACGGATGGATTGGTTGGAGCAGCGCTAATGAAACAGTATGGTCCAATTTAGAAATACCTTCTTCAGAGGCTCCTCACCCAGCAATTTTTGGTTTTTTTGACGATTTAAATCCAGAAAATGATAATGGTAATTCAAGTGCTTCGGGTAATATTTATTATCATACGGATGATAATCGAGCGGTAATTTGGTTTGATGATGTGGTTAGGTGGAGTGTAGATGATTGGGGTCAGTTTGATTTTCAAATAGTGCTATACCCAAATGGTCAATTTAAGGTTAATTATAGAGAAATGCAGGGAGTTACTAATTCTGCATCAGTTGGTTTCCAAAATGAAGCAGGTACAGAAGGTACTCAGATTATTTATAATCAAAATTTAATAGAGAGTAATATGAGCTGGGCAGCTCAATCATCTGATGGAAATATTCCATGGCTTTATGTTTCAACATCAAATGGAGATCTTTCAGGTTATTTACTAGATAATGAAAGTGAAGAAATTTATGTAAATGTTATTACATCAGATATTAATCCAGGAAATTACAATGCAAGCATTGAAATAGAATCTGAATTAGTTGAACCCTTAATGATNCCAATTGAATTAAGTTTGTCTGCCATGGATAGTGTTCCACANCTTCCGCTTATTGATATATCTAATTCCGNTAACGGCATNGTTAATATGCCAGAAGNTGATAACTCTTTATTTTCATCAATTGCAAGTCGTTATACTCATTTAATNNCTCCTAATGNTNGTGTNATCCCAATTTTAATTCAAGATGAAATCGAAGACTTTAAAGTTTTACATATTCGTGGAATTCTTGAATCATTTTTAAAAGATGTTCCNGGAACTCAATGGGGGAATGATAAATCATTGATAAGTAATGCAATCGCATCAAATAATGCTATAATCTTTTTATTAAATGATGAAAGTGAAATTGAAAACACTGATTTAATTAGTTTATTTGATTTGGGCGTTGATGGGCAGGTTATAATCTCTGATAATATAGTTTCAGAGGGTACTTCAGAATATCTCAATGGTTTAAGCAATGACCTATCCTATCAATTAATTCTTGATTTTATTTATAATAATGGAATTCAATTGGTAATACCTGGAATGATAAATCAATTAGAAGAATCTATGATTAATGCTATTTCAAATGATATTTATGAACCTTCGCTTCAAATATCTGAACAAAATTATCTTCTAAGATATTTTAAATTAGGCTTAGAGGTACACTATGGCCTTTGGGAGCATGACCCTAATCAAGATGGATTCGCAGGAGACCACGAATATGGATTAATTTCTCGAAATCAGTTACAAAATGGAGATTCACTTCTATACGGAATATTAAACAACTTTTTTAATGAATTCTGGACATACAATGCTGTTTTACCTTCAATGTTTAACTCATCTTTTGATTTGACCTTAGACACTAACTCTATTTATACGTATAAATCCCAATATTTGAAAGATGTGACTTTGAAAGGATCTAATGAATCATCTTTAATTGGTAATAATTATAACAATCACTTAGAAGGCAATCATGGAAGAAATTATTTTGTTGGAGGAGTTGGCTCTGATACATTAAATGGAGGACTGGGACTAGATAGGGCTGTTTATTTAGGTGACTTCGCTGAATACATAGTGGTTCCTATGGGTGAGCCAATCGATTCTGCTTATAGGGTGATCGATATTGTAAACAATAGAGATGGTTTGGATTATATCATGAATATAGAACAAATAGAGTTTGGCGGAGAATTATTCTTTATCTCAGATATACTAAAACTAGAGGATGANGTTATACCNTCTCATTTTATGCTACAAACACCATTTCCAAATCCATTTAACCCAGTTGTAAATGTGAACTTTAGCATTGCTAAACCATGTAGAGTGGACTTAAGGATTTATGATTTAAAAGGTAAAATTGTTAAAAATATTACGGATAAAACCTTTAATCCAGGTAATTATAATACAGTTTGGGATGCTAAAGATAACCTAGGTAATCAGGTATCTACTGGAGTTTATTATTTGAAGTTATCAGCTCAGGGGCATTATCAAAAAACAGAGAAGGTCTTATTCTTAAAATAAAATATGTAAATTGTGAGTATTAATGTACGGATTTTCGTTGCTTTCATGACAATCGTGCACCATCAAATTGAATAAATATATAAATTATTAATAATATTGGCTATTAATTATTCTGAAAAAGGAGATAAAAAACATGAATATTAAACGTAAAACAGAATCTGGTTTTACTATGATTGAAATTATGGTTGTGGTNGTTATTGTAGCGATATTAGCTGTGATAGCCCTTCCGACATACCTCAATTATGTTAAAAGTTCCTATGCATCTGAAGCTAGNACAGTCATGTCTAATATTAATAATGCATCNAAAATGTATTATCAAACTCGNGGTGAATGGCCAACTGAAGTTGATGAATTAGAAAGNTCAGGGCAGTTAGATGTAAGTCGCTCAACAAAATTAAAATGGACCTTTGATATTCAATTAAGTGACCAAGGTGGTAGAATTACTGCTACGAGCACTGAGGAAATGTCTGGAGGTGCAGGTCATCAAGTTGTCTATGANGGAGATAACGGTAAATTTAGTGGCTACGGATCTCCTGAAGGAGAATAAATCTTTATGGATTTAAATAAGCTACTGGCCTATTCTGTTGATAGCGGAGCATCAGACCTCCATCTCAGCGTAGGTTCCATTCCCATGGTCAGAATTAATGGGACTATGCAACCACTTAATATGGATCCTCTTAAAAATGAGGATATGCAGGCAATAATTCCACAAGTTTTAGATGAGGATCAGGTTAAAATTTTTGAAGAAAGGAAAGAGATTGATTTTTCTGCAAGTTTAGAAGGGAAAGGTCGTTTTAGAGTGAACTTTTTCAATCAAATTAAAGGTCTTGCCGGTGTGTTTAGAACTATTCCCGAAGTAGTGAAAGATTTTGATGATTTAGGAATACCGCCTGTATTAAAAAACCTAGCTTTATTAGATAGAGGGTTAGTTCTATTGACTGGGCCAACCGGCTCAGGGAAAAGTACCACTCTTGCAGCCATGGTTGATCATATAAATACCCAGAGAAAGTCTCACATTATTACCATTGAAGACCCTGTTGAATATTATCATCATACTAAAGAATGTTTAATTAACCAAAGAGAGCTAGGAGCGAATACCCATAGTTTCGCAAATGCTATGCGCTCTGCACTTCGTGAAGATCCTGATGTGATTTTAGTTGGAGAAATGAGAGATTTAGAAACAATATCATTGGCTCTTACGGCTGCAGAGACTGGCCACTTAGTNCTTTCAACCTTGCATACCTCAAGTGCGGTTAAAACCATTGATCGAATTATCGATATATTTCCATCAGGTCAAAAAGGACAAATAAGATCTATGCTTTCTGAAAGTCTAGAAGCTGTAGTAGCCCAAAAACTTNTAAAAACTAAGGATGGAAAAGGTCGTATCCCTGCCTGCGAAGTACTCATAGCAAATACAGCCATCAGAAATCTCATTAGAGAGGATAGAATTTATCAAATTCCATCAATTATTCAATCGGGAGGAGTTGAGGGTATGCAGTCTCTTGACCAAGATTTACAACGATTGGTGACCAAGGGGGATATTGAACGTAAAATGGCAAGAAGTATTGCTGAAAACCCTAAGCTATTTGCTCANAATATTTTATAAAGTACTGTGATGAAAAAAACTACATCTGGAGTTGGTTTTATAGAGGTAATGACTGCAACTGTCATTATTTCCATAGCATGCATAGGTTTACTTATGGGAATAGTCCATGCGAGAAGTGAGTTGCATGCACTCGAGATTAAAGAAAGGGCAACAGAAGAATTATTAAATTATATGGAATACTGGAAAGGGCGTATTGCAGATGGTAATCTTTCACCTTCTGAGAGAGCTGGAGATCCAGATGGTGATGAAATATATTTGGTAGGATCTTTAGGGCAGCGTTATTCTATCAAAGCAAAATTATATTATGATTTAAAAAGATTAAATGGATGGAATGATTTTGGAACTACTGACTTCAGTAGATACGAGCTAGAATGTTGGATAAAATGGAATGATTTTTTTGCAACTCCTCCTAGTCGAAATGCAGGTACTGTTGTTAAAGAGAGAAGAATATCAACTGTCATGACTGAATTTGAAATATGATAAAAACATTTCTTAGAAAAACCTCCTCAGGGATGACTCTTCTCGAGATATCTGCAATGATAGTTGTTGTGAGTATAATTGCGTTAGGCATGACCTCTGGAGCTCAGGCAGTAATGCTTCACTATCAAACAGATACTGTCCGTCAAGATCTCAGGCAGTATGGTAACAATATTATGCGTGAGATTACTCGAGAACTAAATTTGGCTCAAAAAATTGAAATAGATGGGCAAAACGGTTTTTCTAGAATTAAAGTATATGAGGAATTTACTGATATATCCCCAAGCTTGACCATATCTTGTCATAAAAATAATGGAATCCAATTTAATAGCGATATTCCAGTAAATGGTGTTTTAAAATTTCCTAGTGAAGGTGTTTTTAGGGGGAATGGTCAGCGAGAGGTCTACATAGAGGATTTTGTGGTTGAATATGGAAATAGTATTAATCCAGGACTNTCTCTTTTTAAAAACTCATTTGTGCATTTAACGCTCACCTTGGCTATGGAATCAGATGTTATGGATGAAGTTGATGATGTTAAAGAAGAGCATGTATATCACAGAACTGTATTTTTGGGAACTTCATACATACAAAAAAAAATAACTAACGCTATGAGTGTAGATAATGTTTAGGTCTTCTGCATCAGGAAGTGTTGCACCACTGGCATTACTCTTTACAATAGTGAGTATGTATTTTACTGCAGCCTATTTGAAAAATTCTTTTAGTCAAGCGGCGATGGAGAAATATAGATATGCAGAGTGGAGAGCTTTATACGCAGCAGAAGCTGGTTTGAATGATGTCGGAATCGTCGTATTACCTCAAATAGCTGGGGACACACTTTTACTTCAGNGTGGAGTNAATTATGGGCAAGATGAAAATGGCGAACCAATAGGTATATACAAGGATATCGCTTGCTCAACAAGGCTGCAACCTAATTCAACACGAAAGGAATATATAGCATATGCAACAGGACAGGCTCAATATACAAGTTCTAGCGGTACAGAAGTAACTGTTGATAGAAGGGTTTACACGTCNATGGTTCCTCAAGGTTTTGAAGAATTCATGTACTTTACAGATGANGAAGAGCCAATTGGTCCAGGAAATACTGGAGTTGTTAATTTTGGTGCAAATGATCAATTAGAGGGTAAGGTACATACAAATGGTAGTATGACGTTTAGTAATTACGGATGTCCAGAATTTGAAGGCGAAGTTAATATTACTTTTGAAGCCATNGATCAAGGAGGGGGAATAGATAGTTGGGGTGCATGCAATGANAATATATTTGAAGATGANGANGGTAANACAATNTTNGATACAGTTTCTGCAATCATATTTCCACCNGATAANTCTGCTCAAGTAGCCAAAGCTAACGCAACTAGAGTCTTTGATGCAGAAGATAAANTATTNAGNTCTGGAAAAAAAGACACCTTAATCATGACTGAACTTAATTTTGTTGAAGGTGGATATTGGGCCACTCAATGGTGGTATAATATTCCTCCTGTTGGAACTCCGCCTTCTGAGTTTGATTTTGCATATGATAGTACAACAACTGGTTTAGATTGTTCAGTAGGAACGCTGCATCTTGCACCAAACAACGAATTTAATGCAGAAACTAATAGTTACAATGATGGTTTTCTTATTTTGAGTGGAATAGATGCCACAGGTGAAAATGTAATTGATGAGATTGTTAATCTAATAGAAGACGGAGATAATATAGTTATTCAGAATGGAAATGTTTCAAAAATAATTACGTTTACTGCAACAGGTGCTTTCCCATTTGGTGATGATCGAATCAGGGTTACTTTTGAAACAGGTTCATTAGGTTATAATGGACCGATTGGTGTTGGATTTAATCACTTAGAATCTGTTGCCTTTATTAACACCAGTGCGAGCTCCGGTTTAGCTGAAGATGTGGAATGGAATAATTTTCGTTATTATCATGATCATCTCGATAATGGAGTAGANTTCTGTGAAGCTGGTAGAATTCAACATTTTGACTTTGATTATTGGAATGCTGGAGAAGGATGTGATATTTTTAATTGCCCAGACCAAATTTATAATAGTGAACAGGTCTATATGAATAGAACTTTTTATATAAAAGGTAATTCACCGCAAGTACTTTATGTTAAAGGTGGTCAAGTCCTTGTAAGAGGAACAGTTGATGGTTTATATACAATTGTGACAGATGATTTTACAGAGTATCGCAGGCATGATGATAATTCAATTATTGATCGTGTTTGGGGTAATATNTGGCTTATTGATGATTTAGTATATTCTGACTCTTACTCNTCAGGTGAAACTATTCATCCAATGGATGGAGGTAANAATAATGTNATGGGTCTNATTGCTGGNGGGAGTGTTATAATTGCAAATACAAGGCCAAACGGAGCCAGAGGGCAACAATTTGGATCTGGAATAAAAATAAATGCTTCAATTTTGGCAATGAATGGAGGGTTTATTTCACACTATTGGCAAAATACTTTAACTAATTATCATGATTGGAATGATGGATTAGCATATGGTATTATAGCCGATGGAAGAGGAGGTCACAGAAATTACTTTTTATCTGAAGATGAATCAAATGGTGTCTATACAGGAACGGATGATTACAGGGGTGTTGTAAATTTATGGGGTTCCATCGTTCAGTTTAAAAGGGGATATATGAATCGTAATTACCCTGGCCCATACAATGTATCACCTGGTGTTGGCTACAATAAAAATTATCATTATGATTGGAATTTGCAAATTAAACCACCTCCTTATTTTCCAGATTTGCAGAGCACCGATAATGCAGTAATTTTGAAAATGGCTTCATATGGAGAAGTGGGGAATCAGGATTAAAATATGTTTTTAGGACTAGATATAGGACGTCAGTATGTTAAAATGGTATCTGTTGATAAGATCAAAGATGGATACAAAGTTCTGGATGCAGGTTCAAGGCTTGTTCCAGAACCTAATTCAGCATTTGACCCAGAAAAAATAGATCAAACACATTGGGTTATGGCGGTTAAAGAACTTTTAAGACAGCAAGGATTAAACCCAAGAAAAATTAAAGGTCTAATTACAGGCATAAATGGATCATCGGCAAGTATTAAACAGATAACTACGATGGAAATGCCTTCCGCTGAATTAGAATCTGCTATGACTTTTGAGGCTCGTAAACACATTCCGATGGATGGAACAGATGCGGTAATCGATTATCAAATTTTAGGTTCAAATAAAAAAGAAGTAGATAAAATAGATGTTGGTCTAGTCGCATGCACAAAAGGTGTTTTGACTGGCCATATGGGTCTTTTAAAGGATTGTGGATTAAAACCTGGTGTGGTTGATGTAAATCCTATTGCTTTAAGTAATGCATTTACCTGCATTAAAAATATGCCTGAAGATGGTTTGGTGGTTATGTTAGATATTGGTTCTGTATCATCAAGTCTGGTTGTATATGGTAAAGGACAGCAATTTTTCACAAGAGACCTTCCAATAGGTGGGCACAATTTTGTCAAAGAATTATCAGAAAAAAAAGAAATTGGCTATATTGAATCTCAAGATTTACTTTTCAAAGAAGGTATCTCAGCATTTAAAAGTAATGTAGCTACGGATCAAACTGCTTCGGTTGGAATTGCAGAAAGAACAGTTTACGATAGTTTAGTAGAGGATTTGCGAAGGTCTCTAAGATTTTATGCCAAACAAACAGGACAAAGTTTCTTTTTAAAAATTTTTCTAACAGGTGGTTCTGCCATTACTCCAGGATTAACTGATTTTTTTAAAGATAAACTTAATATTGAGACAGCCGTGTTTAACCCCTTTGAAAATATTCAAGGTGCTGAAAATATATCTGTTTCAAATAAAAGTCAGTATGCAACAGCATTAGGTTTAGGAATTAGAGGGGGTATGGTCAGTGAATAAAGACTATATCATTATTAACCTTAACAAGGCAGAAAGTGCTGAATCTCGTTTAGATCGTATCAGAGAAAGGGTAAGATGGGGTGTATTCAGTTTACTTGTGATTCTCTTAGTAAGTGTGAATGTTCAAGTTTTCAGAATTAGCTTAGGGTATGACAATATAATTGGACAGAAAAAATCTCAAATAAATAATTTAAAGGCAGAAATAAGTAAACTAGAATCAGAAGGTAAGAATTTATCAAAAGATGATATACTTTCTTTTGCAAAACTAGAACAAGAACGTTTTTTGTGGGCTCAAAATTTAGAAAAAATGGGTGCTGTAACTCCAGATGACATAGCAATTACAGGACTTAAATTCAAAAGAGGAAAATTAATTATCAAAGGAGTTGCCTTAACATTCGAAGATAGAAAAGATTTTGAAATTATTGATGAATATGTACAAACTTTGAGAAGAAATAAAAGCTTCTCAGATAATTTTAAAAGAATAAAATATGTTGGTCATAGCAAAGTATCTATTCGAGAGCAACAGATAATCCGTTTTGAAATTGAAGCATCAGTCAAAAAAAATAAGCGGAAATCTTTTTCATAGGACTTAATGATGCCTGAAAAACGAAATACTATACTATTCGCAGTTTTAATCTTACTAACATTATCTTATTGGATCTCATCATCCTTTATGATCAGTGATAAGCCGTTTCAAATAACACTGCTTGAAGATGAAGAAACTGAATTGAATGAAAATTTAATCAGTGCTCAAATTTTAGCGAGTCAACTGGACAGAGTATTTACACTTTTTCAAGAAAATTTAGCTTTATCAAAAGTAGACTCTTTAGCGGATGATGCGAATTTACCATTTTTGAATAATTTAACTGATATTTTGGATGAATTAGATATCACTCTAATGGGTATCAAGCCTAAGCCAAGAGAGGATAAAAGAACTTATTTTAAAGCGCCCTATATCATAACCCTTGAGTGTACATTTGAAGAATTTGGAAAATTTCTATCTGAGATTGAAAGAAGTCCTAGATTAATTACCGTAGATGAGTTTGAAGTAAAGAATGGTATTGAGAGAATTAAAGCAAACACAGAAGAAGAAAAACTTATGGATCAAGAATTTGTCGTTAACTTATCAACGATTACCCTAGTTAAATCAAAATCAAAGATTTCATCATGAGTGACCGTTCAAACACTATTTGGAATCTTTTGGTTGGATTAACAATCGTTTCTTTATTGGGAACTAGTTTTAAATTATTTCCAATGAATAAAAAATTTAATCGATTAAAAGCTAGAGCATCAAATGTTCAATTTGGTACTGATAAAGAGCTTGAAAATATTATAACCTATCTTGAAGATCGCTTAGAGAATAGGAGCGAATTTCAATTTATTTTAGAAAATACGCCAATGATGTTGACTAATGTTTTAACCTTGGCAGATGGATCGGGCCGAAGAACAAAACGTAACAGAAGCGCTATTAGAGTTGCTTTTGTTTATCAAAGAGAAGAAAATTTTCAAGCTCAAATTGATTACAGAGGAAAAATATTTACCGTAGCAGTTGGCGATACGATTCCCTTAGTGGGTAAAATTGATTTAATTGATTCAAAGCAGGTCATTATAAATACAGAGAATGGTCCAAAAACATATCCAACACCTGGTAATGAGCCAATAAGTTTCAATGGATTAAACCGTAATGGCTTAATCAAAGAATTAACTTTGTGAAATAAAGGATGAAAATGAATTTTAAAACAAAAATTGTCATATTCTGTACATTATTTGCGCTAATACCATCATTGCTATCTCAGATTGATGAAGATGGAAATAATATTGAAGATAAAACACTGATTACTATCCATGCCGAAGATGCATTTTTACCTAGTATCTTATCTATACTTGCAAGGGAAAGTGGGTATAATATTGTAACAGACCCAAATGTTAATAGACAAGATAAAGTATCTATTCATCTTGATGAAGTCCCCATTGAGCAGGCAATTAACCTTGTAGTTCGAGCTGTTGGGCTTAGTTATGAAGTAGTTGGAAATTCTTTTTTAGTTGCAGACCCTAAAAAACTGAAAGAAGAAGTAGGGGTTACATCATATGTAATTACATTGAAATATGCCTCTGCTGAAGATGTCAAAGAACTTCTCCAAGATATATCTGAACAAGTCCAAGTAGACATCCCAGGCAATAAATTATTAATCAATGCTTCTCCGAAAAAAATTGCGGAAATAATAAAAGTCGTTGAAAGTATAGATGTCCCTGCAATTCAGATTATGCTTGAAACTAGATTAATTGAAGTTGCGGCTGATGTAGAAGAACAGATGGGAATTGATTGGTCTAAAATATCTAGCTACAAAACAATTTTAGCTGAAAATGGTAATCCTTTAACTGATGGTGGAGGATCCGTTGTGCCTGAAGAACAAACCTCAGGTAGTGTCCCGGTAACAATGCCATTTGATAGAATTAATGGTTTATTGCAAAAAGACAAAACAGGATTTATTCCAAAATACTTTAGCAGGCAGCTTACAGCTTTTGACTTAACACTAGATTTGCTTCAAAAAAATAATCAAGCTGAAGTATTGGCAGATTCTAGGTTAACGACAATAAATGGTCTTGAAGCCAGCATCAAATTAGTCGATATAGTTCCTTATATATTGAGTTCAGGAGGTGTTGGAGGACAAGTTCAAGTTCAAAGAGAAGAAGTGGGTATTAAGTTAAATATTCTACCTACCGTTAACACTGATGGTTATATAACAGTCAAAGTTGAACCTGAAGTATCAACTATTTTTGAATTTATTGGTCCGGATCAAAATATCCCAAGAGTTAAGAGTCGAACCTCATCTTCAACAATCCGTGTCAAAGATGGTGAGTCAATCGTAATTGGTGGATTATTGAGCAATGATAAGAAACAAACCACATATAAATTTCCATATTTGCATAGAATTCCATGGTTAGGAAAGAAACTATTTACT
>NZIX01000022.1 GCA_002691785.1 Fidelibacterota bacterium | reverse complement strand
ATGATACGCTAAATCCATATTACTCGCATCAATAGGTGGTTCCCACATTAGATGAACATCATCACCATAAACCATCGCCATTAGGTCGCTTGGATTGTCTTCGATTTGAACAGTCACTGTAACTGGACCAATCACATCAGAAGATACGATATCAAAAATACCTGGTATTGCGTAGTCAGCACGAATTGAAAGAGCAAGGTCTGTTGGCTCTGCGGCAAACAAAACTGTCTCCCATGTGGTTGCATTACGACCTGCGGTTCCAATAGGACCATCAGTGCTAAGTATCGTATAACCCGCTAATGGGTTATACGGTGTAAACTCAACCTCATAGTCTCCTGCTGAAGAACCCCAACCATCTACTACAATGTAGTAAGTAGTACCAGCTGTCATGCTAACACCTTCAATATAAGATGTCCATGCTGTACAGTCTGTGTTGATTGGATGTGTTGTATCATCCGAACATGCTGGATCACCAGTAGTCGTCGGAGCTAAAGTACCATTAGCATCTGCGTAAACGTAAAGCTTCGTATCATAAGAAGAGTAGCATGTTGACATGTTAACTGCCATATCCGTTGCTGGAGTAAAGCTATACACTACATCAGTAGCTCCTCCACCTTCGTAAGGACACACTTCATCATAGCTATCTTCATAACCTGCTGTGGTTCCTGTTGCCAACTCAGTAAGGTCTGTAAGAACCGTCGCTTCTTCAATTGTGTTTCCACCTTGACGTGTTCTGGAAGAAACTCCAGTTCCCATTCCCCATGAACCTGCACCTTCGTAAGGTTCTGGTGCATCCCATGCTAAGGTCACATCAAACCCTGAAGAAGATCCACTTAGGTTTGTTGGTGCTGGAACTTCAGGTGGTAAAGCAGAATAAGCACATGCTTCATTAGAAGCACCTGATTCAACCGTTGAGTTCACCTGAGTCACTGTATAACAATATGTTGATTCAGACGCTGCTGTATCATCTGTATACTGTATCGTAAGAGGTGGTACCCAATTTGGAGCCTCTAAGTTTGTCAACAGTGTAGCTGCTCCCCCATCTGTACCACGATAAATATTCCAGTTTGATTCTGCTAAAGGACTTGTGTTGGTAATGGTTGGTAATTGCATTACGTTGTTGTATTGACCACCTGGCTCAACACAATAATCACCATAGCTATCAACCATGACATAAAAAGTCCACTCCATATCATCATAGCCACCTGCTAAATCAGGCACTGTAAGATAAGTACCTAGATAGTTAGTCGCGGTTGCACCTGCTTCAAGTCCAAGCCCGTTCCACATATACTGAAAGTATGTTGGTGGATAAAGGTTGGTCGTATCAGGGTATGCTGAATGCGCCATTGTGTAAAAATAATTTGAGTTTGCTGTTCCGATGTTTGCAACTTCTACCGTGAAACGACCTGTCCAAGGATCATATGATCCTACGATTCCGTCACCATCAGCATCAACAAATGTTAAGTCTGCAATTGCAGCTGCTGGACATTCAACGTCTGTGTCTCCTGCTTCAAAACAAAGCGGATCCCCTACGCCGTATTCACCAGCACCTAATTGAACACCTGCTGCATCTGTTGCAATATAAGACTGCTCACCTAAGTAAGAAGCGTCTGGATTCCATGCTACATAATATAAGCCATCTGCTAAAGTAAATGGGCCGTATGCAGATTCATAGCCTGTCCATCCACCTGACATAGTCTGAACTATGTCGTAGCCTACATCACCAAACGTAATGTCTGCAGTACCATCAGCATCTACAGTTAATAAGTATGCATCACCATCATGNCCGTCACCATAGGAATCGTATAAAGTAATGTATACGTCTGTTTCACGGTTCTGTGGAATGTCTAAAGTAGCAACATGGTCTTGGACTTCTTCTAAAGTCTTTCCTTGCCATGCGTTTGAATTGTCTGGTTTACTTGCAGCCACTTTGTCTGCGCGCATTTGANCGTGTTCTTCAGCACTTAAAGTAGCATCAACACCAGAAGTCATCGCTCCTTGAGTTAAGTTCGCAGGGTTAAATGGAGAGAACTCTAGATAAACACGACCTAAACCACCTAAAGCCGTTAAGTTTTCTGGAGTTGTTGCAATTCCAGCTTCTTCTAGTGTCCANGCAAATCCATCTGATGACCAGTTGTCTTGCCACTCAATATAATATGAGCCACCTTCAGCAATTACAAAGCTGACTTGAGACTCCCCTGGCGGATAACCAAGTGCATCATCATCAAAAGCAACTAATTCTAGAGCATCACAAGTTCCTGTGTGAATCTGGACACGAGTATCAACGCCAGATCCCGCTGAGGAAACCGTTGCAACCCCTGCCATGGTTGCTGTGTATGTATACCACATTGGAGCACCAGAAGCTTCGTTTGCGCCAACTGCTGCTGTTAGGGCAGTAGAACATTCAGTTCCTTCATAAGAACAAGATCCATCATCCCAGATCGCATCTGCATCCGTATTGCTCGCACCTGGATCAGTACATCCAACTAAAACGTCAAATGGACCTTCTCCAACATTAAACTGAGCCGCTGCATAATTACCGCTTTCAATTGTACCTGAAAGTTGTTCTACAGGGTTACCGTCAGCATCTAAAGTCCACAGTTGTAAAATATTTCCATTCCAGCCATCGCCATATGAATCATACATTAAAATACCGTATGAACCATCAGCTAAACAAGCAGTTACGCCGTCTGCGACTGTAATTGGAGCGCCGCCACTAGCGACGACTTCTAAACTTGTGTTCACAATCTCCCANCTAACCTCTGACTGGTAAGTTCCACCATCAACAGTGACGATGTACTCNGTGTCTAGACAAGGTTGTGGGCCTGCAGGAGACATTTCTATGTTATCAAAATAGACAGCTCCTCCACCGCCATTTTCTCCATTAGTAAGCATTGCCCCAATCTGTACTTTATAAGTTCCAGCAGGAACGGTAGCATTTAAGTTGAGTTCTATCCAGGTTTCATAGGGGCTAGCGTTTGTTACCGCTTCTGATCTGTCATCACCTAAATAATCATTCCACCATTCGCCAGATTCACCACCTGTACCAAAGTATTTAACTATAAGCTCAAACTTGGCGCCTTCTTGGATAGCATCATCTGGATGCTGCCATGCCACACCTGAAAGTTCAAATTCAACTGTTGCAGGAAAAACATTGTCCCATTCTTGGAAAAAGGAATTTTCACCATCATGAGTCCAAATCTTAGCAGCATATCCATCATATGCAGAAAATGTAGCATCTGAGCTATAAATACCATCACCATCAGGAACAACAGAATAGCGTGGATCCCAATCAGGGTAAATTGACCAGCCATCGGCAAAATTTTGCCAGCCATTATCAGCTGGTGTAAAATCGTCAAAGTTGCCATTTACTATTTCAGTATGTACAACTGTGTAGCTTAGCAATAGGTCTTCAGAAGCTTCTGCAACGAGAATTCCATAATGGTTATAAAGAGCATATCCACATTCGGAATCGAAACTACCTGAATTCCAAGATGTTGTAACAGCATCACCATTATCAACTGATAAATAGAAGGAAGCCTCACTTCCACTTTGGATAGTAGCTCCTTCAAGTACGACAGTTCCATTAACGGAAACATCAACTGAAGCGCCATTCCATCCATCGCCCCATGAGTCTACTAAAAAGAGGGTATAAGCCTCAGCATCTCTGGAGTTGTTTAAATTTAAAGTCTGGGGTAGACGAACCTCTGGGGCTCCTTCATTACCATACTTTGGATGTGAACTCTGCGAAAATAGGGACATTCCTATTGAAAGAGCGAACACATAAATTAGCAATTTTCTCATGCTAGTTCTCCTTGCATTGTTAAGTAAATATGTTTCTTTATCTATTTTATTCTCAGTCAGAAAGAAACGCAAAATTCTGAGAATTTTTACTTTAAATGATATGTAGAGTACTATTTTATAACAGAGATGCAACTATTTTATTAGATACACTTATGTTATCCGCACTAGATTGTAATAATTTTTTTTGTATAAGGCAAGTATAAGATTATATATTGATTTAATGCTTTTTAATTTATTGGCCTGCATAAACAAAAAGAGGAGCNGGAGCTGCTCAATTTTAATCGATGCTGNAGATTGTATTAACTAACCAAGATACCTTCTTAAATTTTTACTTCTTGATCTATGCCTCAGTCGTTGAATCGCTTTTTCTTTGATTTGACGCACTCGCTCTCGAGTAAGGTCAAATTCTTCACCAATTTCATTAAGTGTCATCGCACTATCTCTGTTAATTCCAAAGTACATTTCTAGTACAATTCGTTCCCTTTCAGAGAGTGTTTCCAGAGCACCATTAACCTCTTCAGACATGGATTCCATCATTATTTTTGCTTCAGGCTCTTCTGCCTCAGAATCTTCAATAATATCTAGAAGACTACTATTTTCTCCCTCTTGAAATGGTGAGTTCAGTGAACTATGTCTACGGGAATATTGCATAGCCATTAATACTTCATCTCCACTCATTTCTAGTTGAGCTCCAATTTCATCTCCCTTCGGCTGACGTTCAACTTCAGCTTCTAGCTTTTCTGCGGCTCGGGTTATTTTTGTAATAGTACCAACTCTATTAAGAGGAAGTCGAATCAGTCTAGATTGCTCGGCAAGCGCTTGTAAAATAGATTGTCTAATCCACCATACAGCGTAGGATATAAATTTAAAACCTCTGGTATGATCAAATCGTTTAGCAGCTTTTATTAAACCCATGTTGCCTTCATTTATAATATCTGCCAATGATAATCCATTTCCCTGATACTTTTTAGCAACAGAGACAACAAAGCGAAGATTTGCTTCTACTAAATCCTTCATTGCTTTTTCATCATTATTTTGGATTCTAATTGCTAATTCAACTTCTTTTTCTGGAGCTAAAGGATCATACCTTCCTATTTCTGCCAAGTACATACTTATACTTCCACTTGAAACTTTACTAGCTTTCTTTTTCTTTTTTTGAGGGTTTTTAGCTTCCTTCTCTAGTTGAGCTTCATGCTGCTNGAGAGTTAAACTTTCTACTTTTTTGGTATTTTTAGATGATTTGGCCAATAAGATAACCCCCAATTTAATAAGATAATGTTAAATTATATTAGTATAAAGCCGTCGAACTTAATATCAAAAATTCTATTTAATAAATAGAATTTTTTTAGTTGAAGACATTTTATTACTTTCTATTCTTACGATGTAAGGTCCTGATGAGATAGTCATTTGAGAATTATTTAATGGATTCCATTTTACAAATCCTTGATTTATCTGATTTTGATTTAGATCAGNATTAAAAACTTTTTCTCCGATGATTGAATAAATCGATAAACGTGCATTATTGCCTANGGACTGAATTTGAAAAGGAATTGTAANTTGNTCATTAAAAGGGTTTGGATAAGCAGGTTTCAAAGTAAATATTTTTTGAGGGTTTGATTCATCATCAATTGATGTTTCAATAAAATTAGGAAATCTAGATATCCCACTTTTGTTTATGATTATTAGCTCACTATCATAGATCTCTGACCATACATAATTCTGGAACTCATTATATACGTTAGGTTGCGTCATGACAGTAAAGTGAGTTGATGTCTCCATTATTGACAGACCACTAGGTCCTCCAAAAATATATAATTCAANTCCATTGGACATTATGATATTTATCTGATTTGCGTTAGTTCCTGAGTTCAATAATTTTATCAACGATTCTTTAATTGCCTCATATAAATTTTCATTTTCTACATAAATCTGCATGATCAGAAGGAGCAAAAGGTTACTATCTACCACTGATGACCATCCTTCAGAAGAAGACCAAGGAAGCCCATTAAAGGTGTTTGGGTTATTTTGATCTAACCAAGATAAATCAGACCCATTGTTGGTTATGATGTCAAATAAGTCAGATTTATTTATAGTGCCATTGTGTACAAGTGAAAAAGGTTGATCGTTATAATGAAACATCCAAGGATGAGGATTTGGGATATTATTTGCGCCAGACGAGGCCATCCGCAGATGACCTACTCCTATTCTATTTTGTCCGCTATCAATTAATGTANNTACTTGCTNCCAGTAATTTANAGAATCATTATATGCTGTNATTGAAGATCTAAAAACTGAAGTAGTTGGTATGGTAGGAATAGANTCGTAATTAAGTAGTGCCCATCCATTTGGCATNGTTCTAGATTGTTCAAAATAATATTCAAGGTTTTCAAGAACAAGAGCTTTGTGANTNCTTGGCANTGTNGANAAAGNGAACCCTGTTTTTGCGCANACAGCCCATAAACGACATGCAGATAGGTTAGNNAAAACGGAANAAAGTAAATAAATAAATAAAATTCTTATCATTACATAATTCAAATCAATTTNNTCTNATTTAAAAACATTCTGTTAAAGAANCANNTCAGTGTTTAAACTTACTTATAATTTAAANGTANTTTTTTCTCAAAATAAATGTATTTAAAAAACNACCNGACTAGAAAAAATTTTGAATAATCATTCTTTATCNCCCGTATGGTCTCACCTAACTAAAATAGTTCCTAGCAAAGGAAAAGGTGCCTATCTATTTGATGATCATGGAGAAAAATATCTTGATTTTACGTGCGGAATCGGTGTGACGAACACAGGGCATTGTCATCCAAAAGTTACAGAAGCTATTCAAAAACAAGCTAAAAAATTAATTTTTGGACAAATTAATACAGTCATATCAAAACCAGCTATTGAACTTTCAAACAACCTAAATAAAGTCACCCCTGCAAATATCAATCAATTCTTTTTTTCAAACAGTGGTGCTGAGGCGGTTGAAGCATCCATTAAACTATCTAAACATGCTACGAGTCGAAGCAATATAATCGTTTTTCAAGGAAGCTTTCATGGTCGAACTCATTTAGCAATGGCTATGACAACTGCAAAAACAGGATATCGATTAAATTACCAGCCTCTTCCCTCAGGCATATTTACAGCTCCTTTCCCTAGTGCATTTCATTATGGCTGGGATCAAGAAAAAACATCTCACTGGTGCATAAATCAATTAGAATTTTTATTAAAAAGCCAAACTGCTCCAGAAGAAACTGCTGCAATAATTATAGAACCTGTTTTAGGTGAAGGAGGTTATATACCTGCACCCATAAGCTTTATGAAATCTTTAAGAAAAATTTGTAATAAATATGGAATTTTATTAATTGCAGATGAAGTACAATCTGGTTTTGGAAGAACTGGAAAAATGTTTTGTTTTGAGCACTATGGTATTCAACCAGATATCCTAGTAATGGCAAAGGGCTTAGGCAGCGGACTTCCCATTTCAGCGATTGGTGCCTCTTCTGAACTAATGAATAAATGGATGAAAGGTACTCACGGAGGAACTTACGGCGGTGGTAGTACTATACCTTTGACTGCGGCAAATGCCACTATCAATATAATTATTAATGAAAAACTNATAAAAAATTCAGAAAAACAAGGCAANTATTTAATGAAATCTTTAAAATCATTAAAAAAACGTTATNCTAACTTAGGGGATGTTCGAGGACTNGGCCTTATGATTGGTACTGAATTTATAAAAGAAAATGGAGAGCCCAACCCTGCATTAACAAATAAAATTCAAAGTAAATGTTTAGAAAAAAAATTATTATTGCTTTCATGCGGTACNTATTTAAATGTTATTAGATGGATTCCTCCATTAATGATCACAAAAAGTCAAATCGATGAAGCTGTTAAAATTTTTTCAGAATCANTGGAAGANTNTGAATAAATATAAACCTTCAAAATGAAAAATTGATTGAATAACCATAGATACTATTAAAAACACCGAAATCTGTNATTACATAATCAATACTTAATTTAGGTCCTCTAGGTATCTGATATTTTATTCCAGTTCCAAAAGAAAAACCATGCTCGGGGTTTATATAAATTTCTGAATCATTTTCGATAAACTTCTGTCTATAAAAAAGATGACTTTTACCAAATCTTAAAAATAAAAGATCATATATATTNAATTCAGTACCTACATTAACATACTCTGGGTTGTTATTAGGATGAATTGCATCAATCGATACTAAAACTTTGGCAGAATTCATTAANGAGAATTCTTTACTTAACCCGAAACGAAATAACAAAGGNAATGGCCAATTTGCNGCATCNAGATATCCATCTATCCTATCGTTATTACCATAAATCGTTTCATCAATATCATGGTCAATTAAAGTATTTATTCCATCCATACTTAATTTCCCACCAAAGTTTGAAACACTCATTCCAATGTTTATATCATTTGATGTTTTAAATAAAGTCCCAATATCAACAGCCGTTCCATTTGCCTGCATTTGCCAAATTTTTTCTTGTATAAATTTCATTTGAAAACCAAAGGAGAAACGATCAGTTAATTTTTTTGCATACGCAACACCAAGAGCTAAATTCCCTGCATCAAATTTTTGACCATACTCATCTGGTTCAGGATCTTCAACCGTTCGAACCATCATCTCATCCATTGTAACCGCTGTGTATGAAAAACCAATTTTCCCAAATTGACCAATAGGGACCACGGAACTTCCATGATAAAATTGAGTTTCTACTAGCCATGGTGTATAGTAAGTTTGTATTTGAGGACTAACAGAGTTTGCCATTCCAGCTGGATTCCAATATAAAGAATTTGCATCATCAGCTACCGAAACATATGCTCCACCCATAGCAAGAGATCTAGCACCAGCACCAATCTCTAAAAAAGCTGCAGATGTTGTGGCTACATTATTCTGCGCATTACAAATTTTCAAAAGTAAAGTAAATAGTATAAAAAAAACTTTCATTATTTAATAACCGCAAATTTACCTGTTGTTTCTCCTATACCAGGAGCATCAATATGATAAAGGTATATTCCATAAGCAATTTCTAAATTATCCCTAGAAAGTAAATTCCATGACTCTGTTCCATTTTCAAAAACTTGATTATGCTCAATTGTATTAACTAGGTAGCCCGATATTGTAAAGATTTTTATTGAACAGACACTTGGCAAGTTAATGAAATCAATTTTTCTAGGCCCTCGACCTGATTGATAATTATGTCTAGGCTCCCAAGATGCTGCCACAATATATGGATTAGGAACAACTGCAATTTTATCTAATTGATTTTTTGAAATTGTTTTATCTACTCTTGACGATTTGGAGGTAAAACTATATCTATCTTTTACTGAAAAAGGTCTGTCAATCTCAATATGAAACACATCCCCTGCCACTGGGTCTATAATTTCTAAGTAAGTAGTATCGTAAATAGTTGTATCGGTATAAACAGTATCTAATCCTACTAANAAAGTATCAAAAATAGTCGTATCTGAAATTGATAATGAATCTTGATTGAATCGAATTGTAATCAATGGCCCATCCTGGATAGCACCATAAGGTCTTATTGAAATAGATTCATCACGATCCCAGACTTTATCTTGGTCAAAATCAGATATTCTAAAAGGAGGTTCATCATTATGAGTAATATTTTTTATCCTAAATGGTATACTTGTACCGTAATCATCTGAGGTGATCGAATCTCCAAGATTACCCTCAAATTGTAATTCAAAATCTGCAGGGTAGAACCTTGAAACATTCATNGCTAATAAACTATAATTGCAATTACCTATGGTCCAACCAGTAGAATCTTCATTTAAATCATATGGTTTATCTTGAACAATGACTCTCATTCCATCAAAAAGTGGATTATCTGTTTCTCCATTGATGGTTTGTAAGTCTTGAATATGAAAGAACCTATAGCTTACAGTTATTTCTCCTGAAAGNAATAANTCAGAATTTTTAATATAAAAACTACCTATTTCTGCATCTAAAGTATAATCATCTNCAATTTTATAAATTATATCTCCAGAAAAATTNGTTAATAAAACAGGATANATAGTATCATAAANTGTACTGTCTCCATCATNATTTTCAGTAATCACNANACGATCATCAATATGATNATAAGAAGCNATAGCNATGCTATCTGAGCTAATTTCCAAAGTTTCAATTATNAAGTCTTGATTTCTAATACTAAACCCCAAAACTTCCTCAGAATTTAAAGTGTCAAATAAAACTTGATAATTAACNCTGTCCTTTACAGNNAAGGGATCNATAACNTCTACTTCAATTGATCCTGATCCGTATCCTGAAATATGNNGCATAAATTTTTGACCATCTTCCATTGTATTTGGTGGTACATAACCGATTGCTGGGGAGTTAGGTGTAACAATTGCAGCATTTTCACTCAAACTGACAACGTTGCCTTTATAGTCTAAATCTAGNGTGACTGAACATTCTGAAGGAGCTATGGGCTGGAGGTTCTCGCTCATAGAAAATCCATTATCATAAAAGTCAATATCGTAACCTTTNTCATAAGCAGTTACAGCATAATAGTAAGTCTGCCCATTAATCACATTATTTGAATCAACATAAATATANCTTAAACCTTTATCTTCACCCATATCAAATTGGACTCCATTNTAACCAATTGGATGNGGTCCATTTAAACCATTATCTAGATCAAAAATTGCGATAGGTTCCTTAAATGTAATATTACCATATGCATCNGTGATAGTATAAGCATCAATAAAACCTGGGTCAGTACTTCTATAAATTCTATAGCCTTCAAAATCNTTNCCATAGATTGGATCCATAGATTTTTCAGAAAATTTATTCCAATATAATGTTACCATATTATCCCCAGGAACAGCTGTCATAGTTGGTTTCAATGGTGGNTTAGCAAAACTATAGTCATTATCNTATATATTTTGCATNGTATTTGTATTNCGTAAAATATCAGCCATATTTTCTCCATAGACCATTGCAATTGCAAATTTTTTCTTTTCNCCAGGCTGAAGTGAAATATAACCNGACCCATATAAAAAAGTTTGATCTACATTTTGCTGNGGNACTTGAAAATAAGTTGAAGAATCTGCACCNTCTTCATANGGTTTAAGTTGATTCCACATAACATCATCATTTGCNGGGTATACACTTGGATAAGGTGCNGANTAAAAACTTGTTAATCCAATTTGATCTGATTCATCATTATCTGTGATTTCAAAATTAGGTTCGCCAACATCTGGAACCCCATTACCTTCAGTTCCATCAGCATCTGGTCCTGGATAATTAGCATTAAATTCTGCAAGTCCATCTGCACCAATATCATCTCTTTCAAAATCCCAATCTCCATCATTATCAATACCATCAAACTGACTTTCATCAACCATACCATCGTTATCGTTATCTATACCATCATGAGGGTTTCCAGGAGATTCTAAAAAACTCCATCCAAAATAGGCAGGTTGGAATCCTCCATAGCTAGAACTCCAGTTGTTATTGTCCCATTGAAAAACCATATCATTCTCAGTATCAAACCATGCATCATCATCATTAAAATCAGAGCTTCCTCCTATATCTGCATCTCCATACATACCAAAAACAACACTATCTAATGTATTTGAACCAACATTAGTTATCCAATACGTAACGATAATAATGTCTTCTGCAGCAGGGTGATTCCATTGATAACCTCTTGATTCTATTTCAATCCCCAAGCCTCTTCTATGATCGTCAGGACTTGATGTAGTCAAGGAAGGTTGATCATTTTCATCAGGCCAAAATTCATATTCACTATTAAAGTAATCATCCATGACAAAATAAGATTCTTGATCGGCTCTAACATACTTTCCATATTGCCCATTCCACTCTCCATTCCAATCAGCATCTCGATTAGGCCATGAACTAGGCCATGAATCTGGATTATCACTCATAGCTAAATATTCTTGATTTGGATTTGCAAAGCCAGCTAAAGGCTCAAAGCTCCAAGGTACCCCTTCTGGAGATGCATCTGACAGTCCAACAATACCATCTGAAACAATATGCTTTCTGTTCCCATTTGTATCAATTACACTTGCTGCAACTACAGGAGAGAACTCCCATATATAAGCGTGCCCGGAACCTATTGGATAAACACCAGAAAAACTACTGCTTTGATCTCCAATAGAACCTTGGTTATAAAACCTGCATAGAACTCGATTTCCAGATTGATCTCCATATTTTCTATCTTCACGACCTAAAAAATCCGTTGGAGCATTAATTAAATTACGGTGTTTCTTATTTGGATAATCCTCTGATAATATGAGGGAAAAGCTTAAAAAAGAAATTAATCTTAAAAATATTTTCATCTAATTATTTAGCCCCAATTGATAATCCAATTTTTATCTGCCTAGGCTCAGAATAGTATGATGGAGATATCAAATATTCATTTAAGTTATTCAACATAGGTCCACTATATTGAGGCGTATATGTCGGTAAAAGTGAGTAAGTTGCTCTTCCAGTATCATTATAGACAAGCAGTTCATTTCTGATATCAAATAAATTATAAACGTTAATATGAGCTGATATTTTCAATTTTTTTGTCAATGAAAAATGATAAAAACTTCTCATATCTACATTGTATGTTGAAGGTTTTCTTCCATTATTCTCAAAAGCAGTTCTCTGTCCTGCAAATTCAGTGGTATATGGTAATCCGCTTCCATAATTAAATACAAAACTTATTCCTGTATTTTTCATAGGGTGATATGTTGCAGTACCACTTATAGTATGTCTTTGATCCCAATCAAGAGGTACTAACATTTTTTCAGGTTCAATGTCTGACTGTTCATCATAAAATGCTGCAGTAGGATCTGAAGCATTGCCTTCAGATATGGAAAAAGTATAATCAAGATTTCCTGAAAAATTTCTCATAGATCGTTTAGAAATTGCAAGTGTAATACCACGAGAGTTTGCATGATCTTTATTTACATAAAGTCCATAACGGTCACCTGCAATGAATGATTTTTTTATTTCTGTCGAGTTTAAATTCCTAATATCTTTAAAATATCCTGTTAATTCTACACCTATATCTTGCCCAATTTGCTGAGAAAATCCGACTTCATATTGGGTGGTTCTCTGAGGCTCCATATTTGCATTGCCCATAGTAGAATTGACTCCAGAGGCTGCAGGTACCTCAAATTCAGGATTATTATAAATATAACTAAAATTTGGATTTTGAAAAAAATGTCCATAAGAAAANTGTAAATATCCTTTATCGGTAATTGGAAAGGCAAGCGCGAATCGAGGACTGAATTGAGTTTTTGCATCTGCTTTTTGATACCAAGGGTTTCCCTGCGCATTTGAAATCAATCTAAGTGAATCAGTTTTTAAATTTTGATAAACCATTTCCTNTTCNGAAATCTCACCATTTTGATCTAAGTCATTCCATCGATTTATTGGTTTAACNGGATTCATNTAATTTGGATCTTCAGANTCATTTAANACCCAAAATTGNGAATTAAANTAGTCAAAACGAATACCCATATTTACCACTAAATCATCGGATTCAATTTTATCCTGNAAATAACCTGAAAATTCGATCGGATTTCTNTTCTCTATTTTTTCGCCTGTAAATGGGTTATTCATTGATTGAAAAGAATTATGAATTGTATTATTCTCNGCTCTCAAAACAATAGGATTATAATCTGTATACGCTGCAGANANAACTGATAAATCATTTAAATTGATGANNGTACTTCTGTATTCTGCACCGGCTTTCACCTGATGTTTTGAATTTAATTGACTTGTTATTTCTGCTTTATAAGTGGAGACATTAGACTTCCTACTGTATATATCCATATATTTGCCTCCTACCCCAAAATTATTACCTGTTGAATAATCAAATATCCTAGGATCAGTATCATAAAGAGTAGTATCTAAAAGGAAAAATATTGAATCCGTATTCATAAAAAAATTATCTGCTTCTTCAATGTTTTTATAATATTCACTATCCCCACTTAAGTGGGTTCGATAATGATTTGTTGCATTTGAAAACATAATATTTGCAAATGTCGAAGGGTTTATAGATATATCAACTCTAAATATATTTCCTATTCTAGTATTAAAAGAATGGCTTCTACCTAAAGGGTTCCATAAATATAATTTTGAATAACTTTGTGATTTAGTATCACTNTACATCCAATTATATCCAAACTTTATTTTTGATGTAATGCGATAACTTATTTTTGATTGAACGGTTCGTTGCTCATTCCAATTCATTNATATTCTATCAAAGCTATTATTTTCTCTTAATGAATCAATAATATTTTTTAAGGTATCGTTAGGATTTGGAACAAAATTATTACCTAAACCTACTGTTGAATCAATATTGAACATATTTTCAGAATCTGACCATAAAAATGAGTTTGGATAAAAAATTTGCTCTCCATGAAGATATCCATCATTTCTATTAATTCTTCCNGAAGCAAAAAAAGATATTTTTTCTGGTATAATTGGTCCTTCAAAATTTGCTTTTAAGTCTGAAATATTATTAAAGTTTGACTNCTCTAACTNAGGAAAGATTGGATCTATTGTCACATAATCACCAAGACTACTAGATATATTNCCGCTATANTTTTTGTAATTGCCATCTTTAGTAACGATATTNACTATTCCTGACATGGCCTGACCATATTCTGCATTAAAAGTACCNCTTATAAATTGTAGTTCTTGTATTGCATTATTTTCAATTTCAACCGCAATACCTGAGTCATAAGGATCTGTAACGGTTATCCCATCAACCATATAGGATATCTCACCACCCCTACCACCCCTAACATGAATTTCACCTCCACTTGATACTACTCCTGCTTGAAGAGAAAGAATATCTTCAAATTCTTCTACAGGAAGCATTTCAACTTCTTCTGAACTTATATTCGCTTGTGAATATGTAACATCAGTCTGAATCATAGGTCTTTCAGCTTGAACAATTACTTCTTCAAGNCCAACGGTACCTTCATTTAAAACAGCATCTACTGAACTAGTTAAGTCGACTCTTACTTTGACATTATCAACCGTTAAAGTCTGGNAACCAATCATAGCAAATTTTACCGANTAATTTCCTGGNGGCACTTGTAATATAAAATAGTTTCCTTTTAGATCAGTTGCAGCACCATANGGAGTTCCCTCAACCATCACATTTGCGCCAATCAGTGCCTCACCATTNGCTTCACTTTTTACATTGCCTGAAATTTTTCCCGTTGTTCCTGCAANCATGANTTGNTNACTCATAAAAAACGNTAGAAAAAGGATATATTTTATTATTTTAAAATTCATTTTTCTATAAAATATTCAATTATTTTACAAGTATCAATTTTTTAACATCATGGAAATCTAACCCTTTCATTTCACAAAAATACATACCTGAAGGAATTATAGAACCATTATCTGATGTTCCATCCCAAACTATATTATAACTCCCAGCATCGAGATTTTCATTTATTAGAGTAGCTACCTTCTGCCCAGTAACATTGAAAATTTTTACTGTAATCAATGAGTTTTTTGCTACATCGATTTTAAAATTAGTTTTGGGATTAAACGGGTTAGGATAATTTTGATACAAGTTAAAACTCATAGGAATTACATTGGAATTATCAATCTCAACTTCAACTCCAACACCTATTTGGATTGAAATTAAATTCTCTCCTGATTCAATCAATAATTCTTCTTCAATTGTGAAACCATCATAGACACCATAGGCCCCAACTTTAACTGTCATAGAATCATTATATCCGCCTGCATAATTTGCTGTTCCCTTATATGGCGATACCGTAAGCCAGGTAAAACTATCACCCATTTTAACTGCAACATTATCTAATGCGACTCCGTAAGCCCATTCAGCATTACAATCTGAATACTGGAATCCTACTTTAAATGAATTAACGTCACTAACATACGGCTCAAGGTTGTACATATAAGAAGCCCAGAACCAAACTCCTGTTTCCATTGTATTGTCAATAACCGTCCAGGTCTCTCCATCATCAACAGAAATAAGTACACTGAAATCATCAGCATAAGCAGCACCATCTTCACAACTACCAGCAGGATTAGGAAAAAATAAGTCAAAAACCAAAAACGATGGATCTAATCCTGAAAAGCATTGGTTTGATATTAGCATCGGATTGGATGAAAACATAGTTTCACCTGCTGCATCATCGTTATAATATGCAAAACTTCCTCCATCTTCAGGAACAGGTACAGGAAAATAAGTTGAAGATGCTGAGGATGAATCTCCAACCGACCAAATTTCTTCCTCATCAGTAAAAGGACCCAAATCTTCATCCATTGGAGCATGTAAAAGATCTAAAGCAGCTTCTATATTAGATAATTCAACTGAACTGATAAAATAAGAAGCATCAAGAGTATCGTAATTTTGGATCGTAAGAGTTTGCTCTTGGTAAGTACCCTGCTCAGACGGATCAAAATTTAAATTTAATGGCCCTATTTGAAAAGGTCCTAATGGAACAGCACATACTTCTGAGCTCAAACTAGATTCTCCCTCTTCATAATTACTTGACATTTGAAAGCAGTATTCAGTTCCATTAGTTAATCCCTCAACTGTAAACTCTTCTAAAAGAGTAGTTCCAATGAGTTCTCCATCCATGTAAATATTGTAGTCTAAAAATGTACCGCATAAAGAACCAATTTGATCTCCCTGGCCTAAATCACCTCCCCAAACTTTTATATCATCTACGAACCAACTTTCTCCATAACCAATAGAGTCATAATAACGAAATGCAATCAAAATAATATTACCAGCATACAAGGAAATATCAATCGTATTAAATATATAAGATTCACTGACTTCCCAAGGGTTTGATACATGTATTAATTCCCAAGTTTCTCCTCCATCCAGAGATATCTCTACCATATTTGAGTCAGTTGCATCTCCAGGATAACTATAGGCTTCGTTAAATTCTAGATACGCTGCTGAAAAGTTCGTTAGATCAATTTCTTGGGTGATAAGTCTACTATCAACAGGAGCATAGACCTCAGTTGTTGAATCTATGCCTGAATAACCCGCATATGCTGAATAGGTATCATTGCCTCCATCCTCACAAGGCCACATACCCTCTCCACAGTCTGCTTCAGTTCCGTCAGAATATCGAAACCAACCTCCGGAACACGCGCCACAACTATCAACATGAACAACTTCCATTGTTTGACTTGCCGTTGAACAATTCGAAAAACATTCATCGTATAACAATTCTCCAAAATTATTACTTTGCATCCATGTTAAATCTATTTTTTCATCATAGAAAATTGCTTCTGCAAAAATAGGAGGGCAGAGCTCTTGTGTAAAAATCATTGATTTATGAATTATAAAAATCAATGCGATCAATTTAAATTTCATAGATAACTCCTATTATTTTTGTAAAGGAACTATTATCAACTGCTAAAGATAGGCTAAACCGTTTTCTAAGTCAATCTATGTAAGTTTTATGATATTTAAAGTTTTTTTATTTAATCCAAAGACGCGTATTTTTCTTTTTTTTGTTCAGCCAGTCTCTTGTTTTGATCTAATTGCATTTTTCGAATTCTAATTGATTCAGGAGTGACCTCTACCAATTCATCTTCTGCAATAAATTCAATATATTGATCTAATGAAAATTGTTTTGGAGGACGGAGTGTTACTGTATTATCGGAACCTGAAGCTCTCATATTCGTTAATTTCTTTTCTCTTGTTATATTTAGCACAAGGTCGCCTTGCCTGTTACGCTCTCCTATCACCATGCCATCATACACTTCTTGTCCTACGTTAACAAAAAGTTCTCCGCGATCAACCATACCTATGCAGGCATATGTAGTCACTTTCCCATTCCTGTCTGCGACAAGTGCGCCGGTATTACGCTGAGGAATTTTTCCAAACCAGGGTGCGTAACCATCAAATAATTTATTCA
>NZIX01000021.1 GCA_002691785.1 Fidelibacterota bacterium | reverse complement strand
ACGATATAGTGATTCAGTAAACCATTCTGAATTATCTCTTTTATAATATATTGCAACAAAAGGAGGGCTATCTTCTAACAAATCAGGAATTAATAAAGTACAGATTGATTCATTAAACTCTCCTTCAGAGGTAATGAAATCCAATTTTGTAAAACTATAAACTCTTTTTTTTAGCGGACTATATTCCTCAATATTTCTTATTTGACTTGGTAAAATATTTACACAAAAAAAGTAAACGTTAAAAACTAAAATATACGAAGGATTTTTCACCCTCAAATTTGATACTACTTTTTCTTACGACCAAAGAAACCTTTCTTTTTTGCAGGCTTTTCTTCTGGAGCTTTTTTAGCGTCAGTTTTTTTAGCTGAAGTGTTTGTTGATTGTAGTTTATCCCACTTTTNCTCTANTCTTTTTTCCCAATCACTCAATTCAGCAGGTTCATCTTTTTTATCTTCAGAGGATGCNNTAGAATCTTCAGNNTTNTCGGTTTTTTCACTTTCTTCGTTAACTGAATCTGGATTATCCCAAATTTCTTTAAGTTTTGCATGTCTCTTTTCNGANGTNTCCTTCANGGTAGTNANCATTTCATTTACTTCCTGATGNAAGTCTGCAATAGTTTGCTCTAATCGCCTTATTANTTCTTCCTGAAGCGGACCACCAAAGCCCTCTCCAACTTGCTCCATCAGACTTCCAAACTGATCCATTAAGTATTTTTTTTGAGGATCAACTTCAGGTATTTGATTCTCTTCTGTATTTTCTTCAACATTTTTTTTAACCATAAATCCTCCGATAATTATTTATAATTTTGGTCTTCATATTCACTTTCTGATAAAATTAGTGTCTCAGTTGGTGTTAGTAATGTACTCAAAGCATCAAATATTTCGCTACTAAAAATCAAACCAATTACAATACCCATTATTTGAGTATAAGCAGATAAATCTTTTCTAGGTATATCATTTTCATTTACCAATATAGACCTCTGAGAATTGTATCTTCTTGCGCTAAGTAAACCTAAAACTCCTGTAATACCATAAGTATAGTATCGCATATTTGAATAAATTCCTATTGAATCTCTATAGGATAATTGATCTAAATCACTCAAACTTACGGTTTCGATGGTGGTTGGTGTTTGTATATATAATATCTTTTCATTGAAATCAATCATAGTACCTTTGAGCCTTTTTTTACCAGAGTGCTTNAGCTTTACAAACTGAGGCTTNGGAATTTCAGCAACTATTTTTTCTGATCGAAGAAAATCCATACCTTCATACATTTCAATTTTTTTCTTTTCTGTAAATACTGGTTGTCCATCAACATGAAGTTTAAGTTTATTAAAATCACTTTGAGATATGACTTTTTTAATTATATTTTTTTTCCCCGCGCTATTTTTAGTTGTAATCTTTACCCTGTATTTTTTTTCATCTGCACTTAAATAACCTTTTGGTGAAAGTTTTAATNTTAAAACCTGGGCATTAAGAAAGTTATCTGTATCTGTAAAAATTCTATAAAATCTATTCTCATGAATATCAATTTCAGAACCAACCTTATCACTTAAAATAACAACTTCTACCTGAGAAAAAATTTTTGAAAATGATAAAAAAATTAATATTTTAAATTTCATTATAAGTCTCTAAAAATTGAACGAAGTTTCAATGGTAGTTTGCTTGATTGGTTCAAGATTTCCCGTTCCATCATCTCGGTAAAATTGTCGATAATTCCAGATCAAACTAACACCTTTACTAATTTCATAGCCTATCTGATATCCCATAAGAATATTTTTACTTGGATTTTCAAAATCAAAAGGATTATCATCGTTATTTCGTTGGTAATACGCCATTGCAGAACTNAGCTTTGGAATATTATCAGTATTTAAGTTTAAAAAAGTTGAAAAACTTTTTAATTCTGTAGTATCTGCTTTCATATTTGCATAAGAAACTGAGAATTCTATTAGGTTAAATAAACTTAATCCAGCAGAACCAAATAAACCGACTGAAGATATGGAATCATTGTACTCTTCAAATACAAGCATATCTTTTGTCTTAATAATAGTNGTNTCATCGATTGTTGTCGTAGAGACTCGATTTAAATCATATGCTTGATTAAAAAATTGAGGGACATATGATCCATTAATAATTCGATATTCTAANGAAAAATTAAACACTCCCATTATTGTGGATCTAATACCAGGAATNNTAATTCCTGNTCCGGAACGTTTTTTTCTNANAAAGCTCGAATCTTCANTCATAAAATAAGGAAAGTTTAANNTATTGTATTCAGCATATAGTANAAGCGATATAAACTCAGATTGAAGAACTGGATAACCTATGTCAAATGTTAGTCCGCTTGTGGATGCCTCATTTTCTCTAATACTGAATGGAGTTGCTTTAAGATTAATTAAGGTATCTGCATTTTCACCATAATCGTAGATATTATCTCCATCTGCATCAATATCCCACCTTGACACATTTAAACTATCATGTGGGTCTGGTATTCCATCTCCATCGGTATCATTCCATAAGTTTAAACTGTCTGGAAAATCATCAAATATATCTGGGTAACTATCTTTATCACGATCTTTTAATCCTGAGAACATATTTATATCAGTAACATAATTAATCCCTAAAGATAATGGAATTCGCTCTGAAATAGTATAAGATAACCTTGAGCCAATTAAAGAACCTCCTCTTTCGTTTGAAAAATCTTTAACGTTTGACAAAAAGAATTCACCACCAATAGATCCGATATTAAATCCTGTATTGACTCCTACCTTACGAACCGTTGGAAATTCAATCATATTAGAATAATTATCAACAAGCCCTCCATATCCCAAAGTAAGATTTTCAATTGAACCATATTTTATCCAGTATTTATCTGATTTTTTGCCATATGTTATGAATAAAATTTTATCCAAAAGTAAAGTTAAATCATCTTTTATATTCCANACATCTTNTCGAAAATTACCTTCATTNTCAATATAAAAAACTAAATCTAANCCCACACCTATTTTCCAAATATTAATCACTGGTCTAAGTGCAATCTGGTTATAGAGTACACCATCTAAAGTAACAGAGCCTACACCTAATCCCATTGAAAATGGTTTTTGCATGGAACCTTGCTCACCTGGTTCGTTAATCTCTTTTTCTGTATCATCTATAACATTTTCAGGTTTATTTTCAATCTCAGATATTTTCTCCATTTTTTCATTTATTTTTGATTCTTCGATATTACTATTTTCAATTTTATCTTGGATAGGCTTTATATTGATATTTTTTTCATCTTCGATAATCTGTGATTCATTTTCTAAAAATTTTTCAATCTCAGGATCATCAGGATAATCATTATCCGATACTGGAGCTTGAATTAGACTGCCTGATGTATTGCTTATAGCTTTNTGTCCAGCGTTCACAGATACGGTCTGACCACTTACCATGTTGAGGACATCAAAGAGACCTTCTTTTCCTATGAATTGATCAGTACCTGATTGAGATGAGATAGCGGCAAATTTAGTACCTTTAACACTTGCTACAGATACAGGAGTTTGTATCCTAAAGGACTTATTACGATTTTTCTTCTTTACGTCATTTAAGAGAGTCCCGTATTNAAGATCAATAGTTCGAGTATTNTGAGTATCTATAAAATAGAATTTTGAATTTTCTCTAATTTTAATAATAGATTTATCATCTACAAACATAATAGCACAAAAGCCATTGCTTCCTACCTTAATTCCATCTCCATTACTGATAGNCAATCCAACTCTAACGTCTTCATCAAAGTATTCATTACCATTTAATTTAAGATTTACTCGGCCATTAATTTTAATTATGCGTGCAACCACCTCAGGAAAAATATTTGAAGATATAAATAAAATTATTAAAAAAAATCGTGGAATTGATATCATTTTTTACTAAAAGACCCTTATTTTTCTTTTTTGAGAGCTCTATAAACTAATGCTTCAATCGATATAAAATTGATATTTAAATTATTACTTAGAGCAATCTCACAGGTTCGGCTTGAAGACACGCCTANATTAGAATCTATACCATTTATAGAATTATTTATTGCATTCCTTGCTAAATCAGGATATTTGAGTCCTCGATCTCCTCCAGAACCACAACAAAATCCTTCTGACGCTTTTTCTATAGAATAAGAGCATGCATTTGCTAATTCAAAGATACCTTTACTATCATTATCTTTTTGTAAAGAGCAAACCTCATGNACAAAAACAGGTTCTTGAATTTCATTNAGATTTAATTTTGATTTAATTTTATTTAAATACTCAATAGAATCATAAACATTGCTTACTTTANAATTTTTCTTAAAAAAAGTGCTGCATGGAGACATATCAATCACCACTGGTATNTCTCCATCTTTTGAAGATTCTTTAATTTCATTAAATAAATCATTTTTCATTGATGAACCAGCATTTATATATCCCTTTGAGTCAAATGCCATTCCACAACAATAATTAGCATAATTATCTAGTGTTTTTACTTTTAAACCAGCCATATCAATGATCTTATAAAAGTATTCTGATGAACTTAAATCAGTATTATTTGTTGAGATTACACGGTTTATGCATGCTGGGAAATGAATTAAGTCTGGTGCATTATTTTGTCTAATTTTGATTGATTTCGCTAAACTAATTTTGGAGTTGGGAAGAGATAAAATTTTACCATCTGATGATTTATTGAGTTTACTTGAAATCTTTAATACATTGTTATAACCAATGATTTTGCTAATTAGGTTTATACTTTTTAGGCCAATTTTTAAAAAAAATGTAGTTTTTTTAAAGTTGTTACTGATTTTATCAATAAACCATGGATTGCCCTTTGATGAGTTTCTAATAATTTTGACCATATCACCTGTATTAATATTAACAGGACATTCAATTTGACATAATCCATCTGTGACGCAAGTAGAATCAATAAAATGTTTTATTTCNTTAAGGTTATAATTTAAAGGTTTTTCAGTTTTAATTTCTCTTAAAACAGCAATTCTTTGTCTGGGTGTAAGAGTATAACCTCTACTAGGACATACACGCTCACAGAAACCGCATTCGATACATTTATCAATTTCATCNTTAACTTTTGGCATAAGTTTTAAATTTTTCAAGTGAATAGTCTTGTCTTTGCTAAGTAAAACATCCGGGTTTAAAATATTATTTGGATCTGTAGCAATTTTTAACTTCCACATTAAATCATAGATTTCTCCTCCCCATTCGCTTTCTACAAATGGTGCCATATTTCTTCCTGTGCCGTGTTCTGCTTTCAAAGAACCATCAAATTCATTTAGGGTCATATCAGAAAAATCATTAATTAAACCTTCATAATTTTTTATACCATTACCTTCCAGATCCTCAGAAACTATAAAGTGTAAATTTCCTTCTTTAGCATGTCCAAAAATGACTCCATCTCTATAATTATATTTGGTAAATATTTTTTTTAATCTACTTATTGCAGGACCTAGGTTTTCAGAATCGATAGCAAAATCCTCATTTATGATGCTTAAACCAGATTTTCTTAGTGAGCTTAAAGTAGGATATAAACCTTTTCGTATTTTCCAAATTGAATCTCTTTCGATTCCTTCTTTGACAATTTTTATTGATTTTACCAATTTACTTTTTTCCGTATAGCTACGCATTTCAAATAATAATCTATCAATTTCAGATATTTTATTATTTTGAAACTCAACTAGCAATCCTGTGTCACCTTGCTGAATCTTTTGAGGATCGTATGGCGGATTTTCTAAGTATGATGCTGTTTTTAATGAGGAATCATCCATTAACTCAATTGCAGAAGCTCCGATGTTTTTAAAAAATTTAAGTGAATCTGATGCTGCATCTGGAGAATTAAAAATAATTAAACCTGTTCCTTTTTCAGGAGGGTCCTCTATAGTATCTAAAGTAATACTAGATATAAAGGCTAAGGTCCCTTCAGCTCCAACTAAAAGATGAGAAAAAATATCTAATGGATCATCAAAGTCAATAAATGAATTCATTGAATATCCAATGGTATTTTTAATTCTATACTTATTCCGAATTTTACTAATCAACTTTTTATTACTTAAAATTTGTTTACGAATATTTAAAATCGTACGATTCAACTTTGGTTCATTTTCTATAAAACGTAACCTTTCTTGCGGATTTGCAGTATCATATCTATTACCATTGGGAAGTATAAACTCTAAGTCCTTGAGAGTATGGTATGAGTTGTATTTAGTTCCACATACCATTCCAGAGGAATTATTTGAAATAATTCCTCCAATACAAGCAGATTTAATGGATGCTGGATCAGGCCCAATCTTTCGATTGTAGGGTTCTAATATTTTATTCGCAAATGCAGCATTCAAACCTGGTTGCATTTTAATAGATTTTCCATTATTCAAAATTTTAAATTTTTGCCAATGATTCAATACCTCCACAATTTTACCATTTCCCAAAGATTGTCCTGACAATGAGGTACCACCTGCTCTAAATGTGATTGGAGTTTTTGATAATCTCGCGTTTCTTAGAAGTAATTTGATTTCTTCTGTGTTTTTCGGTCGTGAAACTGATTCTGGCATTAATCTATATATACTCGCATCTCTTGCATAGGCCATTCTTAAAATTTGATTTTCAGAATGATCTTTGAATATTGGTTTGGTCGGGGAAATCATTGGTTTAATTATCGATGAATATTATTTATTTGTTCCGGAATTTTAATCGACTGATTTATTTCATAATTGAAAGATACCATTTTAAAAGTAGCAATGCAGATTGGATTTATTTTATCATTTAAAAAAATTCCAGTCAACAAATCAAAACTTTTATCCCCAACCCTACTAACTTTATGTCCAATATCAAATCTTGAGGGATGATTAGATTGATTATGATATGAAATTTTAACTGAAGCAAGGATTACGCTATTTTTTCTATTAAGATGTATATTTGGTAAACCTAAATGAAAAAAATAATCAACCCTAGCTGTTTCCATGTAGTTTAAGTATGAAGCATGATTTATATGGCCCATTGAATCCATATCCACCCATCGTGTATTTAGTTTAAACCAATGATCAAACTCATTTTTATTTACAATTATTCCTTTTTTCATAATCTTATCTTTTTTTTAATTACTTACTTTTAAAACAGTAAAAGATTTAACTTAAAATCTAAAATGTTGTAGATTTTACGTAATGTTAAGATTTTTTATTATAATTTTATTTATCTATTCAAACTTACTTTGCCAACCCAAAGAAGAGATTGAATTTGAATTAAATACCATATCAGGATATATACTTGATAATTTTAATACCAGTCCAATAATCGATATAAAAGTAGAAGTATTAAGTGGGAATAACTTGGTAAAAGATTCTACTTTTTCAGATGAAAATGGTTTTTATTCAATAGAAAATGTAGGATATGTATGGAAACCAAAGATTCGCTTCTCGCACAGAGACTACAGGCCACATTCTGATAAATTGTTACCCACTTTTCTGGATTCAAATAATAATGTTTATCATGATGCAATTTTGACTTCTATACCTGATAATCAAAAGATAAAATCTGTACCAAAAAGCTCGCTTGTTGGACGAGCTGAATCTTTTTTTATTGCAGGAAATAACTTTTATCATTTATCAAAAATTGATGATCAAATAGAAAGCGAGCAAATCATAATTAAGTCTATGAAAGCAATTGAGAATAAAGATGGTTATTTGCTTATTAATGTGAATGACCAATTTTATGATCCAGTTCGTTGTTATGTCCCTCAAATTAAAAAATATGAAAATTTAGCAAGCATAATGTCTGGTTATTTCAAAAAGCCGTATTTTAAAAATTCAAAGCTACCAAAATTTCTTCCTAATAACCTTTTGAGGCCTTCAATAATCTATGGTACTGTTTTTAACTTTAGTACTAAAGAACCTATTGCTGGTGCAGAAGTTAGAATTTTGAACTCATCAAAAAGAAGAATAACCGCAAAAGATGGTAAATTTGCTTTTGAAGTAGATAAAATTGGGACTTACCAAATTTTAGTAGAGGCGCCAATGAGCCTGGGTTTATTTCAACAAGGTAAAACTGAAATATTAGTTAATAATTCGCATGGAGGATGGTTTTTATCCCATCAATATTTAAAGCCTTGATAAAGACTTTAAAACTTTGCTTAATCTATAATTTATTAGGAACACTATTAATGGCACAAAATGAAATATCAACTTTAGGTGGTGGATGCTTTTGGTGTGTTGAGGCTGTTTTTCAACGTATTGAAGGAGTTATTTCCGTAAAACCTGGTTATGCTGGAGGTAAAACTCTAAATCCAACTTATAAAGAAATATGCACTGGAAAAACTGGCCATGCTGAAGTAGCTCAAATTACTTATGATCCAAAAATAGTAACATTTGAACAAATTTTAGATGTATTCTGGTTATCTCATGATCCAACTACTCTTAATCGACAAGGAAATGATGTTGGCACTCAATATAGATCCGTAATCTACTATCACAATAACGATCAAAAATTAAAAGCTATTGAATCAAAAAGAGAAACAAATAAATCCAACCTATGGAAAGATGAGATTGTTACGGAGATCACAGCTTTAAATAATTATACCGATGCAGAAGATTATCATGATAACTATTATGATAATAATAAGAATCAACCGTATTGTGTTTATGTAATTAAGCCAAAGCTAGACAAGCTTAGAAAAAGTGGAATCATCAATTAACTTTGAATCTATGTATATCCTCAATCAAATAAAAAGTCTAATATTCTTTTTTTCGGTTTTAAGTTTGCTTTTATAATTGTCGTTCTCTGTCTCTCAATTTTAATATCATGAACTTCTTTTTGTTTACCTTTAGCGTATAATATAATTTTATAATCACCCTCTTCTAAATCATAGTAATCTAATGGAAGGTCAAATTCGCCTCTAATTCCCTTAATTTTTAATTTTACACCTTTATCTTTGGATGAGACATTTAAAAGACCGTAAGCTATTGATTTAGGTATTCCTATCGGAGTTTTTTTTAAAAGTATTTTCATACTCTGATTTTCATTAGGCTTGATTGAAATATCTCTCTTTAAAGACAAATATCCTGGCTTGATAAACTCCAACTCATATCTTCCCTCTTTGAGATCAAGGTTTATTATTTTTGGACAACTTTCTAAAAAGGTTTTTTTATTTATTTTTAATTTAATGCCTTCTGGCCTCATGTAAATTCTAATTGCACCTAATTTAGATTCTAAAGTATAACTTTTCGTTAACCTTGAGTTCTCTTTAATATCAATCTCATCATATACACTTTCATAGGATTCTAATTCAAGTCTCAAATAATACTTTTTTACTAAAAGTTCAGAAATATCCATTGGAGTATAATTAATAAAAAGATTATCAATAAATACCTTTGCACCAATCGGTTCAGACAGAACTCTTAGGTTGCCTGTTTTGGCTATAAGATATTCATCAATTTTAAATATGGTTGAATCTTCAAGAATAATAATCTTATCAATTTTCTCATATCCAGGGTAATACAAAGTAAGATTATGAGCTCCAATTTCTAAGTTTTTAATCAACATTGGTGATTGTCCCTGATATATTCCATTTAAATCAATTTTAGCACCTTCTGGCTCTGTTTTAATCATCATTTTTCCACTAGTAAATTTTAATGGTAATAATTTATTTTTTTCAATTTGATTGGATTTTGGGTAAGAAATTAAAAGAGTAATTAAAAGTAAATATCTAAATATTAAAAATTCCATATAATTTGAATTTAATATTATTTTTTTGAATACTCCCTCATGGCTTTAGTCAGCTCTTTTACACCTTGAATTGGCATAGCATTATATATTGAAGCTCTAAATCCTCCAACTGACCTATGTCCTTTTAATGTATTCAAACCTCTTTTTGAACAAAAATCTAGGAAGTCATTATCATTTTTACTTTGATCAGAAAAAGTAAAAACTACATTCATGTTTGATCTATCTTCATAAGAAACTGGACATCTAAATAATTTATTTTCATCAATTTCATTGTACAATAATTCGGCTTTAGTGTTATTCATAAATTCAATACTTTCAAGGCCTCCTAATTTATTTATCCATTTGAGAGTTTCATTAACAGCGTATACGCAAAAAACAGGAGGGGTATTATACATTGAGTCATTTTTTATATGGATTTTATAGTCTAGCATAGAAGGTAAAGTTTGATGAGAACTTTGAATGATATCTTCTCTTAAGATAACTAAAGTTACACCTGCAATACCTATATTCTTCTGTGCCCCTGCGTATATTAAACCAAAATCATTCAAATTTAAAGGTCTAGAAAGTATGTCTGATGACATATCTGCAACTAAAAAACCNTTTTTATTTATAACNTNAGGAAATTTTTTATATTGNGTACCATAAATAGTATTATTNCTNGTGATATGGGTATAGATGGATTNATTATTTTGATTGCAGTTTTTNGGNATATAAGAAAAATTACTCGATTTTGAACTAGCTGCAATGTTTACCTCTCCAACTTTTANACATTCATTTATAGCTTTTGTGGACCATGAGCCTGTTTCTATGTAATCAGCCTTATCTCCTTTNTTNATTAGGTTAAGGGGAACCATAGAAAACTGTAATGATGCTCCACCAGGAAGCCATAAAACCTTGTAATTTGGAGGAATCTTTAAAAGANTCTGAATTCTAGAAGTTGATTCCTCAAATAAATCCATTATGTATTTAGAACGATGACTGATTTCAAAAACACTCATTCCACTATTTTTATAATTAAAGGCTTCTTTATTTATTGATAAAACAACATCCTTTGGCAAGCATGCAGGACCAGCGCTAAAATTATATTTTGTCATTTTNTTTTTTNNAAAAGTTACTTTAAAGTTANTTCTTAACTTGAAACAGCTATCGAATTTAGAATANNTTTGTTCCCAATTAAGTAATGGATATTATTTTTAACTGTTTTTCTATAAACATTTTCAGCATCAAATATCATGGCCTTAGCTAACATATCGACAGGTAAGCTATACTTATTTATTAAAGAAAAATTTGATTTATTATTGGGTTTACGGTTTAAAAATCCTGGTTTAAAAATAGTGGAAAANTTAAATTTAAAATCTGATATGATGGTTTGCTCTTTTTCACCCATTGTTTTGATATATAACAGAGGGTGTATCCAGTTTTTGGCCCAAGCTTTATAATTTGCACCCTCTGCTGAAATAATTGATGCATGTGCAATCTTTGATTCTGAAGCTATCCTAGCAGCTATTTTTGAAATCCCGAGTTCAATATCAATAAAATTTTTAGCATTTCCTGCTCTTTTTCTTGTGGTTCCTATGCAATTAAAAAACACATCATTACCTTCCCAATATGATTTTGTGGAGTCTAAATAAAAAAGTGAATCAATCAGAATCTCAACTAGNTTATCATCTTTTACATGACAAGATTGCCTTCCAATTAAAGTAATTTTATTACAGTTTTTATTTTTAATTAGTTGATTTAAAACATGTGAACCTGTCGCTCCAGTACCACCAATCATAATTGCATTNAACATAAATTAAATTCTTAGTTAATCTTTGATTAAAATTTATGTTTAAAAAACTATAGATAATTAATTAAATATTATTTTTTTAAAATATTCCTCTACCTTTTTTTCTCTTCTTCTTTTTCTTTTTATGCTTTTTCTTACCTTTTANGTCCGCTCTCATATCATTCATCATTCTACTTTTGAANGTCGCTAATAAAACTAGTTGTTTAGAGTTTAAAAGATTTTCCATACTAAAAATAAATTCTGTTTCCATATCAATTATCTTTTTCTTTAAATCCTGACGTTCTTTAATAATTCTAGTAATTTCGTTTGAAGATATTTTATCAAAATTTTCCCAATTCTCTTCACCTAANTTTTCAATTCTTTCNTTTAATTTTTCTATGTCTGCCCTGTGCTCCCTATGTTTTGGAAAAAATTTTTCTGCTTGTTCAGAAGTCAATTCTAATTCCTCAGTAAGTTTCCATATAATCATAGTTTCTTTTCTTTCATGCCTATCTTTTTTTGGAAAAACCCCCTGAGAAAAAAGATTATTTAAGACTAAAAGTAATATTATGTACTTCATGTTTTTACCTCATTTTCTAGTTCGTTTATTAAATCTAAAGCTTGCCAAATATCACCTTCTTCCAATAAAAACATATACACATCATATGTGTACTGATCCTCTAATTGTAATGAATCGCTATTAATAGAATGAAAATCTAATTCATATAAAGCGTCTTCATAATACAAGTATTCAATTGGATTATCTATAAGACGATGCTGATTTATAATTAAAAATAAGAAAAGAACAATTATGCCAAAATAAGCATTGTTCAATTTTCGCTTTTCTTCTGTTTTTTTAATTTTTAAGTGTAAGCTTTTTAAAAAATTATCTTTATCAATCGATATTTTTTTATGATAATTTGTTTTAAAAAGCTTTTCCTGAAAATCATTCATAATTCATCCATTTTTTTAGTGTTTTCAAGGCATGATGATAATTCACCTTTGCTGTGCCTTCTTTCAAACCAGTACACTCTGAAATTTCTTTAAACGAAAGTTCGTTTGATATACGCAATGTAACCACTTGCCTTTGTTTTTTAGGTAGTCTATTGATGTTTTTCCAAAGTTCATCTTTAGCCCAAGCTTTTTCAATATTAGAATTTTCAAAGGAAGGTTCTTTTATATCATCCATATGTAAAAATTTTCTCCATTTATTTCTTATTATCCATGAGTTTGCTTTATTCATATTGATACGATATAAATAAGTAGAAAACTTAGATTGAAATCTAAAATTTTTTAATTTTTTATATAAAACTATAAATACCTCATGTGCTAAATCTTCAGATGTCATTTGATTTCCTGTAATATTAAAGAAAAAACCAATGGTATTATCTAAATGTCTTTTAACCAACTTATCAAATGATAATAAATTTCCATTATTAAATTGTTTTATTAATTCGCTATCTTTTTCCATTTATCTTATATAATTGAGACACATATATTCGATATTAGTTAAAGTTTTTTTTTATTAATATTAAATTAACCAAAATCAGGGTCCATAAACTTAATAGTATTAAAAGAAAAAATAATATTGAAGACAGAACCAACAGAAAATCAAAAACTCGCGATCTCTCATTCAACATCACCNCTTATGATCATAGCTGGAGCGGGAACTGGAAAAACTTTTACTCTTGAGAGAAGAATACTTTACTTAATTAATCATCACAAAGTAAATCCACAAAACATTCTAGCTATCACATATACAGAAAAAGCTGCTAGAGAATTAAAGCAAAGAATTATTGATAAAACCGGTGAAAAAGCATCCAAGATGACTGTAAATACATTCCATTCTTTTTGCTATAAAATTTTGAAAGATTTTTCAAATGAACAAATACCAAATTTGATAGAACAAAGTGAGTCGATTCATATGCTTTTATCTAAATTCGATGAACTTCAGCCTTTTCACTCTAATTTATTTGCCCTAAACCCACAAAAAGCAATTTTAGAAAGTTTTATTCCCCTTTTTGAAAGAATTAAAGATGAATTAATCAATATCGATTTAATATCAATTGAAGAACTAGAAGATGATGATCTAATTCCCAATGAAATTATTTGTCAAATAAAGGACATAAAAAGAATATATCCAATATTCCAGAATTGGAAAAAAGAATTAAATGTAATCGATTATGGAGATATGATTTATNTATCTCATCAATTATTAAANTCTAATAAAAGNATTTTAAANGAAGTCCAAAATCAATTTCGACATATAATTGTCGATGAATTTCAAGATAATAATTTTGCTCTAAATACTATTATTACTATGATTTCTGGAAAACGACAATCAATAACTGTTGTAGGAGATGATGACCANGTNATTTATAGTTTTCGNGGAGCCAATTTGTATAATATTAGTAATTTTAAAAGTAATTATAAAAATAATTCCAATTTTAAAGCTATTTCACTTGAAGAAAATTTTCGTTCTAACCAACCCATACTTGATTTAGCAAATTATACTATTAAAAAGAATAATGATAGGATNGATAAAGTTCTTTTTTCAAATATAAAAGATTTAAAAAAACTTCCTATCCAATTTTTTGGTGATGAATCTGAACAAAATCAATTTTTAATCAATGAAATAAACAACTTAGTAAAAAGTAAATATAGCTATCATCAAATAGCAATATTATGCAGAACTCATAATCAATGTAAAAAAGTTTCTAAGGTATTAAAAAAGTCAGGAATTCCTGTAAATCCTACATANCCTGATTTTTTTGGAATACCAGCAATAAGAGATATCATNGCATGGTCTCATTTANTAGGAGNAGGATCTCTNATAGATTCAGCTTTGTTTAGAATTATCAAAGATAAAATGGGATATAAAGTTGCTAATACTATTTATCAAACTTTTGATAAAAGATTAAAAATACCTCGAATAATTTTATTACGATCNAACAAAACTTTAATAAATAAATACCCTATTTTAAAAAGTATTATCAAAGATTTGGATTATTATAATTCTCTATTAAAAAAGAGGTCAGTCGGACAATTAATTTGGGAGATTGCGAAAANTCAAATTTCGCTTTCCAAATATGTAAAACGATATTCAATGGATGATCAATTTTTATTATTGAATGTTGGAAANTTTTTAAAGATGTCTCAAGATTTTACAAAAAGAAATAAAAATTATAATACATTAAATCAATTCANCAGGTTTTTAGATACTATCATGAATTCTGGATCAAATCCATCAATAAAACCAATTAATTATAACAATTTAAAGGGTTTGATAATAAATACGGTTCATGGTGTTAAAGGCGGTGAATTTCCTATTGTTTTTATTCCCTACCAAAGAAGTGGAAGTTTTCCATTAAATTATCGTTCAAATAAGCTCATAAACAAACCTCTAGATAAATGGCTTAAATATAATCAAAGTTCTTCAATATCTGNNAAAGAGCATCACTACGAGGAGGAAAGAAGATTATTTTATGTAGCAATAACTAGATCTATTGAACGACTTTATTTACTAGCGCCTAAAAAAGCAACATCAAAATTTATTAAAGAAATACCAAGCAATTTAACGGAGATAAAAAAGATGCCTCATGATAATACAAAGATGAAAAGTAGCTCAGATTTAAAAATTAAATATGAAGAATTTTTACAAAAAGCTTTAGCAAATGAATCATATGATGAAGTTAACGCTATATCTAATATTCTTTCCAAGTTAAAAGATAAAAGCTTAGGCAAACAAATAAAGTTTGAAAATAATTATTGGGATAATAAGTTAAAATATGATCTAAAAAATGATTTTAGTGTTCAAATTCCTGAAAAGATCCATTTATCTGCAAGTGCAATAGATACTTACAAATCATGTCCATTAAAATTTAGATTAAGTAAACTTGATGGGATACCTCAAAATGCAAGTAAACCTGAATTAATTTTTGGTAATATAATACATTCAGTTCTTCAAAGATTCCATGAACCAAAAAAAGAATTATCAAAGGATAGAATTTTAAGATTATTAGATGAAGAATGGAAAAAAGATGATTTTGATTATAAAGTTAGAGAAGAACGATTTAAACAACAAGGAATTGAGATATTAAAACAATACTGCATTTTAGTCCGATCGCAGCCACCAAACGTATTGAAAAGAGAAGAAAAATTTTCATTTGATATAGACCAAATTACTATTGCTGGAGCAATTGATAGAATTGATAGAGAAAATGAAGAAATTTCAATTGTTGATTATAAAACCAGTAAAACCTCTAGCTCAGCAAAATCATCTTTACAACTTGCAATTTATTGTATGTATCTAACTCAATTGAATGATAAATTAATTGGAGGTTTACCTAAAAAGGCCTCTCTTTACTTTTTGAGGGATAATGAAAAACCGGTAAGAGAACATACTTTTAATTCTTTAGAATTAAAGTTAGTTGAAAAGAAAATAAAAGATGTCGCAAATGGGATAAGAAATAAAGAATTTCAAGCAAAAAAAGGTAAACATTGTGATTGGTGTGACTATAAAAATTTATTATGTCCTGCCTGGGAAAAAAATTAAAGCTTACCTTTCAAAGACCTGAAGTTTTTTTTAATACTTTTCACTAAGCCANTAAACCATGATCTAAATTTACTTTTAATTGAAAAAGTCTTTTTATCNTCNGTCTCATCAATTATTTTTGTTTTTTTGATCTTTAAATCANCATNAGTNATTTCTTTTTTAGTAAGGTCAGCTACATGATATGATTTTTTATTCCCTTTTAAGATATTAATCACATCAGATTGATAATTTTCTCGACTAACTTTGATAGATCCATTATATTTAGTAGAGAAACCTAAGATATGAAGTTCTCCTGCAACTTTAACTGATGCTGAAGGTACTCTCGAATCACCAAGGTATATCTTGTATTCTTCTTTATCATTTTTAGAAAATGGATCAAAATATATAATGATTTCTCTACCAATCGATTTAGTTTCATTGGGTATTTTAAAATTTAATGTTTGTTTAAAATCAACCACTTCCAAAGTATCACTATCGGAAAAAAGAGATAAATAATGCTTACCTGGGACCTTTTCCTTTGTTGAAGTTGCAAAAGTATTCAAGACATATAAGCCAAAAGGAATATCAATAAGCTTTACAGATTTTTTATCCTGACTAATCAAGTATTTATATACTTTTTTGTTAATTTTAAAATTTTCTTGAGTTTTATAACCCTTTAATATGGTNTCATTAAAATTATTTTCAACTTTTATTAATTCAAATCCAATTCCTTCCCATATATTATCAATTTCTAAATCGACTAGTTTTTCTAATATTTCTTCAGGACATCCATTTTTTTCNGGATCATCACTAAAAACTCCAACAATTTTAGGACAGGCATCCNGTTTATCGGAAATCCCATCACCATCACTGTCCTTTTCAATAGCTATATAAGGCAATGACATATGTATTTGATTTAAATCTCCAGGGTTAATAGTGAACTCTAATTGAAATGGTTCATCATTATTTTTTAAAAATCCTCGCAATATATATTCACCTTGTATGAANCTATCATCTCCATCATTAGATTTAATTAAATATGCATCATCAACCCGTTTACCCCATGTTTTACGCACCTCACGCATTAAAAAATTAGTATTTTCATCAATTAGATTTTCTTTTTCTTCATCTGATAAAAGATATCTCTCTATAACACGTTCTTTTTCTTTTTCCGAAATATTTTGAAAAGTTTTATTACCAATCTTACTTATTGAAAGATCAAAACCATTATGTTCAGCAATAATTTTTTCTTTAACTTCATCTAATATTGACCATGGTTTATGTTCTTTTAATATTTCTTTATGAGTAAAAATAAATGCATCACTAATTGGAACAGTAAAATAAGATTCNAAGTCAGAATCANAAGTTTTTACAACACTTTTATTAACAACTACTTCCNTGGGCCTTATTGATATCTTATCCCATCTAATTTTTTCTCTACTGGTAGAATCTACACTAAGAAAAGCGTATCCNAAGAAAGGTNCCATCACTTTTTCAATAAGTGGCTCAACAACAGCATCAATTAAAGGTCTTAATTCNGTTAGAGAATTAAAAGGAAGATTAAATGACTTTGATCCAACAATTTTTTGAAGNGATACATCAATAAGTTTTAAATCAATTTCATATTGATCTGCTATAGAATTAATTTCTCCAAGTAAAACAAAATCTGTTCTTTTAGGATAATCGTAAGATTGTACTATTTTGAGAAAGTTATCACTATTTATTCTATCCTGTATAGACTCTCCCGCTATTTTAACATGTCTATTTTGAGCTATTGAAGAAGTCACCATTGATGATACTATTTTAGGGCTTAAAGGCTTTGAAATTAATGCATTATCCTCTGATGAAATATTTCCAAGGTTCAAAAGAGGTAGTTTTATAAGTTTATTTTGACTTTCATTTTCTATCCCTCCATGGAAGACAACTGAAGTAGTATCATAATTGACAAAATGATATATATAAATCATTGGAGGGTCTGTCACATTAAATTTTTGACTAAATAATGCAGAAAAAATAAATATAGTAAAAGTTTTATAGAATTTCATTAAATCTCCTAAAATTTAATCGATATTTGTAATACCTGATAAGGCAATTATATCCCCGGTTTCTATATCAATAACTTTTACACTTATTGCAACATCTGTATACTCAGGATCATTAGATTTTAATTTTTCATATGGAATTAAATTTTGATACATAATCAAAGTTTCTACACCAAATTCTTTTAATTGGTTCCAACTTTCAAGATAAAGAGGATTAAGATTAAATACCTTTTTTTCATACATCCATGGTCGCTTTAAGTACAATGTCTTTAATTTTTCAAAAGTATCAATATTTTGACTAACCAAAGCTGTTACTATCCCATCTTCAATTGCAAGGTTCATGGCATTAAATGAAGAAAGATTTTTTAAGTATTTTTTTGATTCGACAGATTGATGATTTCCATCCATAATTAATATTTTACGATCATTAAATATTTCAAAATCAAAACCTGATAAAAACTGTTCAGCAATAAAGTCATGGTTTGCTATTAATCCATTGTCTTCCCTACCATTAAATGAAAATGCCTTTGAGTAAATTATTTTTCCTTTTGCATTTACATCAATAATTTTTAAATAAATACCATTATCTGGAAGAAATCTATATGTAAGTAAAATATTACATTTAGTTTCGTCTCTAAATTCAGACCATTCTTCATAAAGAATAGGACTTGTGTTGAATAGAATATTTTTATAGACAGAAGGAAATTTCAATTTAAATCCTTCAGACTTTTCCATAACTATAGGTCCATTATTATCATGCTTCTCATTGTGAATTAAGCCAGTTATGATACCGTTTTCAATAGACATTGTTTTCTCAGATAATTCTTCTTTATAACTCCCTTTTATATTTAAGAGGTCTGCATTGATAACACCTAGATTTATCCCCTTATTAAAGATGGNACTNGGCAAATCACTGATATTTTTAATAATTTCATAAGCATCCTTAAATGCCTCAATTTCTTTTTTAGCTCTTATATTTGAAGGCTCCTCAACTTGAATTAAGCCAGAAGAAATGATTTTCATTGTTTCAATATCTATTACTCGAACATACACCGTTAAACTTAAATCCTTATCAGAAAAGTCAATTATTTGATAATTCATTAATGTTGTTGATTTAAAATTATTTTTTATTAATTCTAGATCTTTTAAATCAATACCATGCATGTAAAAAGCATCCATTGGAATTGTATTTATAAATTCTTTTGGATTACGCGGTTTTATGTGATCTAATTTTTCTGTGATAATGATATCCTTTCCTAGAAGTCCATCTACAAAACCAGTTTCAAGAGCGACGTCCCATTTATCTAGATTTTGATAATTTTCTCCGATTGAAAAGTTGTCAGTTCTAACNAGATACATTCTTGATTCTTTTTTTCCTGTTGGCAAATGAGATAATAATTCTATAAAATTTGCATGTGTTGTGATCCTGCCACCTAAATCATATACTTCCATATACTTTTCAGCATTTTGAGTNGTTTGAATATTAGGACGATTTATTTNTATTTTCTGTTCATTCTTCAGTAANGAGCCAATTTTATCTGAACAACTGAAAAGGAGTAAACTAATCATAAGACTATTTAATGTAAAAAAATTATTCTTCATCGAAAACCAACTATATTTTCTAATCTTAATAGGTCTATTAATTTTAACTAAATTCATTTTTATCATTTTTTTTAGGTATATAAACTAGTAGTTTTTTTTAAAAAATAAATTACTTACTTTATTGCCCATAAACCGGATTTTTAATTAATTGATATTCTAAACGACCTGTAAAATTTTGAACATTAAAGCTAATACTTGANGGAATTCCAATCAATGCTATAGAATCTTCACTGGTGAAAATAATATCATTTATGATATTTGCGTTAAAAATAGTATCTCCAGAAGCAGCGGTCATTACCAAGGTTGATAATTCTGAAGAAAGGATATTAAGATCTTTGACGATAAGTGTGGATAATAAAATATCATTCTCAGTTAGACTTAATTCTAAATCCCATACTAAAGAGTCATTAAAGTCTTCTCCAAAAATAGATAATGAAAAATAATCAGTTTCATTTACGATAGCAGGCAAATTATTTAAAAGTCCATCGGAAAATTCAGGAGGTGCTACACAAGAAGATAAAAAGATAAACATACCACATAGAAATTTATAAAATCGATTTATTTTATAATTTTTTAATTTATTTAGGTAGATTTTCAACATTATTTCCTAATTCTAAGCTATTTATTTTATCCATAGGCTTTTCAAGACTTCTGAGTCTGGGACCTTTTAATTCATCAAAATGATTATTTAGAGCACTTATTGACTTTTCTATTAAATTTAATTTACCAATAAATTTAAGCCATTGAGTTTTAAATACACTTATTAGTTCTTGCATTTCACCCGCTCTTTTTTCCATTGCAAAACTAGCCACAGATTGTCTAATTAAAGAAAGAATTGCATATAAATTTATAGGAGAACATAATAATATTTTATTTTTTAATGAATAATCAATTAAAGAACTATCTTCTTGGTTAAGNAATGAATAAATACTTTCATTAGGAATAAATAAGAGAACATAATCAACTGTGCCTTTATCAGGATTGATNTAAGATCTTTTAGAAACTTCTTTTACACGAGCTCTGACATCTTTTAAAAACGCTTTTTTTTCTTCTNGTTTTTCTATTTCTAAATTTGAATTTATATATTTTTCATAATGCACTAATGGAAATTTNACATCCATATTAAGAATTTTTTTATCCGGTAAANAAAAAGTNAANTCTGGTCTATCTGAACCAAATTGAATTTGTTTTTTATAATTTAGACCTTCTGTTAAACCAATAAANTTTAATATATCCTCAACCATCCTTTCACCCCATTGCCCTCTAGATTGAGAACTTGAAAGAATTTGTCTGAGTTGAAAAGTTGTGTCTGATAAATCACCTANGCTTTTTCTTGATTCTTCGATTTGAGATTTTAAAGCAANCGTATTTTCAGATAAACTTTTAAGATCAATTTTCATTTCTTTCAATACATTATCTATTAATTCCTTTTTTTGAAATAATTGTCTATCAGATTTTCCTAANAAAGAAGAAAATTTATGTTCAGCTAATTCTAAAAAATTTTTTTGATTTTTTAGTAANGCTTTATCTGATAAGTCATCAAATATCTTTTCTAATTTGACTTGACTTNTTGTTATAAACTCAACTTCTTTTTTTCGAAAATACCATATAAAAACACTTCCAGAAAAAAATCCAATAAAAAATACTATTATGCCATTTAANTCCACCTAAAGAGTTAAAGAAAACGAATCCACTAAAATGCCAGGACAGGTTGTCGCACCTAGTGATCTTCCTCCATATGTTCCAACTTCAGGATTAATAGTCAATGAGTCTTCTACTTCTATTAGTTGATCACCAAAAAATCTATAAAAGGAATCATCAAAACGCATAGTTTCAATTGGTGCGATTATTTCACCTCCTTCAACCCAAAAACAAGCATAACGGGTCAATCCAGTAATTCTTCCACCGGGATTATCACTCCAGTTTAAATAATGTATATTTGATAAAAATAAACCTTTGTCTAATGTTTTTATAACATTCTCTTGATTAAGTTTTCCTGGAAGCATTTTAGGAGATCTTAAGTATTCACCAGATTCAGCGAAGTTCGAATTCAAACCATATTCTTTTGCTGATCGGGAACTAACCAAAGTGTTTTTTAATTCACCTTTATCAATAAGAGCCAATGAAGAAGACGCAACTTCTCCATCTGAATTAAATTTAGGACAAAAACCAGGTGTAAAATCTTCAAGAATTGAGAATTTTCTTGATAATCTACTATCACCATGCCGCATTTTTCCAAAGCCACTACAACCTTGCCTTAAGGAAGCTTCACTAATTCCATTCCAAGAAAACATTCCAAGAAAATCTGAAACAGCTGCAGACTCAAACCAAGTACGATAATCACCTGTTTTCACTTTAATTGGTTTTTTTTCCATGATTATCAGTTTTTTCTTACTTTTGTTAACATAATTTTCATATGAACTTTGATCCCAATCACCTCCAGAATAAAGACCTTTTACCATCTGATGGTTTGATGTAACTAATGAATAATCAAGACTGTGGTTGTTAGTTTCAAACCAATGTTTTTGACCTAAACTATTAGCATTTCCCCTATACATTTCACCATTTGCTAAAATACCAACAAAATCNACTCCTGACATGATAGGTAAAATTGCATCAACAGCATNTTCAAAATCTAATCCTTTANTTTGTTTTACTTCTCGACTNGAACCAAGATTCGCAGGTTTNACAAGAAANGGATCTTCAGGAATTTCTTCATTATCTTTTCTCATTCGNTTAATTTCATCGATACCTCTTTTTAAATCAATTTCTTTNTTTCCTGAAACTGTAAATCCCCCTNCAGAAATTTTATTNCCTGATATAAGNTTTAANTCAATNTCAGCATCATNTACNATACCNGTTTGNCTTATTGATGCATTATTAAATCGAATAAACTGACTNTTTTCTCCNGAAAAAGAAAGAATNGCTTCTTCANTNTTATTTAATNCAGCAAAAAGTGANTCACTTAAATCATTAAATATNTTTTCCANTANACNCCTCCAAAGACTTGAATTTTATCAAAAAGNCAGGCTGGNGANGCATGCCCAACTCTTATAACTTGATTAGGCTCTCCTTTACCACAATTTGGCGTTCCATAAATACCAAACGTNTCACTATTNCCAACACCTTTAAGACTATTCCAAAAAGGAGTTGANACNCCTCTGTAATTAGGATTTTTNACANCTTTNGTTAATTTNCCATTTTCAATTAGTCTTCCATATTCNCAACCAAATTGAAATTTATTTCTNTANTCATCNATTGACCAAGACTTATTACTTTCTACAAAAATTCCTTTTTCTACTTTCGAAATTAATTGATCAAATGTAGAGTCTCCGGGTTCTAGATTTATATTTGCCATTCTATCTATTGGAGCCCGATTCCAACTGCTAGCTCTAAAATTAGCAACACCATCTAATCCTGATCTAATTTGACTTTCTTTACCGCCAAGTCCACGGACTAATACCCCATCTTTAATTAGATATTCTTTGGATGCTTTTAACCCACCATCATCAAAGGCATATGAAGCATATTCAGATTCTAAAGTTGGATCAAAAGTAATATTCATTAAATCTGATCCATATTTTAGGGAGCCAAAATCCTCTAATTTTACAAAACTCCATCCAGCATAATTTCTTTCATCACCAAGGATTCTATCTACCTCAAGTGCATGACCAATACTTT
>NZIX01000020.1 GCA_002691785.1 Fidelibacterota bacterium | reverse complement strand
AATAATATTTAAATTATATTTTACCTCCCTCTATCATGATTAGAGTATTATAAAAGAACTTATATTAGTTTTTGAACTTCCACCCACAAAAATTTCATATTCTCCTTTTTCAAAAACCAGGTTTCCAGAATCATTTAAAAATCCTAGGTCGTTCTCATTCAATACAAAGTTGAATATTTTTTCTTCATCAATTTGAAATTGTGCTTTTCTAAATCTTTTTAATTCCTTTACAGGTCTCGTTTGGGATGAAAAACGATCTCTTACATAAATTTGAACTACTTCTTTGCCAGAATGATTACCAATATTTTTCACTTTAAATTTTACGTTAATAGTTGTTTCATCTGTTTTAGATAATTCCAAATTGGAATATTCAAAATTGGTATAGCTTAATCCAAATCCAAATGGATAAAGCGGATCATTCTTTTCGTCGCTGTAATGCGACCAAAATACATAGTCAGATGGTCCTGGTCTGCCCGTATTTTTATGATTGTAATAGATTGGAACTTGTCCGATTGAACGTGGAAATGACATTGGAAGTTTTCCTGATGGGTTACAATCACCATACAATATGGAAGCTATTGCATTTCCACTCATTGTTCCTAGGTGCCATGATTCAACGATAGCCGGAATATGAGCATCAGCCCATGATAAGTCTAAAGGTCTTCCATTCATTACAATCAAAATTATGTTTTTATTTACTTTATATATTTCTTTTAAAAAGTGTTCTTGTAAACCAGGTAACTTAATATTGGATCGACTTCTACCCTCACCTGATTGTAATCCGTGCTCGCCGAGAACTGTTATTACGTAATCGGATTCTGAAGCTAATTTCAGAGCGTTTTGCATACCAAGAGTATCCTTAGTATTGATGTTCAAATGACCATTCTTATACTTTGGATCATTAAATAATCTTGGTCCGCTCTGATAATGCAGAATATTGTTACTATATTTAATTAATCCTTCCTTAACTGATATTGCAGAGTTTTTTTTCCCTTTTGCTCTCCAGTTTCCAAGGGGACTATCTTTATCGACTGCTAATTCACCTAGTAATGCAATTTTAAGTCCACGTTTTTTTAATGGAAGAATTTTTGCATCATTTTTAAGTAAAACAATGGACTCTTGCGCAATAGATAGTGATATAGATTTATTTTCATCATTGTATATGTTTTTACTTTCTCTCATCTCACTACAATATCGATAAGGATTTGAGAATAATCCTAAATCATACTTAACCGATAAAATTCGTTTTACGGCATCATCAACTAAATCAATAATCGTTTTATCTTCATCAATTAAGGACTTTAAATGTTTAATATAAGCTGAGGACATCTAAAACTAGAATATTTGCCATTTATAAATCCCCTATGCTTAAATGAAGTTTAATATCAAAATATACTTTTCACACAAAATCAAATGAGTGTCGCTCACGTTTAGATTGAATAATCAGAATTCTTTGGGATAATATTAATTTAGACCTTCACGTTTTAAAAGAGCCTCAACTTTAGGTTCCCTGCCTCGAAATGCTTTGTAGAGTTTCATAGGGTGCTCTTTATTTCCTTGAGATAATATATTATCCCTAAAGGATTTAGCAGTATCTCGATTGAAAATTCCATCTTCTTTAAATTTCTCAAAAGCATCTGCATCTAAAACTTCTGCCCATTTGTATGAATAATAACCTGCTGAGTATCCACCTGCAAAGATGTGACCTAGCTGTGTTGAAATTGATGCTTTTGGTGTGTCTGGTTTCCTTATTAATGTTTTTTTGATGGCTTTATACTCAAATTTATCAACATTATCTACATCATTATCACTACCAAACCAGGCCATGTCTAAATATCCAAATGTTAATTGCCTCAGGCAGTTTGAACCGGACATAAAATTCTTTGATTCTTTTATTTTATTCACCAAGTCTGGAGAAATAATTTCTCCCGTTTCATAATGCTTTGCAAATAGTTCAAGAGTTTCTTTTTGAGTAACCCAATTTTCCATTATTTGAGAAGGCAATTCCACAAAATCCCAAAAAACTGATGTACCAGATAATCGTTTATATTTCACATTTGATAATAAACCATGTAAACAATGCCCAAATTCATGAAAGATGGTTTCTACCTCAGAAATTGTCAGTAAGGATGGGGTATCGTCGGTTGGCTTTGTAAGATTACAAGTTAATGAGATATGGGGTCTTAACACCTTATTTTCGTACATCCCCTGAGATCTTAGTGGGTTCATCCATGCTCCACCTTTTTTTGTTTCTCTTGGGAAAAGATCTTCATATAAAATTCCAACATGATCACCATTTTTTTCCGCAACCTCAAAGACCCGAACATCATCATGCCATGTTTGTACATTATCTAATAATTTAAAGTTTAAACCATATAATTTTTCAGCGACTTTAAAGGCTCCCTTCATTACCTCCTCTGATTGAAAGTAAGGCTTTAGATCATTATCATCAAAGTCATATATATTTTGTTTTAATTTTTCTGAATAATAAGCAATATCCAAAGATTTTATCTCATCAATATTATCTATTTTCTTAGCTAAATCAGTAATTTTTTTTAAATCTTTTTTAGCATGTTCAATACTTGAATCATATAAATTGTCTAAGAGATCATAGATACGTTCTTGCTTTTCAGCCATTCGTTCCTCTAATATGTAATCAGCATAGTTACTAAATCCTAATATTTTAGCTCTTTGATGTTTTAGTTTTGCAATTTTCTTACAAAGGTCATTATTATCATGTTTTCCACCATTACATTTTGTGGTTATCGCAAAGTGAACTTTTTTACGCAATTCCCTCTTATTAGAATATTTTAAAAAGGGTAAAAAACTTGGTAATTGTCCAGTGATAAGCCATTTACTTTCGTTCCCTTTATCTTTTGCTGCTAATTTTGCTGAATCAATAACTATCTTAGGTAAACCATCCAGATCATCCTTTTCAAGCCACAATTTAATTTCATTAGTTGCATTTAATGCATTTTTTGAAAATTGGGGTGATAATGTTGATAATTCTTTATCTATTTCTCTCAACTTATCTTTATCCTCATCATTTAAAGCTGCTCCATTTCTAATAAAATCTTTATAGGTAATATCTAAAAGCCTTTGATCTTCATTTAAATTCAAACTTTTTCTATTTTTATATACTGCCTCTATTCTCTTAAATAAGTTTTTATTTAAATAGACATTATTTTGAAATTCTGCAAACATTGGACTTATCTGATCTGAAAGATTTTTAAAATCTTTGTCTGATTCACTGCCAAATAGATGATAGTATGCAGTCAATGAAGTTTCTAAATTCCCATCTGATAATTCTAAAGAGAGGACAGTATTCTCGAAAGTTGGTGAATCTGCATTTTTTGTTATTTTTTCTATTGAAGATTCAGACTCTCTGATTCCAGATTTAATTGCAGGAACAAAGTGATCTTTTTTGAGTTCTTTAAAAGGTATTGTCCCAAAAGGTTGGTCAGAATAGTCTGATAATGGATTTTTCATTATTTGCTCCTAAACAAGTTAATAAGTGTTGTAAATGTACATTTACAAATGAGTTATTTNATAATTACATTAATTATTTTATCNGGAATATGAATGACNTTAATTATTTNNCCTTGAGATAAATATTTANCTCCAAACCTACTTGATCTTAATNGNTCNAATATTTCATCTTCANTTGNACCTGATATAACTTCTAATGTTCCTCTTTTTTTNCCATTNAACTGAACGGCNATGATTATTTTCTCATCAATAACNAAAGATTTATCGNANACNGGCCAATCNAANGATGTAATNTGATTAAAACCAATTTCTTGNTTTAATTCTTCNGNTATATGTGGTGCAAATGGGTTTAATAGGATCAAAAATTTATTGATTACATTTTTATCTAAGACTTTGAGAGTGTTCAAATGATTGGTGAATATCATTAATTGAGATACAGCAGTATTGAAACGCAATCCGTTTANATCTTCNGTNATCTTTTTAATAGTCTTATGCAATAAAATATTTGTTTCATTGCTTGAACAGTTGTCTTTAATCTTGGAGCCATTATNATTTATTAAACGCCATACTTTCTGAAGAAACCTGTGGCAACCTTGTAAACCTTTTGTGCTCCATGGCTTAGATTTGTCCAGTGGTCCCATAAACATTTCATACAACCTAAGAGAATCCGCTCCAAATTTATTTACTATATCGTCAGGGTTAATAACATTTCCCCTAGACTTACTCATCTTTTGACCATCCTCTCCTCTAATCATTCCTTGATTAAATAACTTTTTATAAGGCTCTCGCGTTGATACTAATCCTAANTCATGTAAGACATGGTGCCAAAATCTAGAATAAAGTAAATGCAACACCGCGTGTTCTGTNCCACCTACATATAAATCTACAGGCATCCAATATTGTTCTTTCTCTNTATCCCATGGTTTATTATCGTTTGTNGGATCAATATAGCGTANGTAATACCANCANGATCCTGCCCACTGGGGCATNGTATTAGTTTCTCTCTTTCCTTCTGNNGTAATAACCCATTTACTAATATTTGCTAATGGTGATTCACCTGAATCAGCAGGTTCGTATTTTTCAACTTTTGGAAGTATGAGTGGAAGATCATTTTCNGGAATTGAGATNATATCACCATTTTCTTTATGAATTATGGGGATTGGCTCTCCCCAATATCTTTGTCTTGAGAATAACCAATCTCTTAGTTTATANTGAGTTGATTTAGTACCTATGTTTTTTTCAANCAACCATGAAGTNCAAACACTNATAGCTTTNTTTACTTTTAATTTATTTAAATTAAGTCCATCAGAATTTGATGAATTGACAATAAAGCCATTATTATTATCCGTGTAAGCTTCTTTAGCTAGATCACCTCCAGAAACAACCTCCAATATTGGTAAATTAAATTTTGTAGCAAACTCATAATCACGTTGATCATGTCCTGGAACAGCCATTATTGATCCTGTCCCATAGCTCATTAATACATAATCAGAAATCCAAATCGGTATTTCTTGATTATTNACAGGGTTAATTGCATAGGCTCCAGTAAAAACACCTGTTTTATTTTTATTCAACTCCCCTCTATCAAGATCACTTTTTTTCTCTGTTTCTAAACAATAATCAATAATGAAATTCTTTTGATCAGATGTATAAATTTTGTTAACTAATGGGTGCTCAGGTGCTAGGACAATGTAGGTAGCTCCAAACAAGGTATCTGGTCTGGTTGTGTATACTGTAATACTATCACTAAAACCAGAAATCTGAAATTTCACTTTTGCACCTGAGGATTTTCCAATCCAATTTCTCTGTAATTCTTTTACACTCTCTGGCCAGTCAAGATCATCCAATCCAGCTAAAAGAGAGTCTGCATATTCAGTAATTTTAAGCATCCACTGTCGCATTGGTTTTCTGATAACAGGGTAACCTCCGATTTCTGATTTACCATCAACAATTTCCTCATTAGCTAAAACCGCTTTTAATTCAGGACACCAATTGACAGGTACCTCTGCCTCATAGGCTAAACCTTTATTGTATAACTGTAAAAATATCCATTGAGTCCATTTATAATACTTTTGATCTGTAGTATTGATTTCCCTATCCCAGTCATAAGAAAACCCTAGACTTTTAATCTGTCTTTTAAAATTTTTTATATTTTCTTTTGTTGTTTCTTTAGGATGGGTGCCTGTTTTAATCGCATACTGCTCTGCTGGTAATCCAAACGCGTCCCAACCCATTGGATGTAGCACGTTATATCCTTGTAATCGTTTATATCGACAATATATATCAGTAGCAGTATATCCTAGTGGATGTCCAACATGTAGTCCAGATCCAGATGGATAAGGGAACATGTCTAAAACATACAGTTTTTCCTTATCGTAATCAATCTCTGATGAGAAGGTTTTATCCTCTTCCCATTTATTCTGCCATTTTGCTTCTGTTTTTAAGTGATTATATTTCATAAAAAAGGGACATGAAATTACTCTCATGTCCCTCTAAAAGAAAAGATACGTTTTTAAAACTTAAAAAGAAAATGATAATCCTAAAATAATACTCTCATCACGTTCNTTGTAGGGAACTCCAGTCATAGGATTTATAATATTCTGTCCTCCATTATTAATATCAAAACGAGTATTATATTTATTAGTATAGTTTAAATCAATGCTTAAAAGTTCATAAAAGGTTGCAATAGAAATNCTTAATTCATGTTCTAATATGTAATCTTCGAAGTCATCAACCCTGGGTTTGAAATAAAATCTATAATCAAAAACAAGACTTTCATCAAAGAATTNAAGTTTAATTTTTGGTCTAATAGAATGTCGATAGAAGTTCTCTGCCTTACCTCCTACAGTTACCTTATTTGAATCAGTTATTTCATAGTAAGTACCTATTAACGTTGAGTCACCTTGATAAGCCCAGTAGCCATCAATTAAAGTTGAATCATAATTATAAAAGGTAAATACGCTATCACCATTAGCATCAAAGTCTCCTGTAAAATATGCAGCGTCCCAGGTGTCATAAAAGGTGTCGTAATAGTAGTAATCATCCTCATTAATAATTGTAGAATCATAATCATATAGTCCAATAAAAAGAGAATCAGAATAATTATAGTAATCTATTGCTANAGAATCTGTGTAATCATACCAACTCGATTTTTCAAATTCTTCTGACTCAGCTAAGAATGCATAGCTGAGGGAAAACCACTTAAATATTCCAACCTTAGCACCTAGACCATAATTCAGTCTACTATTTAGACCAACTGTTTTATCAAATGTTTGTTGCGCGAACAAAAACGGGGATATTCTNTGATTAGCCCAAATATCAAATTTTAAAGTTAATGATTGATCATCTGAAAAGGGTTCATTGTCTAGCTGATCATCTGTTCTATAATAGGAAATTAGAAATTCGGTATCAGTAAGTGGTCCTGCATTACCTAATAATGTAAAATCAAAACCATAGTATAATGATNAATAATCAGTATTTCCTTTATCATTTGAGAAACTGACATCTACACTAGTATACATTTCACGACCACTTCCTTCCGCTTCGGTTGTATCAACCTCTTGTGAAAATATAATTCCATATAAAAGTGAAATTATGAAAACATTTGACAATTTTTTTAATNGCATNGTAAAGACCTCAGATNTNAAATNNCAATTTAANTGATATGTNACAAAAAAAAAAGGGTACGTTATCCGTACCCTTTTTCAGTATTTCTAGAAAAAGAAATTNNCTACTTAGAACCNAAAATCTTTGAGAAAAAACCTTTTTTGGATTTTTTNCCCTTNGATCCGCCGATCTTTTTGCCTTTTTTCTTCTTTTTCTTTACGTCTGCNCTGGCAAAAACAGCATCACTGCTGCATTCTTGCTGAACTGCATACTCACACTCAGTAGACTTTACAACTGTCTCTGTTGGTGTTGCAGTAACTAAAGAAAACATTACCAGAGTAGAAGCGATTGCTTTAATTAAGCGAGCCATAATACTCTCCTTTTTTTGTTTTGGTATACCATTACGTGCCAAAATTATTTGACATGTCGACGAAATATATTTAACCTTTCCCTATTAAGTCAAGTTATAAACAAAATTAGTATTTAACCTAAAATGAAAACTTATAATAAAATTCATTTCTTATNGGTAAAAATTTTATAATTTTTGTGCTACTATTTTGGAACTTTTTTAAATTATTGGTATTGAATAACACGAAACAAAGTGGAGTTATGAATTGATTAAAATAGAAAATTTAACCAAACACTATGGTGATGTTAAGGCAGTAAAATCTATTTCTTTTGATCTCGAAGACACTCAAATTGTCGGATTTCTTGGGGCTAATGGAGCTGGAAAAAGTACAACCCTTAAAATGATGACAGGTTACCTCACCCCGACTAATGGAAATGTATATGTAGATAATAAAAATATTATTGATCATAGTATTGAAATCCAAAAGATGATAGGGTACTTACCAGAACTCAATCCTCTATATGGAGAAATGAAAGTACACGATTATTTAAAATTTCATGCTGATGTAAGAGGCATTACTGGCTATGACTTTAGCAAGTCGCTAGAAAAAGTTGTTTCAGAATGTGGTTTACAAGGTGTCGTTCACAAAACTGTAAGTAATTGTTCAAAAGGATATAAGCAGAGAATCGGACTTGCCGCAGCCATGATACACGATCCAAAAGTTTTAATTTTAGATGAACCCGTTACTGGTTTAGACCCTAATCAAATTGTTGAAATTAGAGAATTGATTAAAAGGTTAGGGAAACAAAAGCTTGTTCTAATGTCNTCTCATATTTTACAAGAAATTCAGGCTACTGTTGATAGAATCATAATCATTCATAATGGAGAAATTGTAGCAGATGGAACCAGCGATGAGTTGATCAACGATTCTAAAGGTTTGAGTGAACTTGAAATTGAATTGCTTGAAGCAGATGAATCAAAAATAAAAGATATGAAAGCAAAAGTTCCAAGCATTAATGTAAAATCAATTATGACTACAGATTCTAAATCTACAAAGGTAACCCTTGAGCACAGTAGTAATTCAGATCCTCGTAAAGATGTTTTTGAATACGTTGTTAAAAATAAGTGGACACTTATCCAAATGAATAGTAGCAAAAGAAATCTTGAAGACATTTTTAGAAAACTAACTAAACAAGGAGTAAAAGCAGATGCATAATATTAATGCAATTTACAAAAAAGAACTCCGATCATTTTTCACTAGTCCAATGGCCTACATATTTTTGGTTGTGTTTGCTCTTGTGAATGGATACTTTTTCACCAATACTTTTTTTCTTTATAACCAGTCTGACATGCGTGCTCTTTTTGGAATTGTACCCATGGTTTATCTGTTTTTTATACCTGCTGTTTCAATGGGTTTAATATCTAGAGAAAAGGGAATTGGCACTATTGAAATTATTAGTACACTCCCTATTAAGGAAAGAGATATTGTAATCGGAAAGTATCTAGCTGGTTTTACATTAATTCTCATTTCTCTTTTCACAACCATCATTCATTACTTTACACTTATTAAATTCGGTACAACTATTGACCATGGTGCAGTTTTTACAGGATATCTTGGTCTTGCTTTAGTTGCTGGTGTTTACACATCTATTGGAGTATTTGCAAGTAGTTTAACTGAAAATCAAGTTATAGCCTTTATTGTAGGGATAGCAATTGTTCTTGTCTTCTTTCTAATGGATAAACTNTTATATTTCGTCCCAGCATCAATGGCAGGGATCATTCAATATATGAGCACNGAATTTCATTTATCNAANATATCAAGAGGTGTGATAGACACTAGNAATCTCATTTATTTTGGTTCAATCATAGGATTTTTNCTATTTATGACTACCCGTGTTTTAGAATCTAGGAANTGGAGCTAGNCTATGTTAACAAAAAATAAAAATTCTTTTCTTATTTTCTCTTCTGGAGTNGTGATAGGTTTGATCTTACTTAATCTNGTCGCTCGAGATATTTTNAAAAGATTTGACCTGACAGATAATAGCATGTATTCTCTTTCATCATCCAGTAAAGAAATAGTTTCAAACNTAGATGACNTGCTGACAATGAAAGTATACTTTTCCGATAACCTCCCAAATGAATTAGGAAATACAAGAAGATTTCTTCAGGACATTTTGGAGGAATACAGTGCTTATTCTGATGAGATTAGGTTTTTCTTTCATAATCCAGAATCAGATAATACCCTTGAAGAAGAAGCGAGAAAAGATGGTATTCAGCCCGTTCAGATGCAAGTAATTGAAAATGATAAGGTAGAGATCAAAAAAGTATACCTTGGTATGGTATTATTATTTGAAAATAAAAAAGAAGTTATCCCAGTTATTCAAACTACAGCAGGTTTGGAATATATGATAAGTACTAAAATTAAATCTCTTATTGAGGTTGATAAAAAAACTATTGGTATAGCTCACTTTGATCAGGAGAACCCATTAAAAACAGATAATTTATCAGCTCAATTAAATCAACATTATAATTTCAGACCTGTTGATTTAACAAACTCTGTTCCGGTAGATANGGATGTTTTGTTACTTACTTCTGCAGTTGACTCATTAGATNCTGGTGTNAGGAAAAACATAGAGTCTTNTATTCAATCAGGAAAAAAAGTACTTATTACACAGAGTGGANTAATTACAGATATTCAAACTCAACAAGCAAATCCAATTGATTCTGATGTTTTTGACTTTCTTAATCAATATGGATTTAATTTAAAGAAGAACCTAGTGCTTGATAAAAAATGCGGTAGTGTACAAGTTCAAGAGCGAAGAGGTATATTCATGATGAATAGACCCATGGAATATCCATTTTTTCCAGTTATTCAGAGGTTTAACTCAGATGAAGTAATTGTGGCAGATTTAGAACAGGTTTTAACTTTCTTTCCAAGTGAAATAGTTCTTGATACGGTTCAAAATGATAATGTTCTAAACACATTATCACTTTTTGAGACATCCAATAATAGTGGATTAATGGAAGGCAACTTTATGTTAAGTCCAGATCCTCAACAAAATCCCTTTCTGAATAATTTGGGGCAAAAAGGAAAAACTTTAGCTGCATTAACGAAGCTTTCTAGCGGAGGAGAGGTGATTTTAATTAGTGATTCAAAGTTTTTATCGGATGAGGGTGGAATGTCTATTGAAGGTAACCTAGTATTTATTATGAATGCAGTTGATTACTTGGCAGGTGATAAAGAATTAATTGCACTTCGTTCTAGAGAAATTACTAGTCGACCCTTAGAGGAAATGGAAGATTCTTCAAAAAGAACTTGGAANTATGCTAACATGCTCCTCCCTTCTATTTTAATTATAGCATTTGGTTTTTATAGAATTAGAGAAGACAAGAAAAAAGCAGAAATATTGAGGCAAATCTATGACTGATACTGTGAAATATTCGTTAACGGCACTAGTTGTNATAATAATTTTATTTTTTGTTAATCAAAGATTACAAAGCAANCTTACGATTAAAACNGGGAAAATTTTTGATGGAAATTATGAGGACATATCGGGAATCCAAATATCAGAAAAAAATAAAATTATAGAANTAATTAAATCTGATTCACTCTGGACATTAAAAGGTCANGATAGTCTAGTTGTTAAAGAAAATCAATTAGATAAAATATTTGACAAAATAGTTCCATTAAAAAAAGAGATGCTAATTACAAATAAGGCAGAAAAATGGGAAAAATTTGGTGTCGATGACTCNTTAGGAAGACATTTTAAATTATTTAATTCAGANAATAAAGAGCTTAAACANTATATCTTTGGTAATTCTGGACAAGACTATCAACATAATTATATCAGAGAGAACGGATCCTCTGAAGTTTATAGAACTAACGATAATGTTTATTTTTTGCTAAATTCTAATGTAAATTATTGGGGTGCTAAACCACCAAAACCCGATAAAGAACCGGTCTTGGAAGCTGAAAAAGAAAATTAAGTTTATGCTGCATTTGCTTGTTACCCTCCTAGACCCTCCTTTCAACCGGCGGTGCAGTATTAATAAGCCCTGTTAATTCAGGGCTTATTTATTTTATGAAAACTCGAAATAAAAAAATACTTGTAGTTGGTGATAGAATTTTAATAAAACCTGATAAAGGTGAAAAAAAATCACCAGCGGGATTATACCTTCCACCTAGTGTGGTAGAAAAACAGGATGTTCGCGGCGGAATTGTNGTTGANGTNGGTCCNGGTATTCCATTGGGCTCACCTGAATCCTCATTTGACGAACCGTGGAAAGATAAAAATAGTGATATAAAATACTTACCTACTCAAGTTGAAATTGGAGATTATGCACTTTTTTTATCTAAGGCGAGTATTGAGCTAGAAATTGAAGATGAAAGTTATCTTATACTTTCTCAATCAGCAGTTCTTATTCTTATTAGGGATAATATTGATATGGTTTTAGAAGAAAATCAATAAAATATCACCTTATTTATTAATCTTTTTTAATCTAAAATGGATAAAAATAACAGTTTTATAACATTAATGGTATTTTTTGATCTTTAGCCTTATTTTTTTTACAATTTCATCCAAAAATTTATTTTCAATTTTAGATAACTTAATTTTCTTCCATGCACTCTTATCATAGATTTCATATATTATTTGAATATAAAAGTCATGATAATTTTCATTGTCCTTNTGATCATCTGAACGATTTATTAAAGANGNAAANATTAATTTAAATCTATTTCTNTTAATTTGNTCTCTAAANTGATTAATCTTCCAATTTGTTTCAAAANNTGTNAANTCAGGNTTNACATCATAAGAATTNATTTTTAAATTATAATCAATAAGNACNTCTTCAGACACTTTCTGAAGNATACCAGGGGATGAAGAACCNANATAAAGTTTATTNGTAAAAGTGTTCGGNTTGTNTTTGNTAAAAANAGNGCAACTATATAAAAGCATTATTAGACTAAATAAATNAGCTTTAAAAGTTCCTAGATGAAATATCAGAAGTTTANTTTCCTATGGAATTAATTATATATTTGAACTTGGANTTTTCTTTTCNGTGTATGATGAATAGGCTAATAAAATGACCATAATTANAAATACCCAGATGGTTGCATGATGATATTTTGCAGATGAATAATCAATCAGTGAAACAAACCTACCAATTAGAAGAGAAATTCGGCCCATAACAGCAAAACCAAATGATGCACCAAAAGAAATCATTAAAAAATAAATCCCTACTCTTGTTACTTTTCCAAAAGTACCTGTTTGCTCNTTTGAGAAAAAGAAATATAGCANACCCGTGACGGTTCCAATTANGATGATNANGTTATTAAATAGNGATGGGTCTGAAATATGAAAAATAGGATTTCCAGTNTTTGCTAAAGGAACNATTGTNCCTTTAACCTGACCTANTATATAAGAATTTANGTANCCATATGCACGAAGGCCNGCAGCAATAGCNACTGTNTAAGCAATNCCCCATCTAGCCATCCAATTAAAACGTTTAAATATACTTAAAATCATCATAATNCCAATTACAAAGGGAATTAAGTAAGTTAGATCCATATCGTGGCCTTTATCTATTCCTCCTTCAGGAAANATAGANGGCAAAATTGAATTAAATATATTGTATAAGCNATACCATGGACTTAANTCTGAATATTCTTTTGATGGCCANAGNCTACCTAATAAATTCGGTTGAATGATTGTCCANAAACCTATNGATAGCCAATAACCAGCTGANATNCCTATATANGCATGCTCAGCAANCTTATAAAATGGATTGTCTTTNTATAAAAAAGAGAAAATTGCNAGAGTTAAAAATGCAGCAACCCAAGCACCAAATATNTCATTAAAAATCATCTTATNTCCTTTAGTATTTCTTTTCTCTATTTCTTTCTATNAAATAACCAATATTTCCAAATATTATAAAAAGAACAATNACNAGATGNGCTATAGANTGAGCATCCATNCCACTCGTTCCAATCCCTTTTTTTCCTACTAATTTTTCATACTCAGCAGCACCTGGCATTCCGGCTAAGATTCCTTGTATTTGATCTGAGACAACAAANGGCATAATATCATTAACCATAATAGATGTAGTACCAGTACTCATTTTAACATTAGTATTNTCGGTGGCATANTGCATCCATTCTATTGAACCCGGAAANCCTGCAGAGGCTGAAAATAAAAAGTTGAAATCTTCAAATTTATAAATTCCNTCCATCATNGGAATNTCTTCAACTTTGGTNCCNTTAACGTCAGTACTNAAAATTGCTCTTAAATCTCTAACCATTCCTTTTATTATNGCTTCATTTCCAGGNTTATAACCAAGAATAACATAATCTTTNCCATANTGTTTATTNTACAAATGAGCCACTTCTTTAAGAGCTTCNTCAGCCATAAATTGTCCATCAGGCCANAAGCATGAAACATAGACTTTGTGGTTTTTNTCAAAGAGTTGATGAAGTAAAGCAATGACCATTGGATGAATTTCAGGTTTAGTGCTTGGTCCATATTCNCATGATAATAGTACTTTTGAGTTAGGCTCTAAAGATTCAAATGCATCATATACCCGTTGAGTTGTATCTGTAGGTCTAATGGGTAGTCCAAGAGGAAAAAAAAGTGGTAACAAAACTGATAACCCTATAATTAGAAAAATCCATCTTCTATCTACTCTACTTAGCTTTAAAATAAAGTTTGAGATACTTTGCATGTTCACTCTCCTATGTAGGATTTTTCTAATCCTAAAATATAACGAATAGATGTAGCAAATATTCCTAAACCAATTCCAATAGATATTGATCGAGCACCTGCGACATTTGGATACTTATATATCCATTCTTGTAGTGTTGGTAAATAGAAAATAGCAGGTTTATCATGTGGCCACCCAAGATACATACCAAAGAGGGTAACAATAATTAAGCCAGAGGAAAATGAAATAAGTGTATAGTTTCTATTTTTAAAAATACTATTGATAGTTATTCCTAAAATAAAAACCAAAAGATATAAAACAAACCAACTTGAGATTGAACTTCCAAGTGGAACACGTCCTATCATGATTATCATTCCTGAAATAAGTAATAAGGTTGCTTCAAAATTTCTTATACGAAATGCTCTGTATGAGGCAGATGCTACGAAAAAGGCTAACAAAGCAAACATTGTTGCTGATAAAGGTGTAAAAATAAATTCAAAAATCCATTTAAACATAGTTCCCTTTTCTATAACATGAGCTCCCCACTCAATATTGGGATTTCCTTTATAAATAAAACCAGCTATAAAAGANAANNCAACTCCAANAATNGCTACAATTGAATACTGCCAACCTTTTTGTTTTTTTAATATTTTTANAAGCTGAAGTTTAATNAGAGTTATTATTCCGAGAAAAATAGCAAAAGTTGAGATGATTCCNTACCATTGTAANCCNTGNATNTCAACAAAATCTTTAACCTGNTTTTGATCAATNAACCATCCNAATAAGGTTAANNAACCAAAAAACATTACTATAAAGATAGGTATTTGTCTTTTTAAAAGCATTTTCTCTATCCTTTTGTTATGGTTAGGAAATCTAAAATATTGAAATTAATTGCACCGAGATCGTGGAATAGTCTTAATAAAGTNCCANNTATTATCATTNNTAACATTNNTANNTTAANGATATCCTGCCCTTTTACAATNCCTAATAGGTCAGGTTTTTGTGATAAATAAGCACTAGCTGCAAAAAATTCTTCACCAATAAGAGTATAATCGCAAGCAGTAACAAAAAAAGGTATTTGAGATTGTGAAGCCGTACCAGCTATTTGAATAGCTCCAATTGAATTACCAGTTTCAGCTAGTAGAAGAGATTCAGCGTAAAATTTCCCCATGTATAGACATGCAGCTGGTTTTTCTCTGTTCATAATTCCATTTACCCCAGCGGCGTAGGCAAATTGATCATCTGTNACGTAGTGAACCATGTTTTCGTTATAAATATCAGACCTACCTTCCACAAGATATGATTCTTTACATGCTTCTTGAGCAGCCTTTAAAACTATTGANCGAGCCACAGGAACATTAAGTGGTGTTTCGTAACGAGCCGTCATTTTTGAAACATGACCTAAAATAACAACCCCTGCAACCGTCTCTACTTGATCCATATCTTGAATTCCAGGCACATATAAAACAGGTTTACCCATTTCAGTAGATCTNCCTACNGCNTCTTCAACTGCNTTAACGCCAGGNATNGTTCTTAGAAAAACATCACCACCTCTTAAGGCATGTCTTGTTGAAAACTGTAGTATACCACCGAAAAGTAAAATTAAAAATAATAATAATCCCCTATCNNTTATATATAANTCTGGTTTTGTTATTTGAAGAAATAGAAAAATTAAAGAGACAATAATTGCCCCAATTAGAAAATTTTTATCTCTCACTAGGTACTCCCTTTAGCTTTTTTGAATCGAATTCTATTTTCTCAATAGCTTGTAATAATTTCTCAATATTTTTAGGNTCCTCAAAAACTTGAGCTGATCTATAATATTTATCTGATTGAATAAATGCATTGATAACAGGACCGAGAAAAATTAAGAAGTGGCTGCCAAGTAAGGCTAAGGGTTTAGTCATTTCAAGAAAAAATATAGCAGGTGTTACAAATCCTGAATTGTAGATTTTCTGAGCAACTCTTTCAATAAAGAGTTTTTCTTCATTNATTGTATTGTTGTTAGGTATNGTTTCTAAAGTTTTCATTATGTTAATGCTAATGAAGTTAGTCAATTTCTATTTAAATCAAAATTTAAACTAATCTGTTTCAACCATTTCNAAATTTGANCTAGGNATGACTAAGATTTCCTTATCAATTTTTATCTCTGCAACCCTAACCATGGTNTCTGATTCCATTTTTTGTANTTCTGAGGGCAGACTTACTACAGTACCCATNGAACCAAAATGAGGTGCTCTGATTACNCTAACTAGGCTACCTTCACTNATNCCTTTTTCTGTTTTAGATTTTTTCTTTTCTATNTTTTCTNTTTTNGNTAGAGGAATAACAATCTCTGGTCTTATTACTCCTGCCCTAATCTGTGTTGCTCCATTNATTGAAACAAACTTTTTATTATGCTTAGATAATAAATCATAGGTTCTNTCTCCCATCTTAATGTTACCATAACCTTCTGTNACAACGAGAGANGTATTAATTTCTTCAGAGCCGGTAATNGCNACGCCTAATGTATACCCTAATATATCTTCTAAGTCATAGTAATTAAATCCTCCAACTACCACNCCAGCAACTCTAAGCCTCATGGCCTTTTTGAATGTCTTNAGNCTTATAAATCCTCCCCCTACTACAATTTTACCTTTATGAGATTCATTCAGTAAATCTTCAGTAAGTTCAGANCCTCTATCTTNTATTAAAACCTCCATATCTCCTCTAGCTTCACCGCCAATACCAAATATTCCTTGAATAAAAGCGGCGTGAGCTTNAATGGTCACTCCTTCATTTGGTATTATTTCTTTAACGGTCCCAGACATATATGCATCTANTTCTACNGGGATTGGAGCCTCTCTCATTATTATTTGTCCGGTAACTTCGGAAATTGATTCGATGGATCCTTCTACAGGCGACAGTACTTCAGATTTAAAAAAACCAAATAATCCTTCAGTTTGAGCTATTAGATCACCTTTTTTAACTTTTTGACCTTCGACTACTTTAAGTGCATCTAGNATATCTGCTGGACCAATATTTAACCTGCTAGCAATNTTNATTATTTGAACATTACCTGGTAAATCTGTNGTNGCNACAATATCATTTGGTTTTAACTTATCCCCTATTGATTTTGTTACTTTACCTTTTATGGGTAATCTTCTAGTTTTTTCAATATTTGAAGAGCTTAAAACTTTAAGTCCGGGAGTATATGAGTGCGCCATGTTTAACCTTTTGTTGGATATTCATTAAGAGCATTTGACCAATCATTTAAATACGATAGTCGTTTTTGTGGATCCGCTGGAATTGAAATTGGTCTATCTCGACCATCCAGAATAATCCCTACTAAACCTCCATAAATTGTTGTATTTATTGGCTCACCAACTCCAGAACCAATGTCCATTTTCTTATGAGGTATTATCTTTGCTTTGATTGGTTCATATTGAGCCTTGATTCTATACAATTCATTCTTTTGGATGTCTTTCTCAATTACTTTTTTGTCAGAGAATTCT
>NZIX01000003.1 GCA_002691785.1 Fidelibacterota bacterium | reverse complement strand
TTACCAATTAATAATGATAATTTATTTGAAAATACAGAAACTATTGTTATCGATATGGGTAATCCAACTAATTGTTCAATTGGCGCAACGCCCACAACAACAATAAGTATTACTGATAATGACAATGCTCCAACAGTCCGCTTTGCGGTAGGTGCTGACGCAGCCGCTTCAGATGCAACAAGTGATCAAGAATCTATATCTGTAACACTAAGCACTATCAGTGGAAAGGAAACCACAATACCATATACAATTGGAGGTGCGAGTACGGTTACCTCTACAGGGATTTATGCTGATCATAATCTAGTTGCAGGTAACTTGGTTATTCCTATTGGTAGTTTAACAGGAAATATTACCTATAATCCCGTTGTGGATAATACTTATGAGAATGATGAGATACTTATTATTGATTTAGGTGTTCCAACGAATGCGACTTTGAATGCAGATGGAAGTGTCACAACTCATTCTGTTACATTTTCTAGTTCCGATGCTGCTCCAACTATTGGGTTTTCAGCAACAACTTCAAATATTACTGAGACAGATGAGGATGCTGAAACAAATTTAGAAATTCAATTATCAGCGCGATCTGAGGTTGGAATGTCTGTTTATGCTTCTGGTGCAGTCGGAACAGCTGAATCAGGTGACTTTTCGGTTAATAGTGGTACTGCTATTACAATTGATGCCTCTACTGCAGATGTGAATAATTTGACAGCAAATGTCCCAGTGACTGTTGTGGGAGATTTAATTGATGAGGAAAATCAGACATTTACGGTGACTTTATCTTCTGCAACAGATGCCAATATCTCCGTGGGTGTAAGTGATGTACATACGGTAACTATAGTAGATAATGATGCACCTCCAGTCGTTCGAATTTATTATCAAGGTGATGATGAGGTACAAGCTTTTGACGTCGCAGAAGGAAATGGATCATTTACGTTTAAAGTCGCTCTAGCGGGAGCCACGGAAAAAGATGTATCCATTGATTATGAGGTTGATGCTTTAGTGAGTACAACNANNCTNNNTCAGGANTACTCTGGGTTNGCATCATCTGGAACATTTACCCTNTCTGCAGGAGNCAGTAGTCAAGATGTAACAGTCACTCTTANAAGTGATATTGTTGATGAACCAGATCAAACTTTAAAAGTTGATTTNGTNTCAGGAACTGAAACTAATGCAACTCTNAGTGGTACTCAAAATACNATTACAGGTACTATATTAGATGATGATTTACCACCTTATNTNTATTTTAATAACTCAAACTCAACACAAGGTAACGANGGAGCAGCTGGTGTAACNGATCAAGTATTATTAACNGTTACCATGACAGATACNAGTGAGCAGGTTGTAATTATCCCTTANTCTNTNGGAGAGGGTACTGCAACTACAGATGTTGATTTTATTTTAACTGATCATTCNATTGCAGATGGTACNGCGATAACAATTTCTCCAGGAAGTGGTCTNACATCAACCACTATTCAACTTGATATCGTAGGAGATAATTCATTAGAGGAAAATCAGACAGTTATTGTAAATTTNGATGCAGAAAATGTTGATGGANNNGATCCTTATCGNTTACATCCAACCTTTTCAACAGCTCATACCTANACTATTATNAATGATGATACTGAGCCNGATGNAGAATTTGCATCTGCAACCTATACNTTTGATGAAGATCTTGAAGGTGCAACTGTAACNACTAATGAAATTACNGTTACTCTTAGTGCGGCNTCAGAGGTAGATGCTACCATTGATTATGCAGCATCAGATGGAACTGCAGTAGGNNCTGATTACACNGTNANTGCAGGGACTTTAACTATTTCNGCNGGTGAAGTNAGTAANACATTTACNTTATCCACCNTAGTTGACAATATTGATGAAGAAAATGAAACTTTTACGATTACNTTATCNAANCCTNNTAATGCATCATTAGGATCNCANTCAACTACAACTNTAACNATNACAGATAATGATAATCCNCCANCCATATTTATTGGAACANNTGNNNANNTTGCAGATCCTGGTANTGCAATNAATAAANNAGTNGATGANGATGTGGGAGCTACNAATTTTNAGGTNACTCTNTCTACNCTAAGTCAAAAAGCNATTAGTATTGANTANNCAATTGATTTAANNAATAGTACTGCNAANGATGGNCAAGATTANAATAGTCTTGCATCATCAGGTACCATAAATCTTGCTGCTGGGGAAACTTCCACAACNGTGGATTTTAATATTTTAAGTGATTTAGTAAGTGANGATGCTCAAACTATCATTATAGAACTTGATCCATTATCAGCTGTCAATGCTACTGCTGATGGTGCCATGTACACNGGAACCATGACAATAGGTGATGATGACCCCGCTCCAAAAGTATACTTTAATGCAGGATCTCCAACCTCAGCGAATGAGGGTGCTGATGGTAATACGAGCACAAAAACATTTCAAGTAACACTTTCAGATACTTCTGAGAAGATCATAACCATCCCATTTACGGTCGCAGGTGTNGCAAATACCAATATTGCTGGCGTTACTTGGAATGCTGGTCCNACTGCAGGAGGTCAAGATTACACATCAAATGCGACCTCATTAACTATTAATCCATTNTTNTCACTGTCTTCNGCAGATATTGATATAACTATAATTGGTGATGATATTGATGAATATAACGAAGTTTTCACAATTACATTAGATACTGAAGGTTTAAATAATGCTCAGTTACATCCTTCAAACCCTACAACATGGACCTATACTATTACAGATGATGATGATCCTCCTAGTGCTTCGATAAGTGCCGGAGCAGCATCTGCAGAAGAAAATGCTCCTGACGCGANCATCACTTTAAATACGGCTTCTGAAAAATCAACTTCTTTTACTGTTACAACTANTGATGGTACGGCAACATTGAGTGCTGATGAAGGTGNTGATGGNGGTGATTATTTTATAACAACTTCATCAGTTTTAGCTCTAGCGCCAGGTNTNACAGAAGGAGTTATAGATATCAGTGGTGTAGATGATGTTATGTATGAAGGGAATGAAACATTTTCAGTTACNGTTNCNGCAGACTCAAATGCNACAATTAATACGGGTACNGCCTCTTTTACANTNCAGGATGATGATGGNAAATCTGTNGCTAGTTTTTCAGGAACATCNCAATTNGAAGATGAAGATGCTGGAACCATTACAATTCCAATNACCTTAAATAAANTTTCAGGTTTTGATACNGATATANNNTATTCAATNATNAATACTGNTGATGCNAATGCAGCTAATGACCCTGCGGATTATAGTATAGTGGTGTCAACCTTGACCATTCCNTCAGGTCAAACTAGTGTAAATATTGAATTAGACTTTATTGATGATTTTTCAGATGAGGGCAATGAAGTGATTACCTTCAGTATTGATGATGTAGGTGACAATACGGATCTTGGTCAGTTTACAACTTTAGCATTGACTATAGTTGATAATGATGCGCCACCTGCAGATTTCACGATAAATTTTGCAAGCTCCAGAGACTCTGACAATGGTGATAAAGCTCGCGATGGGTATTGGAGTTCATTTCATGATAAATTACTTGTAAGTGTCCCTATTGGTGTAGATGTTGCTGATCCAAATCTAGTGGGAGGAAGTGTACAAGTATTAGCAAAAGTATCTGGAGCAGACGATGCTGCATATAGCGAGGTAGGAGATGCGGTTCCAATTACAGATGCGATAAATGGTAATGAATATGTGTTTGAAATTACTGAAGCAAATTTAGAATCACATGCAGATTTTTCTGAGGGTGCTGTTTTATCTATTTCAGCAAGGATTACCGACAATTATTCTAATAGTACTGTTGGAACGCCAAATACATCATATGATCTTATCATAGACCAAACAGACCCTGCGATTTCAACCGTCACTACTGTAACATCCGTTGGAGGAATAGTTGTTGACGGCTTCTGGAATAAGTCTAATTTAACTACTCAAGTTACTGTACCAACAGATCCAGATGATAATTCCATATTGGGAGGTTCCATACAATTACAAGCTAAAGTGACAGAAGGCAATCCCTATGAAAGTATTGGAACTGTTGATAATGGAGGTTTGATAACTGTTACTGGAGCAGAAATTGGTAGTAATGTCCTAATGACTGCTGATTTAGCAGCATACCAAGCTCTTGCTAATTATCCAGACAGCGATGGTGATGGANTTCTTGAACTAGCAGATGGACAACCCATTTATCACACAGTGCTTGTGATTGATGCTGCAGGTAATGAGCGAGTTTATACGGAGAGTTCTTCAATATTAATGACTGATCTTATTGCACCAACTTACAGTGCTGCAACATCAACAGAAAACAATGGTTATTTTAAGGTTGGAGATGAAGTTGGTTTTACGATTGACTTTAGTGAGCCTGTGACTGGAACAACCAATACAATGATCGTGACAGTTGCTTTATCTTCTGGTGCAAATATTGAAAGATCTATCACAACGATTCAAAGATCTGATTTAGCATTTAATGGAGGATCTGAGGCAACGGATTTAGATAAATATATTGTTGCACTATCCAATACAACATTCATTGCAGGTATTGAAGAAAANTTNTCANTTGTATCAATAACCTCAGCAGATGGTGTATTTAGNGATTTAGCNGGAAATGANATAGNAGTNACTACNATAGATGCTGGAAATAACCTTGATGACTCAAAGAGTCTTAAAATTGATGGAGTTCCGCCTTCTGCCTTTACTATTGGTTCCGCAGAAAATCAAATTACCACTATTGGAAATCCTGTGGTACCTTATTATTGGAACTCATCGAATACTGGTGCAAGCATCAGTNTAGCATCAATTGAGGATGAAGCATCTTTAGTGGATGGAANTATTCAAATGATAGGAATAATTGATGGAACAACCTATGACATAGGTGATCCAGTCANTATNTTACTTGGTGACTTAAACAGTGATAAAAGTATTACTATGGCAGCAGAAGATATTGAAAATAATGACAGCTTCGTTGAAGGCGCCACGGTTAATTTTTCAGCAATTATCACTGATGTTGCGGGTAATTCAACTTCAGGAACCAACAATGCAAACTTTACATTTTTAAGTGTAGATCAAACATTACCAGAAGATTTAGATTTAAATGATGTTTATTCTAGGACAGATGATGGGGTGATCACAGTNCCTGGNTATNTTAANAGTACGAATGATGCCATCATTGTTGAGACCAATATTGGTAATAATGATTTAAATATGACTGTTCAAGTTCAAGGTCGAACTGAATTAAATCCAGGTATATTTACTAATGATGTTCAAGATCAAGGCGCATTTACCATACCATCTCTAGATGTTACACAAAATGATATAAATGCTGGATACACTCAAACAATTATTCCCGTTTCTGGCGGTTTTATTGATAAATTAGTTGGTGAAAGTNTTGTGTCTCCACAAGATATCCCAGTAAATAAGACTATTTATTTTAGATCTATATTAACAGATCTAGCAGGCAATATCACNACTCAAGCTGAAAGTGGTATATCAGCAATTTATGATTCAGCTAGAATTGAAAATATTGATATTACATATTCTAGTTTAAATGTAAATCAAGATGCATCGATTACGATTACGGCAGCTTTTTCAGAGAGACCTTACTATGGATTTAGTGATCTAACAGATTCACCACATATTTTAATNGATTTTCCAAGTGGAACCAATTCTATTGATGCCCCCATGGAACCAAGTTTTCTNGGAGATAACGGAGATGGCATACCAAATGCGGCGGATACAAATTATACTGTCTGGACATATGACTTAGATTTACCAAATGACAATACAGATGGTACAGTTAATGTTAAAATACATTGCACGGATATTGCGGGGAATCCAGTAGGTGGNTATGGTTTTGAAAATGATGGANCTACACCATGTCCNGATATGGTTGATTTNAAAGGTCANACNCCATGNGATCAATATACNAANCAAACAGGAAAGNATCTCTTAACTATTGATAACACTGCACCAACNATCTCATTGACTTATACAAATGTTACTTCCTCTGATGATCCAGTTTTACTTGGTAAAGGTGAGGATGTTATTAACGTGGTNGCTTCATGGAATGAATCTCCTTTAGATGATAATCCTGTTCTTACNGCAACTTNTACAGATGGTTCTACNTCNGATTTAACTTTTTCCAGTAAATCAGGAGATGATATTACCTATAGCCTTACTTTGCCNAATGATCCTCTTAAAGATGGTGCAATCACTTTTTCATCTTCATCTTCAGATGCNGCAGGGAATAATGAATTTAGTTTTGTTGGTAACGAAATTTTTATATTGGATAACACTTCACCAGTGATTACAGTTACTTATCCCTTAACAAACTCGTCCAATCAAGATTTGAATATTATTGGATATGATATTGATGAATNAAACTTATGTGAAATTGGAACGGTGNTTTTTACAGCAGTTTCTGTTTTAGCAACTGATAGNAATACTAGTTTAGATGGTGATAGCGGTGAACTTGAAAGCAGAGAAGCACTTGTTTTAAGCAANCCTGTTACTTTAAGTGAAGGTGTATATGATATAACAATAAATATGACTGATGAAGCTGGTAATATAGGATCTGTAACTGTTTCAAATGTTGAATATGACATTACTACTCCATCAGTAGAATTAGAATTTGATAAAGAATTTGCAGGTTCAAATGCAGAAGTAATCATGACTGCATCATTCTCAGAAGGGTTATCAGAGAGTTCGTTACCTGCCTTTGACTTAGGCTATGTATACTCATCAGGTTCTCCAACTGGGGATCTCATTGGTGAACGGTTTGATACTCAGATCAATGATTCTACATGGACTTATACCATTACTGTTCCAGATAATAATTTTATTGATGGGTTAGTAACTATTACATTCGATGCAGCTACAGTTATTGACCCTGCATTGAATATATTAGATATTAATGATGTTACAAATTCAAATAACCTTACAATCGATAACTTAGGTGCTGACGTTACTATTTCATATGTTTCTAGTTTTATAGATGGTCGATTATATGGAAATGGTGGTGATAATATCACAATAACTATGGATTGGAATGAAACTCCTGTGATTGATCCTGTTCCAAATTTAATCATGAATTATTCTAGTTCAGGACCAATTAGTTTTGAACCTAATCAATACGATGGTAATCCCCTACAATGGACCTATGAAGTTACTTTATCAGATTTACCAGAAAATGATGCTTCTCTGTTAATTTCAACTGATGGAACTGATATTGCGGGTAATCAAGTACTAAATTATTTAGATAATGAAATATTTGTGCTTGATAACATTTCACCAATAGTGGATACTACACTTGTTATACCTAGCAAACGTTCTTCTACGAATAATTTTCTATGGTCTTATAAGATTAACGATATAAATGGTGCTGTAGAGACTGCAAACATTGCATTTAAAGCAGTGAATAATCTTGGTACAAACTTTTCAGTTGATCTACAATTAAATGAATTGGATACGGCAGCGATAATAGAAAGTAATATTCAAAATCAAATTAATATTGATAATAATATTGTAGATGGAGCTGAATATAATATTATTTTCAATACNNCAGATTTTNCGGGTAATANCGGNGCTGACACTGTTTTTAATGTCAAGTATGATNTTACGAACCCTTATGCAAGTGTAGAATTTGGTAGGGATTATGCCCGACAAGACATGGAAGATACTGTNACAGTTATATTTTCTGAAAAAATGAAAGAAACTCCTGTTATCACTTTAAGTTTTGGTTTGCAAGATGAGTGGGGTTTAATTGTAGAAGGTGAGGTTATTACAGGTGAAATGACTGTAGATCCAAACCTTGGTGATTCGGTATGGACTTTTCCATTTACCGTGCCATCAGACACAATTAATAATGGTCCAGTTTTAGTATGGTTTGATCCTCTATTAACTCAAGATTATGCATCTAATCCTATNGGTGGTATACCTGGATTTGAAGGACAAGATACAGTTTCTTATGTTAACTCACTTCAAATTGACAACCGTGTTTCNAAAGCAACCATTAGTTATAATAATTTATCAAACCCATTACTAAATATTCGAGATGAAGTTTTAAATCCAAATGGATTTTATACCTACCCAATGGGTATAGGAAGTCATCATATCAAAATTGCNGTTTCNATGAATATTCCAATAAAAGCANCTATGANNCCAATAGATTTTAACGAAGATGGTGANTTTAGTGATNTTGAAGACCTGCCTTCAGTNCCNTCATTAAGCTATTGGTACAATTATAGTAATAGTGGNANNGGTGATAATGTNTATCATCAGCCATATGACTCTGTAAGTTCAGATAGTTCAGTTTGGTTTTATGATATAATTCTTGATGATAGCANCTCAAATGATGGTGACTTTCANGTTGNATTCACAGCTAGNGATAAATCTGGTGCTGATATTGTAACNTATTTAAANACTGATATATTTAGAGTTGATAATTTAAAGCCTCAAGACTTTATAACTGGAAATGTGGTAATTAATGGGTTAAATCCAGTTCAAGGTTGGATTAGTGGTAATACTCAAGATATTGATGTTAAAATACCTATTCCAACTCCATTAGCAGATTCAACNTTATACGCCGGTAATTCTGTTAATTTTCCNGCACCGAGNGGACGTGTTGATATTCANTTATTTAATACAATTTTAGGAACTGAATTTGTTACAGTGTACTCCGATGGTTTATCCTCGGGTAATTCAATAGATACACCTGGCGACTCGATTATTTTTAACAGAACTATTGATAACATACTCACCGCACTGCCTGATGGCACAGACTTAACGATGGGAAATACTATACAGGTTAGAGGAGTTATCACAGATAGACATGGTAATGTTACATATGGTGATATCTCAACTTTAAATTCAGGAACCCCAAGGATATTAACTTATGATCCCGCATCTCCTAATTTAGGATCTATTGATTATAATGTCAGTAATTTTGGAAGTGATTTGATTTCAAGTGATACCATGCTTATTCAATGGTCTGAGTTTTTAGACCCTGGTGGATTAAATGCATCAGGAACGGATAGATATGAACTTGCTATTGAACATGTGAGTGATGAAAGTGGANNTTTATTAGGTGGACCANTAAATAATTTTGTTGATTGGACTGTNTTTTCTGAATTACCTACTAATGTAGTGTCTGTAATTGACTCTTTAGCCCATAATAATAAATATCTAGGCCATATAAGAGCATTTGACATTGCAGGAAATATTTCTGATACCCTNACNTCAGATTCTTTAAATAGAATCAATTCAGCANCNGTGATNTCACCNATTACCCANATAACGCTTAATGAAGATATNTCATGGAATGATATTGATTCNGNTGTTGTATCNGATGCTGACTTACNNANTNTNCAAGGTGATATATTTTCATANGTTTTATNAACAGANAGNGTATCAGGACCNAATGAAACTTTAGTACCTACTACTGATAATGTTGCAATCATTGATAGTGCTGGAAGCATGANATGGACCCCAACTCAANCAGAAGTTGGCGAGTATANNATGACTATTACNGTTACGGATAATTATGGNTTTGAGACTATTGAAACTTTCCCATTAACAGTTNTAGCGGTCAATGATGCTCCAGTTCTTCAATTTAGTGAAACAAATGATTTTGAAGTTGTCTGGCAAGAAGATCAAGATACAACCATATTACTTAANCAGTATTTNGTAGATGTAGANCATAATGATTCTACNGAGATTGGNTGGATGATTATNGTTCANGATACCTCNCAAAATGATGAAGATTTTCCTTTAGGCCATGTCTTCTCTGGGCCTGGNGTTAATCAGAACATACATGCAAAGTATACTAGAAAATATTTAGGTTTTAATCCCAATATGGTGATTAATAAAGGGCCAACATCTGCAAATCAGATGAGAAATATTACCACGAGTATTTCAGTAGATCCTCTATTAGAAGTTTCAATTGATTATATCATAAATGGAGTTGATACTAGCGGATATCAAGCAACTTTTAATAGTGCAGATCATTACTACGGATCGGATCATAATATAATTTTTATCGCAATTGATCCAGATGGCGCAGAGGGCATTGATACATTATTTGCCACAATAGAACCTCTTAATGATCCTCCAATTATTAACGATTCATTGAACAGTGTTTATGAAGTTGCTGAGAATGGTTCTGTTAAATTAGAGTTTGGCCGTTATGTAACTGATGTAGATAATCCAGAGCTAACTTTTGAAATTACAGCGCTCACTAATTCTAGTAGAATTTCTATAACACCATCAAGTTATGTGACAGATGGTATTGGAGATTCAGTTTTATTTACACCTGAGCCTTTATGGTCAAATCAAGCAGAAATTGAGATTAAAGTATATGATGGTTTAGATTCTACTTCATCTACTTTTACATTGGATGTTATCAGGGAAACAAGGCCTAATATTTCTCTAGCTGTCATTCAAAATAGTGCTTTTACTCAAGCTCTTCAGGTATTTGTAATTGATGATTCTATGAAAACAGAAGATTTAGATATTAGAATTCAGAATGTTGATATTCCTGTTGATACTATATCACCATATACATTTACAAGTAATTATAATTTTCCATCTACAGGTAATTACATAATTGACGTTTATGCAAGAGGGATAGTAGGTGATACCATTGTNAGTAAGACATTTGCACTTACAGCAGCAAAATCTGCAAGTAGGTGGGTTGGAAGCAGTTATGATGGAATATTCTCTGTCGCTGGAAATGCAGGAGCTGTGAAAAGTGATAAAAGNTTTGTAATTGTTGATTCNTCATTATTTGCTAAAAACTTTTATGATNATGNTTCATATGTTCTAGGAGATGGTAATAGTGATTTTGATATCCCTATTGAAGTAAGAATGAAAAGTCAAAATGANGATANNGCTATNTACAGATTAAATAATAATGTTACCTGGCAAGAATTNCCTTCAATTACGGTTAANGGTGANATATTTACACTTTCAGAAAAAGCTGGTTATTTTAAACTGGGTGAGAAAACTATGATAGTTCCTGAGCTTACTAGTTTAAATCAAAACTATCCAAATCCATTTAATCCATCAACCACTATAAGTTATGATATCGGATTGATGGATGGACTNAGTCAAAATGTATCAATATTGGTTTANAATATTCTAGGTCAAGAAATTGCAACCTTAGTAAAAAATGTGGATCAGATAGGTCAATTTAAAGTACGATGGGATGGTAATGATAATTCTGGTAGACCAGTAGGTTCGGGCATATATTTTATGCAGCTCAGAACTCAAACAGGTATTGTAAAAAACAAGAAAATGATGTTACTAAAATAATGAAAAAATATAAAAAAATAATTGCACTAATTCTTGGAACCTTATCAATTTTTATGTTTCCTAATTGTCGTGGGGAAATAATTCCAACAGATGAAGATTTATCAAATTATGGTTGGACTTTATATGAAGCTGAAGAATATGTTGAAGCCATGGAATGGTTTCAAGATGCGATTGAAAAAGATGCTGGAAATCCCGATGGATATAATGGAATGGGGTGGACTATGGGACATCAACGCCAACTAGATGCATCAATTAAATACTTTGATGACTATCTTAATATAAATACTGATTTTCCTGATCTATTTGATTTTTACGCTGGATTAGCTTTTGCTTATAGTGCTAGAGGTGAGTCTGCTGAAGACAATGGTAATTCAGCCTCAGATGATGAACTAGCTTTAACATATGCTAGTTATCTCCTTGGGTCTATTAAAGTTGAGATTGGGGATTCTTATTGGTGCTTCTGTCATAAAACNCAAATNAANCANNTAGATGTTCAATANGTACTTGCNTTATCAGAATATCGCTTAGGNTTATTTGAAAGTTGTCAAAATACNATTAATTTAATTAATCAAGTTATTGANCCTTCAAANCAACCTATTAACCTNGGANCAGAATTACAAACAGTGTATGGGCGNCGAATTCTTTTAGAAGAATTAGAAACCATATATGAACCACTTAANTATGCACCTAANTCTATTGATTCACATGAAAACGGTCTAGGATGTAATGAACCATCAAATGATGGTGTAGGATACGGTTACTGCTATAAATAATTTTCCATCATTCCCATCTGAAAAAGATGATTTGGAGTGGATGAAAATTGCCTTAAAATTAGCTGAAAAAGCTTTTACTCAAAATGAAATACCCGTTGGATCTGTTATAGTAAAAGAAAACAGAATTATTGGTCGTGGCTATAATCAAAAAGAGAGACTGACAGATCCCACAGCACATGCAGAAATCATTTCTATTTCAGCTGCTTCTTCAACAATGAATGATTGGAGATTAAATGGAGCGACCATTTACGTTTCAAAGGAACCTTGTTCAATGTGTGCAGGTGCTATTATCAATTCCAGAATATCAAGGCTCGTATTTGGGGCATATGATGATCAAAAAGGTTGTTGTGGATCGTTGTATCAAATATGTGGAGATAAACGATTAGGAAGTAATACAGTGGTTAAGGGAGGAGTCCTTGAAGATAGATGTTCTGAAATTTTAAGCGAATTTTTCCACTTAAAAAGAAAAAAATAATTAAGGAATATTGATAATAAGTATTGCCACAGATATTCCAATAAAATTTGCGACCATATCTTTCTTGCTAAAAAAGCTACTCTTTTGATCTTGTACCTCTTTAGCTAATCCAGCGCTAAAACTCATAATTGAAGAAATAGGTAGTGCTTTTGTCTCTTTATAATCTAATTTATTAACCAATACATATTGACATCCAAGAGATACTAATAAGCTATAACCAAAATGCTGAACTTTATCAATGGCAATCCATTTATCTTTTGNAACTTCATTTAGTTNAGACTCTTTATTATTTGCTTCTAAACAATTTATAATCATNAAGTTTAAAAAAATAAACAAACAGCATTTTTTTAAAAAGTTGGTCATAAGATGTTTTAATTCACAATTATTTTAAAAGAATNTCAANCATTTTGTATAAAGATATTACACATTTAAGTTACTAATTTGATAGATGAAAAATGAACTAGATACGTTAATTCAGAACAAATATAAGTTTATTGATCTAAGNTCAGAGAAAGAGTTTCAAAAAGGAAGTATTCCAAATAGTATTAACTTACCAATCTTATCAGATAAAGAACATGAGTCAGTTGGAATTGAATATAAAAAAAATGGTCAACNATCTGCCATTGAACTTGGTCATAAACTTGTTTTTGGTGAAGTTAAAGATAAGCGCGTTCAAGGGTGGTGTGATTTCATTAAAAAGTATCCTAAAACAAAAATTTTTTGTCATCGGGGTGGTTTGAGATCTCAAATTGCATTNGATTGGTTAAAAGAATCTGGGGTGAATACTTCTTCGATTCCCGGGGGATATAAAAATTTACGAGCCCAATGTNTTGATATAATTCAACTTAAAAGTAATTCAGAAAAAAAATGGGTAATACTTGGTGGCAATACGGGTTCTGGAAAAACTNATTTTTTATTTCATTATCAATCAGCAATAAATCTTGAGGGTATCGCAAATCATAGAGGCTCAGCATTTGGAAAGAAAATATCTGGTCAACCTACAGCAAGTAATTTTGAAAATAAGCTTGCAATTGAATATTTAAAAAATAAATCAAATTGGCTATTATTAGAAGATGAAAGTCGTTTAATTGGTAAAAATATTCTTCATGAAAATTGGTATCAAAAAATGCAAACTTCAGATCTAATTATCCTAAAAGTAGCTTTAAAACAGAGAATTGAAAATATTTATAGAGAATATATAAGTGATCCATTAAGCAGTAGTCTAACCGATAAAAAACTCTTTGAGATGATGAGGCAGGCTCTGTTCAATATTAAAAAAAGATTAGGANGGCAANGGTATGACGAAATTTATTTACTTATGGAGCAATCTTTTAGAGAACAAAATAAAAGATTACATAAGAAATGGATAGAGAAAATTCTTATTNTTTATTATGATCCTATGTATAATTATAAAATGGAAAAAAGAAAAGNATATATCANTTTTGAAGGAACTTACTCTGAAGTAAAAGCTCATTTAATATACTTAGGTATACTTTAGCAATAAAACTAAAGACATTAGTTAATACTTTGAAAGGTTTTTTAATAATTGAGTCCAACCTCTTTGTTTTAAAATTCGATTCATCTTTTGAAATCCTAAACCATAGATAGGATCTGGATTTTCATACATAGCATCAATTTTTAGATCTGCATACTTAGAATTATCATTCTCATAGATCAACTGAGATGCTAGGTTGCAGAAACCTTCACGATTTTCAGGTCTAAGCTTGTATTTATTTTGGAATAAGTATACATGTAAAAATTCATGTGCTAAAACTGATTTAAATTCAACCTCATGAAGGCCAGATAAAATATATATGTGATAATCCTCTTTTGTGATTTTACCATTTAAAGTTTCATACTCATAGTGAGTATAGCCACTTAGGTTTATATGCTTTATTTTAGAAAATTTTTTCAATTTTTTCCTACTGCTAACTAGAGTAATGGGTATACGCTTTGGAAGATTTTTAATACCCACATTGTAGAGTTCTTTTTTCACTTCCTTTGCATATTTATTCACTAATTTTCTTTTATCTACCAAAAAAGGTTCACATAGGCTACAAACATTACGATTTTTACCTATATTATATCCACCATTAGTAATATTTTTACAAATTATACGATTGCATGATTCACANTTGGGAAGTTTATTTGTATGAGATTTATGGTATTTATTATCCCATTTATCTATAATATAAGTTGTTTTTATAGCCTTTTTACACACTGCACATTTTGGGAGTACAACATTTTCATAACATTGCTTATGATATTTTTTACCTTTTTCAATATTATAGGTTCCTTCAATATGATTTTTGCAGATATCGCACTTAGGTTGAATATGGTTTTTATAGCATTGTTTATGGTATTTTTTTTTATCGACAACTATATATTGATTTTTGATAGGTTTTTTACATTGCTTGCAACGAATACTTTGACTGTGAACTACTTGAAATATCAGTAAAGAAATAAATATCGTTAGTTTTTTTATGTTTAGTATCATGGGTAATTGAAATTCATAAATAAATTTTAATTAGTTATCACAAGACTGTAAATCCAAAATTTTAATTTATGCTAGGAGTTTACTTGATAGTTCTTTTAAAAATTTAGCTGCTGTAATTGCGGTGATATTATTTAAATCTTTTTTAGGGTTATATTCAACAATATCAGCTCCTATAACGTCTTCCTTTACATCAGATACAATACTTAACACATCCCGTGTAGAGAGCCCACCAGGTTCTGGATGAGAGACTCCTGGTGCAAAAGAAGGATCTAATCCATCTAAATCTATAGATATATAAACAGGACCATTAAAGTCTAATTTTATATTTGATTCAAAATTTTTCATATCAATAACCTGCACCTTATATTTATTTGCTTGCTCTAGCTGGTGGTGGTTCATAGTCCGGATTCCAATTTGAATTAATTTCTTTGAAAGGTTATTTTCTAAAATTCGTGCAAATGGAGATGCGTGAGAATATGGATTATTTTCGAAGTTATCATAGAGATCTGGATGTGCATCAAAGTGTAAAATATTTATATTTTGGAAATAGTGATTGTATGCATCAATAATTGGATAGGTTATGCTGTGGTCTCCTCCGATTGATATGCATTGTTTTCCAGTTTTTAGTTCTTGATATATAGCATCACGGATTAATTGAAAACCTTTTTTGCCAGATGGAATTTTTGAAAAACTTTGATAGGTCCACAGGTTTTCCATTCCCAAATCAATACCATTTTCAGAAAATTTATTAGTGGCATTAGAGTTAAAAGCTTTCATAATAATTGGTGGTGCATCAGCACACCCTTTTAGGTAAGAAGAATTTTCATCAGCTGAAAAACCGAGAATGGAGATTTTTTTATTGTTCATTTTTAAGATAAAAAAAACTGTGACATTATTTATTTGATTTGCATTAATATTGATATGATGAAACCTACATTAATATTTTTACTATTTCTAAAAATTTTATGTTCCAATCAGCCTTTATCAACTATTCCTGTAAGCACATATTCAATTGTTGCATATGACCCCAAAACCGGGCAATTAGGTGTGGCTGTACAGAGCCACTGGTTTTCAGTTGGCTTTTTGGTGCCTTGGGCTAAGGCTGGTGATTCTATGTTATTTTTTTCTAAGCAATATTTAGAAATTCTATGTGATATCATTCCAAATACTTTAGTTTTAAATTAAAGATTATGAAACTGGCTATTTTTGTTGATATTCAAAATATTTATTATACAACTCGGGATAGATTTAATCGTTCGTTTGATTATAAACGCTTTTGGAAAAAAATAGAGTCCACAGGCAAAATTATTACAGCAAATGCTTACGCAATAGATAAAGGGGATGACAGGCAAAAAAAATTCCAGTATGCTTTAGGATCTATTGGGTTTTCTGTAAAGCTTAAGCCTTATATTTCTCGTGTTGATGGTAGTGCTAAGGGTGACTGGGACGTGGGAATAACCATTGATATTTTAGATTCAGCTCAAGAAGTAGATAAAATAATACTTCTTTCAGGTGATGGTGATTTTGATTTACTTGTAAGAAAATTAATAGATCATCATGGATGTACTGTTGATGTATATGGAGTCAGAGAATTGACTGCAAATTCATTAATAAAAACAGCTTCAAATTTTTATCCAATATCAGATCAATTTTTAATTTAATATTATTCATAAAAAATAATGCTTATATATTTAATTTAATCGGAGGGAATAAATGAAATATATGGTTTTAAAACTAGGGTTATTTTTATTTATTTTATTTGGACAGAAACTAGGAAATCCAAAAGAAATATATAAAGATGTTTACCAGACTGCTATTTTAGATGGTCACATTGATAATAGTGAAAAAGTAATGCTAGGCGCGTTACAAGTCTCCTTGCAACTTTCGGATATAGAAATATATGATTTAAAAATCAATGATGAGCGAATACCTATTAATACTATAAATAGTAAACAGGGCTTAGTTTTAAACAAATCAGGAAGGTGGCCACTGGTAGCTCAAAATATGGCATGGGGAGTGGGATTATACGGCTGGGGAATACCTTATATATTATATGCTGATGATTTTAAGTGGTTTATAGGAACCCAGATGATTTCATTAGGAGGAGCATTTTATTTTACCTATAATTTGACAAGGACATTGGAAATTTCTCATTCTCGCTCACATATGTTTAGAGCTGGATCTGTTTTGGGTTTTAGATATGGGTGGGGCATTAATACTTTATTGGATTTATGGAAAAGGGGGGACCCGAGTAAAAGTTCCATAACGGTTCTTATGGCTTCTGTTCCTATTGGATCATATGCTGGAGACTTTGTTTACAAAAAATATAATCCTACGAATGGTCAGGCATGGGGAATGACTATTTTAACTGAGCTAACCTCGTATACAATAAGGCAATTTCATCACATAATAGATACAAAACCAGAGAATGATGATTATTATGCATCTAATTATGATGACTTAGATACTCTTTCATATAGAAATTGGCTAAAAAGACACACTCTTATTGATTTTGTATCATATCCAATAGGCTTGTATCTAAGCCATAATTATGTTAAAAATAAAACGTATACTTTTGGTGATGGGATTATGCTTTTACAAGGAAGAACAGTTGGTTGGATATACGGTCTGTTATTAAATTCAATTTCTGATATTGATTTTGAGGATAGCTCTGCTAGAATTTCTCGTGTAGCTTTGAGTATTGGTGGTACCTATTTATTGGATAATATAATAAAAGATAAGGACTATACATTTGGTCAATCGGTTTTAACAATTTTAGGTACAGCCTCTGGCATGGCATTTGGTTTAGGTTCTGCTGTTATTATGGAAATTGATGATGGATGGGAACCATTTATGATGGTAGTAGGTCTAGCGGGTTTGTATTTTTCAAATTCCATTTTAGATGTAAAGGGTGAAACTAGCCTTTCAAATACCATGTCTAAAAGTCGGTTTTCATTGATACCCAATTTTCAGGTTTTAAACAGTAATTTATCTGGATATAATACAAAAAAAATTATTCCAAGTATATATTTAAATGCTACTTTTTGGTAATAAAATAATAATATACTTTAATATAGTAGTTAAAACAAAGCTATCTAGAAATGTTTAATAAGTTTATATATAAATTATCTTTATTATTTTTGGCAGGGCATATTTTCTCTAATGATCAGGGAGAGAGAATTGAATTTATGAGTTCAAATCCATTTTCTTTTTATCATATTATTACAAATTTAGAAAATGAAACTAATAAAGAGGTCTACGGAACACTTCGATTTCCAGATAGCTTGAAGCAAGATAATCTACCTATGATTCTTGGTATTAATGGCAGTAAAAACTGGGCAAGTCATCATCTTGAATATCTTGAAATGTTTAGGGGAATGGGATATGCAACTTTTGAATTGCATAGTTTTAACAGTCGTAATGTGGAATCAACTGTGGGTAGTCAAACTCAGGTTACAACAGCAATGATGATTTTAGATTCCTATCGAGCACTTGAGAAACTGAGATATGATCCACGAATAAATATAGATAATGTAGCAATGATTGGTTGGAGTCTTGGAGGAGGAGCTGTTTTATTTTCTGCTTGGAA
>NZIX01000002.1 GCA_002691785.1 Fidelibacterota bacterium | reverse complement strand
CATTATTTAGCCTCCTTTTTACCAGCATTTAAATTCAATAGATTTAACATATTTCCACTTTCTTTATCTGGAACTATAATTTTTTCTATATCTGGTAAAACTTTTTCCATTGTTTCTAAATAAAGTCTTTTTTGAGTTATTGTTTTAGCTTTTCTATACTCTTTTAGGACTGTATTAAATTTAGCGGCATCTCCTTCAGATCTTTTAATTCTAGCCTCTCTAAAACCTTGAGCATCAAGAATCATCGCTTCTGCATCTCCCCTAGCTTTAGGTATTACCTTGTTTCTATATCCTTCTGCTTCATTAATCATTCTATTTTTATCTTCTTTAGCTGAAGCAACATCTTTAAATGCTGCTATAACTGGTTTCGGAGGTGAAACATCTTGCAATTGAACAGCAACAATATGAATTCCTGAATTATATTTATCAAGAACAGCCTGTAGCTGAATTTTTGTGTCTTCTTGAATAAGTGATTTACCTGTAGTTAATGTTTCATCTATTTTATTTCTACCTACAACTGTTCTTAAGCTAGCCTCAGCTGCTTCTCTTACTGTGAGCTCTGGCTCTACGATATCAAAAAGATAAGCAACTGGATCTTTAATTTTATACTGTACAATCATTTCAGCATCTACAATATTTTCATCACCAGTTAACATCATACTTTCTTTCTCTATGGTTCTATATTGCCCATTTCTTAGTGTCCTAAACCCTATTTCAATCCTCTTTATTTCCGTTACAGCAGGACTATTTACAGTTTGAATTGGATAAGGAAAATGNTAATTCAATCCAGGCTCTACAATTCTTGTATACTTACCAAAAGTTCTAATNACTCCNACNTCATCAGGATTAACCATAAAGACTCCTGTNAATAACCAACCTCCNAGGATAAGACCTAATAANGGTAANAGTTTTAAATTAAANTCAGGTATTTTNACCTCTTGATCTCCAACCATAACTCTTCTGTATGCCATAATCTCTCCTTTATANTTCTTTTCTTAATCTNGCAACAGGAAAACCCATTTGATCTCTATATTTTGCTACCGTTCTTCGCGCCAAATTATAGTTCTGCTTTGCCAGTTCTAAAACAAGAATATCATCATTTAATGGATTATTTTTATCTTCTTTTAGAATAATCTTTTCTAGTGCTCTTTTTATTATAAATGTAGCCAAAACTCTACCATCTTCTAATTTAATTGAATCTGATAAAAAGTGCTTGAGCTCAAATACTCCATAAGGAGTATCTGCATATTTCCCACGTGTTGATCTACTAATAGTGGAAATATCCATATTTATTTTCTCAGCAATATCTTGAAGTTTTAGAGGACGCAAGAAGTCCATATCTCCAGAAAACCATTCTGGTTGAAATTCAATAATAGATCTCATAACATTAACCATTGTTAACCTACGTTGATTTATTGCCTCTATAAACCAGTTTGCTGAATCAATTTTATTTTTTATAAATGTTTTCGCTTTTGAATCAAGATTTACGTCATCTGCCTGTTCCTGATATAATTTACTTATTCTTAATTCTGGTAATCCATTATCATTAGTCGTTATTACCCAATCATCTTCATCTTCTCTTACGATTATATCTGGAATAATAGTTTGAAACTTATCACTGTACCCCTCACCAGGTCGAGGATTTAATTGAGTAATATATTCTAATGCATTGTGTAAATCAATTTTACCNCAATTTAATTTTTTACANATTTTTTCAAACCTCTTATGCATAAAGTCATCAAAACATTTATTNATTATTTTATAATGCAATGATTCTTTTTCATCTTCAACTTGTATTAATAAACATTCCTGTAAATTTCTTGATGCTATCCCTTTAGGATCTAANCTTTGAACTTTAAATAAAATTGGTTCAATTTCTTCTTCTAACATTTCATATCTGTCAGCAATGAGGACTAATTCTGAATTCAGATAACCTTTTTCATTTAGATTCCATAATATTTCTTCTGCTATTTCTTTTTCTANATTATCTAGCCCTAGATCATTTAATTGAGNTATCATATTTTCAATAAAAGTAGAGCGATTAGGAATGGGCATATCNGATTTTTGTTCAGAAATATAATACGCAGATTCATCACTGTACATATCTTCTACTGATACATCTATATCATTAATTATTTGTTCATCATCAANCTCAGATTCANGTTTCTCTTCAACTTCAACTTGTTCTAAAACTGGGTTGTTTTCTAATTCAAAAATTATCTCTTGTTCAAGATTAACAGTATTNAGCTGTAATANCTTTGCTTGNAAAACTTGGCGGGGAGCCAGTTTTTGTTTTTGCNCCTGTATTTGTTTTAATGATAAAGCCATTAGTCCAATCTAAAGTTTTCCCCTAAATATAACCTTTTAGCTTCATCATCATTTGCTAAAAATTTTGAATCTCCAGATTTTAAAATTTTTCCATCAAATAATAAGTAAGATCTATCTGTAATAGANAANGTTTCTCTTACATTATGNTCAGTAATCAAAACCCCTATATTTTTACTCTTTAATGTGTCAACAATTTCTTGAATTTCCTCAACTGCTATGGGATCAACTCCTGCNAAAGGTTCATCCAANAATATAAAATCTGGATCCATACATAAAACCCTTGCTATTTCAACTCGTCTTCTCTCTCCTCCAGATAANGTGTTACCTTTATTTTCAGCTAAATGAGANATTGATAAATCATTTAAAAGTAATCTCATTTTTATATCTTGATTCTNTAAAGAAAATCCTTCNCTCATTTGAAGCACTAATTTTAANTTGTCTTGAACTGAAAGTTTTCCAAAAATNGATGGTTCTTGCGCTAAGTAACCAATCCCTTTTCTTGCNCTTTGATACATTGCCAACNTTGTTATATTTTCATTATCTAAAAANACATTCCCTTTAGAGGGCTTAATCATGCCNGTTATCATATAAAAGGTTGTTGTTTTNCCAGCGCCATTAGGCCCTAAAAGACCAACNACNTCTCCTCTATTTACAANTACATCTATATCTTGAGCCACNATACGTTTACCATACNTGCGACTTAAACCTTCAGCTCTTAATACTTCGCTATGAGTTTTCAATTGAAAGACTTTCCAGATACTCCAGAGGGATGTATAATTTTCCAGTTTTTTAAATCTGAATTAGACTCAAAACCGACCCCATATAGAGTATCTTTTTCTAATGTAGTTACCATTATTCGTTCATCTGTGAAAAGTATTTCTTTCTTTGCATCCCATATTAAACTCTGGGAAAATAATGTGATTCCACTATCTGAAACAGCAATAACATCACCCATTGCTTTCATATTATTGGATTTTTGATTCACCTCTGCATATTTTGAATTTAATAAAGAAGTATGTTTTTCATCCTTATCAAAAAAATCAACCACAACNTTACTATCCAAAAAAACAAATGATTTTTCATTATATTTTTCTAAATGTCCTGATTTTATTTTAGCTCTCATAATACCTTTTTCTGATAAAATTATTGTTACATCCCAACTTTCTTGATCTGGCACATCATCTTTTATTGGTATTTGCTTAATTGAATCTACTGAGCAAGAAATTAAAAAAAAGATATATAAAAAAACTAAACATGTTGAACATTTACAATTTTTCAACATTTTTCTCCATAATACTTAANACTTCATCAAAGCGACCTTGTTCAATTAGTATCCATTCAAGAGCTTCTCTAAACGCGCCCTGACCACCAGATGCATTTGTTATATAAACTGAGAGTTCTTTTACTTTATCATTTCCATTTGCAACAGAAATAGGAAATCCAACTTTTTTCATAACAGATAGATCGATTAAGTCATCTCCAACATAAGCAATTTGACTATCTATTAATTTATATTTTTTTTTTTAAATTCTCATAAATTGGTAATTTATTTAAAGAACCATTGTACACCTCTTTAATTTTTAATTCTTTTGCTCTGATTGCCGTTGCNCTTGAATATCGCCCTGAAANAAGANCAATGTTTAAACTCGCAGCCTTTGCCATCGCAACTCCGACACCATCTAAAACACTAAATCTCTTGATTTCTAAAGGTGATTGATTATTATTATTACCAATATAAATGGATCCATCTGTCCAGACACCATCTACATCTGAAATAAGAAGTTTTACTTCCTTTATATTTTTTTTCATAATATAGATTTTCTTATTAAAATTAATTTTTTTAGGAGAGGTTCTAATTTATCTAATGGCCACTGTGTTGTAGAATCAGATTTTGCTTTTTCTACATCATCATGAACTTCCATGAAAATACCATCACAACCTGCTGCTACAGCTGCTCTTGATAAATAAGGGATCATTTCTCTCATTCCTCCAGTTGAAGATCCGTTCCCTCCTGGCAATTGGGCGCTATGAGTTGAATCAAAAATTATTGGAAAACCAAATGATTTCATAATAGGTATTGATCTTATATCTGCAACTAAATTATTGTAACCAAATTGAGTTCCACGATCAGTAATTAAAATATTTTTACAACCATATTTAGTTAGTTTATCTACAACATTNTCCATATCCCATGGCGCTAAAAATTGACCTTTTTTTACATTAACTATTTTCCCAGTTTCAGCTGCTGCTTTAAGCAGGTCAGTTTGTCGACATAAAAATGCAGGTATTTGAATAATATCAACAACCTTAGCAACTTTACTAGCTTGAGATTTTTCATGTATATCAGTAATAATAGATAAACCTGTTTCTTTTTTTACATTTGAAAGAATTGATAATCCATCATCTATTCCTAGACCACGGAAAGACTTATCTGAAGTTCTATTTGCTTTATCAAAAGAACTTTTATAAACAACATCTATTTTTACTCTATCACATATTTTCTTAATGGATTTTGCCATAAAAACAGCATGNTCTTCATTTTCAATCACACAAGGACCTGCAATTAGACCTAACTTATCCTTTTTAAAAGATAGTGATTTATTTCTCATTTTTTTTACTTTCCATCTTTGCCGCTTTTATAAAATCTCGAAATAGTGGATGGGCTCTATTTACACGACTTTTTAATTCTGGGTGAAATTGAGTAGCCACATACCATGGATGATTTTTAATCTCTATGGATTCTACAACTTTTAGATCCGGGTTTATCCCTGAGAAAATTAATCCATGCTTTTCTAACTTATCCATGTATTTATTATTTACTTCATATCGATGCCTGTGGCGCTCTGANACTTTGTTCACTCCAAACGAATCATGTATTCGAGTTCCAANCTTTATTTCACAATCATAGGCACCTAAGCGCATCGTACCTCCCTTAATTTTTATTGCTTTTTGAGATTCCATTAGGTCTATAACAGGGTANTTAGTTTNTTTATTAAATTCAGTTGAGTTTGCATCTGTCATACCNCATANATTNCTTGAAAAATCTATTATTGCACATTGTAAACCTAAACATATNCCTAAAAANGGAATTTTNTTTTCNCGGGCATACCTTGAAGAATGAATTTTGCCTTCAACTCCTCTTGAACCAAACCCTGGAAGCAATAGAATACCATCAACATTATTAAATAACTCCGCAGCAGATTTTTGACTTTTTATATTCTGAGTTTTAATCCATTTTATCTTAACATGTGTATTATTCTCAACNCCAGAATGAATAAATGCTTCCATTACACTTTTATATGAATCTATTAATTCTGTATATTTCCCACACATTGCAATTATAACTTCATCCTCTGGGTTTTTAAAATTATGAATAAATTTTCTTAATGNCTTTAATTTGGGAACCTTTTCTATTTTTAANCGATCTTTTATAAGCTGTCCTGCATTTTGCTCATGCATAACTAGAGGTACTTCATATATACTTGGAACATCACGGCCCTCAATAACATGATCTGATCTAACATTACAAAATAAAGCTATTTTATCTCTAACAGATTGATCAATTGAATATTCAGATCTACAAAGTATCATATCTGGAGCTAGGCCAATCTCTCTTAATTTCATGACAGAATGTTGAGTTGGTTTGGACTTTAATTCACCACTAGCCTTCACAAAAGGTAATAAAGTGACATGTACGATCATGTAATTATGATATCCAACTTCTAAGGATAATTGTCTTATCGCCTCCATAAATGGTAGACTCTCTATATCACCAACCGTGCCACCAACTTCACAAATAACAACTTCATAATCTTTATCTGAATTAACTTCTTTAATCTTATTTATTATTTCATCTGTTACATGCGGTATAACTTGTACGGTTTCTCCAAGATATTCACCTTTTCTCTCTCTTTCTAAAACTGTACTATAAACCTGACCTGCTGTTGCATTATTTTTTTTCGTCATATTAACATCAATAAAACGTTCATAGTGCCCTAGATCAAGATCTGTNTCTGAGCCATCATCTAAAACNAAGACTTCTCCATGTTGATATGGATTCATCGTACCAGGATCAATATTAAGATATGGATCTAATTTTAAAATGGTTACATTTATNTTGGCTTGTTTTAGTAAGTAACCAATTGAAGAGGCTGCAATCCCTTTCCCTAACCCTGACATAACTCCGCCTAATACAAAAATATACTTTGTTTCCTTTGTTTTCATACTCTGACCATCTTAATTATATAATTCACTNTTACTCCGCATAATTTCTTTTACTTTTTTCAAGTCTTCTTTAGTATCAACAGACAATTGTAAAGAATTTGTTAAAATAGTTTTAATTAGTATTCCATTATCAATTGCTCTCATTTGTTCTAGATTTGTTAATTCTTCTGATTTAGTTATAGGTAGATTAGAAAAATGGAATAAAGTTTCTCTGCGATAAGCATACATACCAATGTGNCGGTAAAGCCCACCGATGTCTATATCTAACACTTCACGTTTAAAATTAACCGCATTAAATTTTTCATCAATNATAGCTTTTACAACATTCGGNTCNNTNAGATCATGAATAGATAAGNTTTTACTAATGACTGTTGACATATTNACATTTATATCNTTNAATGAATCGANCAAATTATCGATTACNTTAAAATCAACTAGGGGTTCATCACCCTGAATATTNATAATAATNTCCGCANTNTTCTCTTTTCTTGTTACTTCTGCTATACGATCCGTACCAGAAAGATGATTCTCACTNGTCATCATAATATCAAAATTAAAACNTTTAAGNGCTTCTTTTGTTTCNAANCTATCAATGGCTAAAATAACCTTATCAAGTTTTTTTGACATAAGTGTTCTTTCNANAACATGAGCAATCATAGGTTTCCCGGATAATGAAGCTAATATCTTTTTTGGAAATCGAGTAGAGTTTAACCTTGCAGGTATTACGCCTAAAACCATTTTCTAAAAGTCCTTTTTATCNAAAAAAATCTTTTACTATAAAATTAGTACTATAATTATTAATTAATTTAATAAGGCAATTTACCAATGCCCATAATCATCTAATTATTTTAATGTATTATTATCATCTTAAAAGTTAAAAACATATCTTGCTTTTTTATTCAAATCGTAAAGATTCAATAGGGTCTAGGTTGGCTGCTCTCCATGCTGGGTAGATACCAAAACCAATTCCAATCATAGAACAAACACCCATTCCAATAAAAGCCCAATCAATTGGAATTACGGCTGGAATTTTAAAAATTACAGCTACTACATTACCTCCTAAAATTCCAAAAAAAACTCCTAAGATACCTCCAAATTGACTTAAAAAGATAGCCTCTAATAAAAACTGTATTAATATATCCTTTTTAGTTGCTCCAATAGCTTTACAGATACCGATTTCTTTTATTCTTTCTGTTACTGAAACTAACATGATATTCATAATGCCAATTCCTGCGACTATTAAAGCAATTATGCTCACAGATAATGCAAATAATTTGATACCTTTTGTAAAACCTGAAAACTGGTCTATCATAGCTGAGTTAGTTATAATTTCAAAATCATTTTCTTTTCCTGGGTCTACCTTACGAATAGATCGAAGAATACCTACTACTTCATCTCTAGTTTTATCATATAACTTTTCAGATGGGGCTTCCACATGTATTCTAATACTTCTTCGCTTTTCTGAATACTTTTCAATAAATTTAGAGATGGGAATAACTATGAAGTTATCTTTACTTTCACCAAACGCTTCACCCTGTCTTTCTGTTATACCTACAACCAGATAGTCAAGACCATCAATTTTTATTTTTTTGCCAATCGGGTCTTCAAATAAAAATAGTTGATCAACAATATCCATTCCTAAAATGCAAATATTCTTTGAATAATGAATATCATCAGCAACAAAGTTTCTTCCATCTGCTAAGAAAGTGTTATAGAATCTTATTGTCCCTTCATCTCCTCCTGCAAGTTGAAAGCCTTGCTTTACTTTATTAGTTTTATATGATGCATTTCTACTTCCCTTNCCAGTTGCAGGNCTAACCAGTAATGGTAATTTTGATCTAAGTTTAAGCTTTTTATATTGATCTAATGTGATATTNNCTCGATTTCGATATTTTTTTCTATTATCTCCAAATTGAAACTCTGGATCCTTTTGAATTATNAAGCTATTTGCAGCAAAAATATTTAACCCTGACTCCACTGACGATTCTAATGTTCTTATNGCAGTCATAACACCAATCACAGAAAAAACACCTATACTAATTCCTAATAGGGTTAAACCTGATCTAAGTTTATTTTTTTTTATTGCATCTATTGCCATCCAAAAACTTTCTTTAAAAATATTTTTCAGACTTCTAGAGCCCATATCTATTCATACCTTAATGAGTCAATTGGGTCTAAATTGGCTGCCCGGTAAGAAGGGANAAAACCTGAAACGACACCAACTAACATGCTTATTAAAATCGCAAAAGTCGCTAATCCTAAATCCAATGTTGATGGAAAAAACTTATTTAAAAAAAAGCTACTTATGTACGCAAATAACAAACCAGTAAGACCAGCGAAAAGACAAATTGTTATTGCTTCCATTAAAAATTGACCCATAATCATACCTTTGGTTGCACCGATAGCTTTACGTACACCTATTTCTCTAGTCCTCTCTTTTACAGAGACAAACATAATATTCATTACTCCTATTCCTCCAACAATTAATGATAAGAGTGTTATAAAGGTACCTGTTCCCCCTATAGCTANTTTTAAACTGTTGTATTGCTTNTCAAATGCCTTAGTTTGATTGATTGAAAAATCATTTTTTTGATTAGGTTTTAAACTACGCAAATGACGCATTATTGTCATAATTTCATCTTTGCTTTCATTTAAGTTTTTATCAGGAACCTTAACTCTCAACGTAAGAAAGTCTCTTCTCGAAAAAATCCTTTCGTAAGTCCCTAAGGGTATTATAGCTCTATTATCCAAGCTCCAAATACCCATAAATTTTCCTTGTTCCTCAAGAACCCCAATTATTCTAAACTTTATATTATTTATTTTAATTTTTTCTCCAATTGGATTTTTTTCTCCAAAAAAAGCTTTTTTTACTCCATCCCCAATAACAATTATCCTTGAACCAGAACGATCTTCATTATTTGTAAAAAATCTTCCTGAAACAATATTTGATGAAACAGTTTTCATATAATTTTCANTTGTTCCAAAAATTTCAATTCCTGTATTTTTTTCTTGATATGATATTGAAACTCCTTTTCTCCTTTCAGGAGCGACTGCCAATACACGATTAGACTTATTTTTGATTTTATCTATATATTCCAATTTAATTCTTGGCCTATTTTTCATCTCCCACCAATCCATATCACTAAACCATTCCCACCTACCAACATAAAGAATATCCTTACCTAAAAATGACATACTTCCTTCAAATGTTTTATCTAAACCCGTAATTAGAGTTCCCATCATGGTTACTGAAAAGACACCTATCACAATTCCCAATGCGGTAAGTGAGGACCTAGCCTTATTAGCAAAGATCGCAGATATTGAAATCATAAAGTTTTCTAATAAAAGAAGCATTATTACTTTTTTATTTCAGAATCTTCGATNATTTTTCCATCAAATAATCGTATAATACGATGAGCATGCTGAGCAATTTCATCTTCATGCGTAACAAGGATTATAGTATTGCCGGCTTTATGTAACTTATCCAATATATCCATTATTTCATGTCCACTTTTAGAATCCAGATTACCCGTAGGTTCATCAGCAAGAATAATGGATGGACTATTTACCAATGCCCTAGCTATTGCAACCCTCTGTCTTTGCCCACCAGATAATTCATTTGGTTTATGATGCATTCGATCAGATAAACCGACACTTTTTAAAGCTTCCATAGCTAACTCAGTTCTTTTATTTTTTCGTATATTAGCATATATGAGAGGGATTTCAACGTTATGTTGAGAGGTTGCTTTAGGTAATAGATTAAATGTTTGAAAAATGAAGCCTATTTTTCTATTTCTAATGGATGCTAATTGGTCATCATCCATTTCATTAACCATTTCACCTTCAAATTGATAAANGCCTGAAGTAGGTGTATCTAAACATCCNATCATATTCATCATNGTTGACTTTCCTGAGCCTGATGGACCCATTATAGCTAAATATTCATTTTCCTTTATTTCTAAACCTACTCCATCAAGTGCTCTAACTTCTTCACCCCCAACATTATAAATCTTATAAATATTCTTTAATGAGATTAAAGTCAAAACCAGTACCTCATAATATTTTTACCACATTTAACCCTTATAACTCTTTTATATTGTCTGCTTGTTTTTAGATATCATTTTTTAAGGACACTAGGTCACCATGGTTAAGATCTTTACTTATTAGTCGATATCCCCCAGTTACTATGGTATCACCTACTTTTACTCCTGAATTAACCGAATAATAATTTTCACCTGATATGCCTACTTCAATAGGTTTAATAACGGCATATTTTTTATTTTCTGGAGCTTTTAAATCTTTAAACTTATCCTCAAGAACAAATATTATATCGATCGGATTTGTTTTTTGTAATTTATTACCACCATCTTTAGTGTCTCCATTTTCATCATCATAATTATCTAACCTTGAGGTAAGAGATTGAATTGGAATAGATGTTATATTTTTAATAGTTTTTGTTATAATATTAACTGTACTACTCATACCTGGTCGTATCCTCCCTGGTACAGATAGCATTTTAACTTTTACTTTAAAATTAGTTACTTGTTGCTGAGAGCCCATATTAAGAGATAACGCAGAGTGTGCTATTTCGCTAACAAGACCATAAAAAGTTGTATCTGGATAGGCATCTATTTCAATTTCTGTAGTATCTCCAACTTCAATATTTACTACATCATTTTCATTCACATCTACTTCTACCTCCATCCTACTCAAATCTGCTACAGTCATTAAAACTCCAGGATTAAACATTCCACCAACTGCCATTTCTCCCTCTTCCTTTGTTATACTTATCACAATGCCATATTTTGGAGCTGTAAGACGAGTTTTTGAGAGTTGGTCCTGAGCTGATAATAAATTTGCTTTTGACTGCTCTGCCTGACTTGTAGCTATTTGATAAGATGCTTCTATCTGCTCCAGTTCCTGTTGTGAAATTAATTTTTCAGAAAAAAGAGAAATTGTTCTATCCATTTGAGCTTTTACTTTTTTCAAATTAGCCTCAGACGATTTCACTTGAGATACTGCATTGTTATAAGTAGGTCGAATCTGCTTTTCATCAATGCTTATTAAATGCTGACCTGGCTTAACTGTATCTCCTTCTACTACTGTTATTTCTGTTATCCAGCCTGTTATTGTAGANGTAATTTGTACTGCCTCTTCAGGTTGAATTTTGCCACTGGCATTTACTTTTTGTACAATATTTCTTAGCTCAACCTTTTCAGCATCAACATAAATTACTTTTTCAGAATCCGATTTAAATATAAAATACCAAACTNCTATAATTATACTGATTGAAATTGGTATCCATACTTTTTTCTTTTTTAATAACTTTATCATTTTAATTTTCTTTAACTTTATATTCCAAGTCTAAAGATCCAATTATAGCTTTAAGATTTGCTTCTTGAATCCTTGCATTATGAATTGAATTAATTAACGTTGAATTAGAACGAAACAGTGAAATTTGAGCATCTAATACCTCTAAAATAGTGGCAGAACCCAAACTATAACGCTCTCTGACTAATTTTAAATCTTCCTCAGCAGATAACACTACTGATTCATTAATAGGAATTATTTCTGAATAATTTTCTAATGATTCCCTGATTAATTCTGCTTGNACCCTAAGATCATTAAGTAGTGTAATGTAACCATATTCNGCTTGATCTATTGAAATTTCTGCTTGCTGTTGCTGCATTAATAAGCTATTACCNGTATATATTGGAATAGATATTGAAAAGTTTATTCCTAATGACCAATCATCCCTAATCGCATCGCTAATTGAGTTTAGNTCTGATGAATTTGCAGAATAATTTATTGATGAATTAATAGATGGAAACCTAAGCCCCTTGATTAATTTATAATTATAATTTGTCAACTCAGTTTGTTTTTCTGATATTAAGAGACTTGGATTGCGATCTTTTAAACCATTAAGCAACTCACTGCTTGAAGGNATAGTTTTAAGAGTCCATTTTTTTTCTGANACTGATATTTCTTGTCCAAAATCTTGGAGTCCCATATCATTAAATAAAACTCTTCTAGAGTTTGCCAGACTAGTCTTTTTATTCAGCAAGTCTACTTTTGCTTGCCCCTGAGCTACTTGAGCCTTTAAAAGATCGGTTTTTTTAACGGCNCCTAGTTTAAATTGTTTTTCAACTAATTCAACTTGTTGATTTGACATTTCTAAATTTTTATCTGCGACGTCAAATAACTCTTGAGCTTGAAAGAGATTGTAATAAGATCGAATAACTCTCTGAATTACTTGAATTTTAATTAATCTTTCATTCAATTTTGCCTTTTCTAAATTTAATTTAGCTTGCCTAATTTGGTTAAGATTCCTTCCGCCATTGTATAATATTTGATTCAGCGATAAACCAGTTGANACATTACTATAATGATCAACTTTATTATAAATAGTATCTAATGAAAATTCACTTAAGTTTACATTAATTCCTGAAATTGATGTTCGTTCGGGAAAGTTAGTTCTTGAATTATTGGCATTAAAACTAATGTTAGGTAGAATATTATTAAATGAACCACTGAGACCCTTTTTTGCAGATTTAACTCCTAAAGTAGCTGATAAAATCGTTCTCTTATTTTCTAAAGCAATATCAACACAATCATTTAGACTATAACTTTGACAAAAAGAAATAGCAACAGCTNNAAAAAATATTAAAGTTCTNCCCAAAATNTTTTAATTCCTCCNTACTTAAATTTANCTATAAATCTATATATAATTTTTTTTAATTTGATTCAAATATTCTAAACTAGAATCATAATCATTCTCAATTTTCCCATCTAAAATAGCATNTTCAATTGCTCTTTTTATTTCTCCAACTTTCCGACCTTCTTTTAACTTACAGACCTTCATTATTTCATCTCCTCGAACCGGAGATTGAAATAATTTTTTAGCATCAATTTTAATTACATTTTTTATTTTNTCTNCAACTAAATCAAAATTTTTTAAATATTGTTTAACACGATTTGGGTTTTTAGTTGTTATATCTGCTCGACATAAAGTCATCAAATCATCAATATCTTCCCCGCTTTCAACCATCAAACGTCTTATAGCTGAGTCAGTTACAATGTTTTTAGCTAATGCAATTGGCCTAAGGTGTAACTTTGTAAGCTTTTTTATATAACGTTTTAATCTATTAGAAAGTTTCATTCTTCTCGAAACTTTATTAAGCATTCTCTCACCTACNGCATCATGACCATGAAAAGTATATCCTNTATTTTTATNAACTCTTCTTGTATTGGGTTTTGCTATATCATGAACCAATGCAGCAAATCGAATTTCCATTTTAGATGATANTTTTGCAGCATTATCANCNACTTGCATAGTNTGAGCAAAAATATCTTTATGATGCCATTCCGGGGTTTGATCCATCCCATACATAGTATCTATTTCCGGGAAAATGATTTTCATTAATCCATTTTTTTGTAAAATAATTAATCCAACAGATGGTTTTTTTGTTTTTAATATTTTTATAAATTCATCTCTAATCCGTTCCCATGATACAATATCTATTCTTTTT
>NZIX01000001.1 GCA_002691785.1 Fidelibacterota bacterium | reverse complement strand
CAGAAAGCCCAACTTATGTTGGGCTTTTTTCTTTTAATAATTAGCTGTGAGCAACCTAGGTATACTAATGAGATTAACGGCTATACTATGGGTACAAGTTATTCGATAAAAATTATAGAAAATAGAGTTTTAGACCTTAACAATGTTTCCAGCGAAATTGATTTAATATTGCGTGATATTAATAAGCAAATGTCAACATGGGATGAAGAAAGTGAAATTTCTAAATTGAATAGAAATAAATCTGATTCACTTATTAAGGTTTCTGCTGATTTGTATAGTGTGATCAAAGAATCCTTAAAAATTTCAAAAAAAACTCAAGGCGCTTTTGATGTAACAATCTTTGATTTAATGAGTTTATGGGGTTTTGGTCCAAAAGCAAATAACGATTACCCTAGTGATAGTGAGATTTTAAATGCTTTAAAAAGTAGTGGCTGGGAAAAGTTAATTCTTAAAGATAAAGGTTTATCAAAAAAAAATCCAAACTTGAAATTAGATTTAAACGCAATCGCTAAAGGCTATGCTGTAGATAAAGTACATCAAAAAATTTTAGAGATGGGTTTTAAAGATGTCTTTATTGAAATTGGAGGTGAAGTAAAATGTTCTGGCCAAAACAAATTTAAAAAGAAATGGAGAGTTGGTGTAGAGGATCCTATTTCCTCATCAAAAAACATAATTAAGGTTATAAATCTTGAAGATAGGGCTATGGCTACTTCTGGTAATTATAGAAATTTTGTTGATCTAAATGGTTTAATTTTAGGTCATACCATAGATCCTAGAATAGGAAAACCTATTAAATCTGAAGTGTTGTCAGTCACTGTGATCTCATCATCTTGTATGAGAGCAGATGCCTGGGCGACTGCTTTAATGGTTATGAATTTTAAAAAGGGACAAGAGATGATTGAATTAGAAGATGATTTAGATGTATTTTGGATTCTAGATACAGGTAACAATAATTACGTTTTTGAAAAGACGAATGGTGTTGAACTAGAAAAAATTTAACGTTTAATGTTTAAATATTTAATCTGATTTTTCACACTTCATTGGATCATCTCCGCAAACAGAGCATGCACCATCAGGATTTAAACCTCCACATGAACCAGATAATGGCTTTTTATTGAACATGCTGCTTAAAGCCATAGCTCCAATTGCAATTGTCATAACTATAATTCCTAAAAAAAAATCCATAACTAAATTTATAATTAATTTATGGTTCTAAATAATAATTATATGAACATAGTTTTTTACATTAATAAAAAGATGTAATTTTATAAGTTTAAAATAGGAATTATATAAAGATGGATATACACAAAATATTTAAAATACTTTTAGCCCTTGCTCCGATCTCCATTTTTGCAGCGGGTAGCGGTCATGGAGGTGCTCCTCACCTAGATGGGAGTGCGGAAAATCTTGCTATTTACTGGGTTATACCTTTTGCAGGGATATTATTATCTATTGCAGCTTTTCCATTAATTGCACCAGATTTTTGGCATCATAACTTTGGAAAAATTTCTTTATTTTGGGCAACATCTCTGATCATTCCATTCGTGATTAAAGAGGGCTTTCAAATTACTTTGTATGAGCTATTACACGTTGGGCTACTTGAATATGTGCCATTTATCATTTTATTGCTAGCACTGTTTACAATTTCTGGTGGGGTTCAACTAAAAGGGTCTCTTGTAGGAAGTCCAACTTTAAATACAGCAATTTTGGCAATAGGAACTCTTCTTGCTAGTTGGATGGGGACAACTGGTGCAGCCATGTTATTGATAAGGCCATTGATTAGAGCAAACAGTCATCGAAAAAATAAAGTGCATGTAATTGTATTTTTTATATTTCTCGTTGCAAATATTGGTGGTGCANTAACNCCNCTNGGTGATCCTCCTNTGTTTNTAGGCTTTTTAAAAGGTGTTAACTTTTTTTGGACTACNTCAGCAATGTTTTTACCCATGTTGTTTCTAGTTATNTNNTTNNTNNTTATATTCTTTGTTTTAGACACATANCTTTTTAANAAAGAAAATATATCAATTGAAAAAGAGGAAAACCCTGAAAAATTAGGTCTAGAAGGNTCTTTTAATTTACTTCTGCTCGCGGGAGTTGTTGGTGGGGTCCTGTTGAGTGGTTTTTGGAAACCAGGGATTTCATTTAGTATCTATTATGTTGATATTGAGTTACAAAATATTGTTAGAGATATATTGCTTCTAGGTCTTACTTATGCAAGCTGGGTACTTACCTCACAATCGATTAGAAAGGCGAATGAGTATACATGGTTTCCTATAGTTGAAGTTGCCAAATTGTTTGCGGGAATATTTATTACTATTATACCTGCAATTGCAATTCTGAAAGCAGGGACTCAGGGNGCTTTATCTGGAGTAGTTGCATCTGTAACTAGTAATGATCAACCGATTAATTATATGTACTTTTGGATGACAGGAATTCTTTCAAGTTTTCTTGATAATGCTCCAACTTATCTGGTCTTTTTCAATACTGCAGGGGGAGATCCAAATGTTTTAATGGGTGATTTGTATCAAACACTTTTAGCTATTTCTGCTGGTGCTGTTTTTATGGGAGCAAACACATATATAGGCAATGCACCAAACTTTATGGTAAAATCCATTGCTGAAACTTCTGGAATTGAAATGCCAAGTTTTTTTGGTTATTTAATTAAATGGTCTATTCCTATTCTAGTACCATTATTTATTATTTTAACTTTTATTTTTTTCTAGTGCGAATAACTAAAGTAACAACAAAGATTGGAGATAAAGGACAAACTAATCTTGGAGATGGAAGCTTTGTCTCAAAAAGTAGTTATCGTGTTTGTGCATTTGGCTCATTAGATAATTTAAATTCGTTTTTGGGCTGGGTGTCAGTTGTTTCAAGCTCACGCCTTCAGGATAAGTTAAAGAAAATCCAGCAAGATTTATTTAATATTGGAGGAGAGCTATCTCTTCCAAATAAAGATTTAAATCTAATTAAGATGAATCGCTTAGAATGGTTAGAGTCTGAAATAAATCATATAAACAAAAAACTTCCTCCACTTAAAGAATTTATTTTACCTAATGGTAGCGAATTATGCACTAGGATTCATATTGCAAGGACTGAATGTAGGAACGCAGAGAGAGACTTAGTGAGATTAAGTGAAAATGAAGAAATACCATCTTTGCATAATAAATATTTGAATAGACTTTCCGATTATTTATTCGTTTTGGCTAGAAGCATACAACTGAAATCAAATGAAAAAGAAATACACTGGAATCATAAAAAAATAAAATGAATTTTAACAATACTCCAATTGATTGGTCGCAGATCCATAAAGTTATTTCAAGATCAAAGAGAATAATGTTAACAACACATGAAAACCCTGATGGCGATGGTTTAGGTGCCGAATGTGGTATTTACTATCATCTTAAAGAATTAGGATTTGATGTAAAAATAATAAATTATTCGCCGATTCCAGATGAATATATATATTTAAATTCTGATAATATTTTTGAACATTATAGTTCCATATCTCATGATTCTTGGGCTAAGGATGTTGACCTTGTTATCATTTTTGATGTTGGTGATTTTAAAAGAATTAGAACTCTTTGTGGCGTAATAAGTAAGTTTGATTTAGAAACAATGAATATTGATCATCATCCACATCCTAAAAATCACTCATTCACGTATAATATTGTTGATCTTTCAGCAGCAGCTACAGGTTGCATGGTTTTTGACTATTTAAAGTTTGCAAGAAAAAATCCTATAGTTAAAAAGTCACTAGAAGGAATATATACTGCTGTGATGACTGATACGGGTTGTTTTAAACATAGTAATACAGATGTAAAATGTCATCAAATTGCAATTGAATGTTTGGATATTGGTATACAAACTAATTTAATTTATCAGCAGTTATATGAGAATAGTACGAAGTCTAGAATAGAATTAATGGGTATTGTATTGACAAACTTAAATTATGAACTTGAAGGAAAACTAGCATGGTTTATAGTTTCTGAAAAAATGATGAATAAAGCTAATGCCAGTAAATCAGATATAGATGGTTTTTCCGACATGGTAAGAACTATAAAAGGAGTAGAGGTTGCTATAATGATCTCAGAACAGTCTGAAAATAAATGTAGAATAAATTTTAGATCTAAAGGTAATTTTAAAATTAATCATATTGCTAAATCACTAGGAGGTGGTGGTCACGCTTATGCTTCAGGNGCTATGGTAAATGGTTCTTTAAATGATGTAAAAAAAGAGGTTGTGAATAGATCNANAGAATATCTCAAAAAAGACCTANTAAGATGAAAATATTAGTCGCAAAATCTGCTGGATATTGNTTTGGTGTCAGAGATGCTGTGAAAATTGCATATGAGACTTCAAAAAGTGAAGGTGATGTATATATGCTTGGAACTATTGTTCACAATGAAAGAGTAGTTGATGATTTATCCAAATCTGGAGCTAAGGTAGTTGATGATCTTGAATCAGTTCCAAAAGATAAACCTATATTATTTCGTGCTCATGGAACAGCTCCTCAAGTTTGGGAAAAAGCAAAAGAAAANAATATGAAAGTAGTTGATGCAACTTGTCCATTAGTAATTGAAATTCATGAAGAAATAAAGAAACTCGAGTCAGAGGGTAGAAGAACTATTATAATAGGAGATCATGGACATGATGAAGTTGAAGGAATTGCTGCTCAAGTAAAAAGGCCTATAATTATTGCAAATAAAGATGAAGCATTCGCCTTAAAAAAAATGAAAAAAGCAGGTATTGTAAGCCAATCTACTCAGATGATAGAAAATGTCCAAGAAATTGTTAATATACTTATGCAAAAAGTATACGATTTAAGATTTGTTAATACTATTTGTTATCCTACAAGAAGAAATCATGAGCAAATAAAAGAATTAGCAGAAAAAAGCGATGTCATGATTGTAATAGGGTCATTTACAAGCGCAAACTCAAAAAGATTAACTCAGTTAGCATTACAAAGAAATAAAAAATCATATCAAGTTACAAAAGCCAGTGAGTTAAAAGAATCTTGGTTAAAGGGCTTTGAAACAATTGGTGTTTCTGCGGGAGCCTCTACACCTGATGAGACCATTAAAGAGGTTGTCGAAAAGTTAAAATTATATTGTAAAAGTATNGAAAAGGAAGTTATTTATGGATAAAAAAAATTTCAAAATAAAAGTTGGCCTAGCAGAAATGTTAAAAGGTGGTGTGATTATGGATGTGACTAATCCGGAGCAAGCTAAGATAGCTGAGGACGCTGGTGCCTGTGCCGTGATGGCTCTTGAAAGAATTCCGTCTGATATAAGAAAAGATGGAGGAATTGCAAGAATGAGTGATCCTGAAATGATAAAAGGTATTCAAGAGATTGTATCGATTCCTGTTATGGCTAAATGCAGAATCGGNCATTTGGCTGAAGCTCAAGTAATTGAATNTCTTGAAGTAGATTTTATTGATGAGAGTGAAGTATTGNCTCCTGCAGATGAACACAATCACATATGGAAACATAATTATAAAATACCATTTGTATGTGGAGCACGAAATCTTGGAGAAGCTCTAAGAAGAATAGGTGAAGGTGCTGCTCTAATTCGAACCAAAGGAGAAGCTGGGAGTGGAAATATTGTTGAAGCAGTTCGTCACATGAGAACAATAATGAATGAAATTAAAAATGTNACTAGATTAGATAAAGAAGAATTAATGTATGAAGCTAAGAATATGGGTGCACCATTTGAATTAGTNTTAGAAGTTGCAAAAACAGGTAAGTTGCCTGTGCCAAATTTTGCTGCAGGTGGAATCGCAACNCCAGCAGATGCATCTTTAATGATGCAATTAGGNGCTGAGACAGTNTTTGTNGGTTCTGGAATATTTAAGAGTGATGACCCTGCTGCACGAGCTAAGGCTGTAGTAGANGCNACNACTCATTTTGATAATGCAGANAAAGTGGCAAAAGCNAGNACAGGTCTAAAAAAAGCAATGAAAGGATTAGATATGAATGAAATTGCACCAGAAGATAGACTTCAAGAAAGGGGTTGGTAATTAAAATTGGAGTTTTAGAANTNCAGGGTAATTTTGCTNTACANCATAAGGTTTTGTCAAAATTAGAAATTGAATCTCTGTCAATTAAGTATAAGAAAGACCTTAACAANGTTAATGGTTTGATTATTCCAGGCGGTGANTCTACTACTATTTCACTTNTAATAGACTCATTTAAATTGAGNAGTCATTTAATTGAATTTTCTAAATCAAANCCAATCATGGGTACCTGTGCAGGANTAATTTTAATGGCAAAAAANGTCCCAGATAAAAGAGTAAANCCATTAGGACTTATTAACATAGATATTGAAAGGAATGCNTATGGTNGACAAATTATGTCNAGAACCGAGTGCATTAATTTTANNTTTAATAAAAAGATCAANTTTGATTTAGAAACTACATTCATAAGAGCACCAAAANTAACTAAAATAAAAAAGGGAATTAAAATTTTGGCTAAATACAAAAATAGTCCTATTGCTATCCTATCAGACCACTTTTTAGGATTAACATTTCATCCAGAATTAAATGATATTTCTATATTTCATCAAATATTATTTGATCCTAAAAGTGAAGTTTACTACCAAAAATTAAATCAAAAACATGCAGCTTAAATATCTACCTAATATTTCAGAGCCAAAAGACTTTCGTCATTTTTCAGATGATCAACTAATAGATCTTTGTAAAGAATTAAGATCATATACCATTGAGACCATCACTGAGATTGGTGGACATTTAGCACCCACTTTAGGTGTAATAGAGTTAACTGTTGCTCTTCACTATGTGTATAATACACCAATCGATAAGTTAATCTGGGATGTAGGACATCAAGGTTACGCTCATAAGTTGTTAACTGGNAGGATGAAAGATTTCCATACAATCAGAAATTTTAAAGGGCTAAGTGGCTTTTTAAAACGAAGTGAGAGTAAATTTGATTCCATAGGCGCTGGACACGCATCAACATCCATATCAGCCGCTCTTGGCATTGCTGAAGCAAGACATCAAAAAAATAAAGATTACAGGGTTGCGGCAATTATTGGTGACGGTTCTATGACAGGAGGTTTGGCTTTTGANGGGATCAATAATGCTGGACATTTAAAAAGACAATTANTGGTAATTTTAAATGATAATGAAATGTCGATAAGTCCAAATGTAGGTGCNATNTCAACATACTTTACAAGATTAATTTCAAANCCACTATATAATAGAATTCGAAATGAATTNTGGGANTTTACAGGNAAACTNCCAGCTACCNAAACTACTAGANCAATAATAAAGAAGGTAGAAGAAAGCNTAAAAAGTTTAATTGTNCCAGGAGTCTTATTTGATGAATTAGGNTTTNGATANTTCGGNCCAATTGATGGACATGATGTAAANTTACTTGTAAAAACTCTAANCAATATAAAAGACATTAAAAAACCAGTTCTNTTGCATGTTATCACTAAAAAAGGCAAAGGCATGGTTTCAATGAACCAGAACAATGGTGAATATCATAATGATGCAGTTAAATTTCATGCTGTAAAGGCAACNCNTGTTGAAAAAATAGAAATAGTCAAACCAGNACCTGGAAAAAAACATAAAGCTCCTGTTTTTCAAGATGTTTTTGGTAAATTAGTTTGTGAAATNGCAAATAANAGAGAAGACACTGTNTGTGTTACTGCAGCAATGAGAGAGGGNACTGGGCTNGTGCCTTTCTCAAAAAGTTTTCCAAATAGATACTATGACGTNGGAATAGCTGANGGNCATGCTGTTACCTTTTGTTCTGGNCTTGCAACTGAGGGNGTGCGACCGATTGCNGCAATTTATTCAACCTTTTTACAGCGTGCATATGATCATATAATCCANGATTGCGCNATTCAGCATTTACCAGTGATATTTTGTATGGACAGAGCTGGTATAGCAGGAGAGGATGGACCAACTCATCATGGCGCACTAGATATTGCCTATATGCGGAGTATTCAAGGAATGATAGTCTCAGCTCCTAAAAATGGTAATGAATTAAGAAAGTTACTTTATACCGCGCTTAGTGTTAACGACCACCCTTTTTCAATTAGATACCCAAAAACAAGTTCAATTGAGTTTGAAGAAAATGGNCAAATAGAATTAATTCCTATTGGCAGTTGGGATATAGAGAAAAAAGGTAAAGATGTTTTAATTTTAGCAGTAGGTCCAATGGTTTATACAGCTTTAGAATCGGTTAAAGAAGACGTTTTAAGTGATTATAACATTGAAATAGTAAACTGTCGCTTTATAAAACCAATGGATTTAGCATACCTTGAGAATATAAAAGAAAAATTTTCGAATATTATTACTATAGAAGAAGGTACAACAATAGGGGGATTTGGTGATGGTGTTGCTTCTTGGCTTCTAGAAAATGATTACAAAGGTAATTTTAAAAAAATTGGACTTCCTGATAATTTTGTTGAACATGGCAGCCGTAATCAAATTTTAGAAATGTTAAGTTTAGACGCGAAGGGTATAGCCAATCAGTTACAAACCTTTTTAAATAAAAAAAAAGTTAAATAATTCTATGGGTATTCAACTTAATCTTTTTAAGGAAAGAAAAAAAAAGTGGAAAGATGGTTTAGATAGTTCATCTAATAGAGNATTCAACTTTAATACCTTATCANATGAGGNNCTTGATACTTGTTATTTTCCAAAAGATCCTAATAGTGAATACTTAGAAAAAAACGGTTTCCCAGGACAATTTCCCTTTACCAGAGGAATTCATGCAAATTTATATAGAGGGAAGTTATGGACTATGCGCCAGTTCGCCGGGTTTGGTAAACCTGAAGAAACAAATGATCGTTTTAAAAAATTATTGTCCAAAGGACAAACTGGGCTTTCAGTTGCATATGATATGCCTACTTTAATGGGATATGATCCTGATCATGAATTCTCTGAAGGTGAAGTTGGTAAATGTGGTGTGAGTGTATCAACCTTAAATGATATGATTCAATTATTTGATGGGATCGATTTAGGAAAAGTCTCTGTATCTCAAACTATAAATGGGCCAGCAATTATTTTATTAGCATTCTACATTGCAGCAGCAGAAAAGCAAGGCNTCTTAAAAGAAAAATTAAANGGAACTCTTCAGAATGATATCCTAAAAGAGTTTATCGCTCAAAAAGAGTGGATATTTCCTCCAAGAGCATCNATGCGAATTGTGACNGATATGNTGAGTTANTGNACAAAGCATATGCCCAAATATAATACCATATCTGTAAGTGGATATCATATTAGAGAAGCTGGTTCAACAGCAGCTCAAGAANTAGCCTTCACGCTAGCTAATGGGTTTTCCTATATNGAGCANGGAATTNNATCAGGNTTAAANGTAGATGATTTTGCNCCNCGTTTATCATTTTTCTTCAANTCACATCTTGATTTTTTTGAAGANATNGCTAAGTTTAGAGCTGCAAGACGNATATGGGCAAAAAAACTGAAATATCATTTCAAAGCTAAAACTGAAGCTTCCTGTAAACTTCGTTTTCATACACAAACTGCTGGGTGTAGTTTAACTGCCCAGCAACCAGAAATAAACATTGCTAGGACAGGTTTTCAAGCCATGGCGGGGGTTTTAGGCGGAACACAAAGCCTTCATACAAACTCTATGGATGAAACATTATCTCTCCCCACAGAGAAAGCCGCCGAAATCGCACTTCGGACTCAGCAACTTTTAGCATATGAAACTGGTATTGCTAATGTTGTTGATCCATTAGGAGGTTCATATTTTATCGAAGATTTAACAGATAAAATTGAAAAGAAAGCTGAGCAATATTTCAAAGAAATTGACACTATGGGTGGAGTGATTATTGGAATTGAAGATGGGTATTTTCAAAGAGAAATTGCACGATCTGCTTCAGAATATCAATTAAAAGTGGATGATCAGGAACGNATTGTTGTTGGTGTTAATAAATTTATAAATGAAAATGAAAAAGTTAAAATTCCAACACTTGATATAGGTCTAGAATCAGGTAGGGATCAAGTAAAAAAAATAAAAGCATTAAAAGAAAGCAGGGATAATTCTAAGGTTAATCACTCTCTTAAAAAAATAAAAAATTTTTGTAATAGTAAGCAAAACCTAGTCCCTATTATAATTGATGCTGCCAAAAATGATGTCACCATGGGTGAGATAGTTGAAGCTATGAAATCAGAATTTGGAGAATGGACTGAGTCTTCAGTTTTTTAATCACCTAATTATGCAGGAAAATAAATGAAATTTATCGTTACAATAGGAACGTTGATTTTTGTTTCAATTCTCTGGATTGTTTACATTACATCAAACCCGAATAAATCCCAACCTGGTATGATACGCTTTCTTTCCTTAGATAAAATTGATTCAGTAAATGCGACAGAAAGAATTAGACTTGGTGGTTTGGTAAAAACGGGATCAATTCAAGTTTCAAAGAATAATCAATTAGAATGTAATTTTGAGTTGAATCAAGGTGAAAAATCCATTTCAGTAAATTTTAATGGCACCAGGCCTGACTTGTTTAAAGATAAAGCAGAAGTTATTGTAGAAGGAAANTATGTTGANGGAACATTTATTGCTGATCAGCTTCAAACAAAGTGTGCTTCTAGATATGAAGGTGAGTTAAAAGAAGAAACTTCATATCAAATAGAACCCATATGATACCTATACTTGGAGGTATTGCTNTAAGTCTTAAGTCTTGNTATATCCTTGATAGGATTGCTAATNTTATANGTCTATTCAAAAAATCAAAAAATAAATTATTTTNTNTCTGGATGGAGAGCAGCNTTTTCTGTTTCAAATTTATGNATTTTAGCNACANTATTNATGTTAAACGAGTTACTGACNAGTAATTTTGACGTAAACTACGTTGCTTTACATACTAGTTTTGAAACTCCAATTCTCTACAAAATTACAGCTCTATGGGCGGGGCAGTCAGGTTCATTACTTTTTTGGCTCTTTATTCTTTCTGTTTATAGTATAATTATTCTTTTCAAAAATAAAAATCATCCAAATCAATTATCTCCTTGGATCATAATGACGATTCTTTTTGTGCAACTTTTTTTTCTAATCATTGTGAATTTTTTTGAAAATCCTTTTATGCCTACTAAGGCCGATTTTGTAATATTAAATGGAAATGGTCTTAATCCACTTTTGCAAAATCTAACTATGGCTATCCATCCTCCTATACTTTATCTGGGTTATGTTGGTTTTACAATTCCATTTGCATATGGAATAGCTGCTCTAATTTCAAAATATACTGGTNTAATGTGGATTTCTGAAATAAGACGTTGGGCAATGATTGCATGGCTATTTCAGAGTATGGGTATTATTTTAGGNGGTTGGTGGGCATATCAAGAATTAGGTTGGGGAGGCTATTGGGCTTGGGATCCTGTAGAAAATGCTTCTTTTATGCCATGGCTTACAGGGACAGCCTTTTTGCATTCTATTATGATTCAAGAAAAAAAAGGGATGCTAAAAGTTTGGAATATGATACTTGTTTTAAGTACATTTATTTTATGTATTTTTGGTACGTTTTTGACAAGAAGCGGTATTATGTCATCTGTACATTCTTTTGCTGTTTCTGATTTAGGGCCAGCATTTTTATGTTTTATTTTAATATTGTTATTAATATGTGTTTACTTAGTCATATCTCGTCTAGATATTTTGAAAACAAAAAATAAAATTGAATCTTTTACATCCAGAGAAAGTGGTTTTTTATTTAACAATTTAATTTTTTTAGTAATATGCTTCTCAGTATTCTGGGGTACAATTTTTCCGGTTTTATCTGAAGCTATAACTGGTGAAAAAATTACAGTTGGTCCCCCATTCTATAACCAAGTGAATATTCCAATTGGACTATTTTTACTNTTGCTCACAGGGGTCGGTCCATTGCTTGTTTGGGGNAAAACTTCTAAAACTGTTTTGTTAAAAAACTTTAAGATTCCCCTAATAATTTCAATATTTTCTATTCCGTTATGTTTTGCATTAAATATTACAGGGTATGCTCTAATATCTTTTCCTCTTGCTATATTTTCTTTAACGGCTATAGTGAAAGAGTTCTATAGAGGTGTTTTGTCTAGAGTTAGACGCTTTAAAGAAAGCCCATTTATAGGGTTGGTTTCATTAATTTCAAAGAATAGAACTAGATATGGAGGGCATATAGTTCATCTTGGTATAATATTTATGTTTATAGGTTTTACAGGCCATGCATTTGATAAAGAGGCTGAGTTTGCCATAAAAAAAGGAGATGTTTATAAGTTTGAGGGCTATGAATTTGAATTAGCATCTATTTTTCCGAGTGAGCGATCTAATCATTTCGCCTGGGTTGCAAATTTAAACATAAGAGATAACGAAAAGGAAGTCGTAACGACGTTATCTCCTGAAAAGCGAGTATATTTTCATACAGACCCTAATCCTGATAAGCGACAGCCTCATAGTGAACTCGATATCTATGGGACAATATCGAGAGATATTTATTCAATTTTTTCTGGATTTGATGTGGAAGAGCAATTAGCATACTTTAAAATCATGATCAATCCTTTAGTTTGGTGGGTTTGGTTTGGTGCTTATGTTCTTGTTTTTGGTTCTATGATAAGTCTCTGGCCTGCAAAAAATCACATAAAATGAATCTGTTATTTCTAATATCAGTAATAATATTATTTTGTTATTTGGTGATATACATTGTTGAGCCTATTATTAATCTATCAATTAAAAAACAAAGTGAGTTCCAAAATAAAGATCATGAAAAAGAAAAATTGGTAATATTAAATCAAATAAAAGTTTTAGAGCTTGACCATGATATAGGTAACATCTCTCTTAATGATTTTAAAGTTGAAAAAGAAATATTAAAGAGAAAAGTATCAAAATTATACAAAGAATTGAAGGTATAAGTTTGAGTATAAATATATCAAGCATAACTAAATCATTTTCTAACAAAAGAGTTTATGANAATTTTAGTTTAAAAATANANACAGGAGAAATACTTGGGATATTCGGTCCAAATGGATGTGGAAAAACAACATTATTAAAAATTATTTCTGGGATAATGTCATTCGAAGCTGGTAAAATTTTAATTAATGAGGAATATTTAAAATCAGATAACGCAGAATCAAGAAGAGAGACATACTATTTAGGTCATTCGACAGGATTTTATAAAAGTTTAACTGCAGCCGAAAACTTAACTTTTATTGCAAATTTATATAATAAAAAAAACTTTAATGTCGAACCAATTCTTGAAAAAATTGGTTTAGATAAAAATGAAAAGAAACAGATAAGGTTTTTTTCAAAGGGAATGCTCCAAAGATTAAAAATAGGAGCTTGTATTATTTTAGATTGTAAAATTTTATTATTGGATGAACCTATTGCTGGTTTAGATGAGAAAGGTGTCAAATTATTTTATAATCTTTATCAAATTTGGAGAGAAACTAATAAGACAATCTTAATAGTTTCACATGATATGGATTGGTTAAAAAAAAATACAGATAGGGTTTTAGAGTTGAATTAAAATGTTTATGACTTTATTAAAAAAAGATTTAAAACTAGAGTTTCGTAGCAAAGAAATAATACTTTCTACTTTTGTTTTAGGGTTATCTATGTTATTAGTTTTTGCTCTTTCATTTCAAAATCAAACTAAAATAATATATGAATTTTCATCTGGAATTCTCTGGATTGTGATTTTATTTATATCAACATTTGGTTTAAATAGAGCTTTTTCTATAGAACAGGAAAGTAGCTCAATGTGGAGTTGGTTATCATCACCAATAGATAGAGGTTTGGTTTTTCTCAGTAAAATGGTGTCTATAAGTATTTACGTTTTATTGGCTGAGATAATGTTTTTAATTCCTTTTTTTATTTTTTTGAAAATACCTACAAATTTTTCTCTAATAAATTTAATAATAATTATACTTGTTGGGACTTTGGCTGTTACTGCAATTGGATGTTTAATATCGACTATAACGCTTCAAACAAGAATAAGAAATGTTTTAATACCGATTCTATTATTTCCTTCTTGTACCCCTATTATTATTTCAGCTACCAAGTCAACACTTCTAATTCTGAAAAATAAAGCATTCATTGACTGGAGTTTTTGGCTTTTACTAATGATTACCTTTTTTATTATTTTTTCATTATTTGGGTATATCATTTTTGATAGAGTTATTGAAGAATAATGAATTTTTTAGATAAAAAAATAAATTTTATACATGCTATAACATCTTTCCTTTTAAGTTGTATTCATATATATATTGTGCTAACCTTAAAACCTCTTAATATTGCTCAAGGAACTTTTGGAAATATTTTTTATGTTCATGTACCGATTGCATGGACAGCTTTTATCTTATATTTTTTTGTTATGATTTGCAGTGTCTTTTATTTGATAAATAAAAAAAACATATGGGACAATACAGCGTATGCTTTTGCTGAAGTTGGAACTATTTTTATGGCTTTAGTATTAATAACCGGTCCCATATGGGCTAAACCTGCTTGGGGCTACTTTTGGCCATGGGAGCCAAGATTAACGACTAGTCTAGTATTATTTATTATTTATATTGGTTACTTCATGCTTCGTGAGTTCGGCGGAAGCCTTGAACAAACATCAAAATATNGTTCAGTATTAGGAATAATTGCTTTTTTAAATGTTCCATTAATATTTATTTCAGTCAAGTTTTGGTTGCCAGAAATGCAGTCACATCCTCAAGTTGGACAATACTTTGATACTTCAAACCCCATTCCTAAATATTTAATAATATTTTCTTTTATAACATTTTTATTTACATCAAGTTTAATGGTTCGATATAGAATNCATTTACTNAANATTNTAAGGTCATAAATGTTTTATTTATTNTTAGCTGTAATTATTTCATATGGNACTATAATTTTCTGGTTTATTCTNAGTNCAATTATAAATAAAAATAAAAAATTGGAGAATTAATTTTGGAAAGAAANATTATTCATGTCGTTGGTACAGGTACAATTGGAGAACCTCTTATTGGACTTCTNTGTGATTACCAAGAGCATTTAGGTATAGATGAGATTACTTTTCACAAAAATTCAGCTANNNTTAATGATAAATCAAAGATTNCTGATCTTTTAAATAGAGGAGCAAGGCTCTGCGTTGATGAGAAAAAGGTGAATGAATTTAAAAAGATAGGTATGGATCCAGATCTTGAAACTGAAGAATCAATAAGGAGAGCGTCTGTAATTATAGACTGCACNCCTAANGGAGTGGGTCATATCAATAAAAAGAAATATTANGAACGATTTACAAAAGANGTTAGAGGTTTTCTTGCTCAGGGTAGNGAGGATGAGTTTGGTAAAAAATATGCTAGAGGAATTAATGATAAAACTTTAAAAAATGGAGATCAATTCATTCAAATTGTTTCATGTAATACTCATAANATAGCNGCTATAACAAAAACTATTGCTATNGGAGATGANCCAGATAATTTNATAGAAGGTAAATATGTTTGTATTCGCAGAGCAAATGATCTTAGTCAATCANATAATTTTATTCCNTCNCCNCAAGTNGGNATACACAGTTCTGAAAAACATGGTTCNCATCATGCNGCTGACGCTGTAGGNCTTTTTTCAACNTTGGGGTATGATCTNAATCTTTATTCTTCNGCAATGAAGGTNAANAGTCAATATATGCATATATTATGGTTTAATTTAAAAGTGAAGGAACCAATTACTNTGNNTTNGGTAAAAGAGAAACTCCGTGAAAATAAATTAATTGCATTAACAAGAAAAGATTTAACTAGTACGGTTTTCTCTTTTGGCCGAGATCANGGACANTATGGAAGAATTATGAANCAGTCTGTTGTTGTTGAGCAATCATTAAATGTAAGAAATGAGCATGAAGTCTCGGGCTTCTGTTTTACACCACAAGATGGGAACTCGATTTTAAGTTCAATATCAGCTGCTGAATGGTTTCTTTACCCACATTCATATCAAGATAAAATTCAATCGTTATCTCCCTTAATNTTTAATAGAATATAAATTAAAAGTTTTGGTTTGGGATTCTGATAAATAATTGACAAAATCAGGTAAAGATTAAATGACTTTTTAAAATATCTTTGAAAGCTTAATAAAAAAATGCGCAATCTTACAAATTTAATGCACAAGATTCGTCAAGATCTATTTTATAAAAATTTCAATAAAGTTATAAAAGAAACGAGTGGTTTAATTGAAAATGATAAAATTATTATTGCTGTTTCAGGAGGGATTGATTCAATTACTCTNNTATTTTTGTTGNAAGCAATAAATAAATTTNAAATTTCTGTTGTACATATAAATCATAAAATTAGAGTAAACAGTGNTTCAGANGAAAAGTATGTAANATTATTATCAAAAAGAATGGGNTTAAAATTNATATCAAAGTCATTAAATCCNAAAACGATCTCTAAAGGTNAAAGTATTGAAGAGTGGGCAAGGNAAAANCGTTATGNGTTTCTNNTGNANTCTCTTAAAAAAACAAAAAGTAAAAAAATATTAACGGCTCATCATGCGAATGATCAAATTGAAACTATTTTGATGAACTTATCTAGAGGATCTGGAATTTTAGGGTTAAGAGGTATTGATAAAAAAAATAAATATCTACTAAGACCNTTACTTGNTTTTAAAAAAAAAGAAATAATAGAATTCTCNAAAAGNATTAAATTCAAATTTATNGAAGATGAAACAAACAAAAATCTATCTATACCAAGNAACTTTATAAGGCATAAGNTTGTAAAGCCTTGGGAAAAGCAGNTACCNTATTTNTCAGATNCTTTNAATAATACNATTGATAATATTTCTAATTGGCAGTTAGCTTTAGATTATTTTATAAATAACTTTATTTTATCAAAAATTAATTTTCAAGATAATGGGTTTTCAATTGAAAAAAAATTGATAAAAGATTGTCCTAGTTTGGTTAAACTAAGAATAATACAGTTATTGATCACTTCAGATGAAACTAATCTATGGTCAAGGCATCAAATTAAAATGTTAAATAATTTTTTTATTAAGAATGAAATTGGAAAAATTTTTGAATTTAATAATCAATGGAGATTACTATGTGATAGAAATGATATTATTGGACAAAAAGTTAATAGTTATTATTCTAAGAAAAGTATCTTAATGTCGAAAGATTTAATAGTAGATCATAATAATGTTAATATTTCGATAAGAATTTCTAATAAAAAAAATATTAAGTTTAAAAGTAGATATGAAATTATTGATTGGAAAAAAATAAAGAAAAAAAAATTAAGAATAAGATTATGGAGAGAAGGTGATACTTTCCAATCATTAGGAATGAACGGACATCAAAAGGTCAGTGATTTTTTGATAAATAATAAAGTGNATCAGTTTAAGAAAGAAAAACAACATGTTCTAATTGCAAATAATGAAATAATTTGGATTTGTGGGATGAGAATATCAGATAAAGTTAAAGTTACAAATGAGACTACAGAGTTTGCATATTTGATTTTAAAAACGGCATAAATAGTATTAATATTTATTATCTGCCAAAATGTAATATCAATTATGTTGGTACACTAGTTGTAGAAATTCTTTCATTNAATATAAATTTATTTTATTTTTTAACTTTAGTATTAAATGTGTGTTTAAAATAGACTTATGCCTAAAAGTAAAATTACAGGGACTTCCTAAGCTTTAAGAATATCAGANAATTGAAAAAANTTTTAAATAAAACATTAATAAATCAAAAGGTTAAAAATATCGGTGAATCTATCTCAAAGAAATTTATTGGGAAAAAACCGATTTTTATTGGTGTCCTTAAAGGTAGTTTTATTTTTACAGCAGATCTTTTAAGATCCATAAAAATTGACTGTGAAGTTGAATTTATAAAAGTTCAAAGCTATAAAGGAACACAATCAACAGGTAATGTTAAAATTATTTCAGATATAAAAACAAATTTGAANGGTAGGCATATAATCGTAGTAGAAGATATTATTGATTCGGGNAAAACTATAAAATTTTTAATTAGTGAGTTTAAGAAAAAGTCAGTCAAATCAATATCAATAGCCACATTCTTGATGAAATCAAATCAACAAAAATTTGATTTCCCAATAGATTATATTGGTTTTGAAATTAAACAAGGTTTTGTAGTAGGATATGGATTAGACTATAACCAAAAATATAGGAATTTAGACAGTGTTTACGTGTTAGAAAGCAAAAATTAATATTAAAGGTAAAAGATGGAAAATAAAAAAGTAGATAGTAAGAACAAAAACAAACAAAAAAAGAAAGAGGATAACTTTGATTGGAAGCGTGCAAGTAAAACTAGTTTAGTATGGTTAATGATTATTTTCTTTGCTGTCTATATTTCAGGAATTTTAAGTGAATCAGGTAAAAAAGAGATTGAAATAGAATACACAGATTATAGAGAATATTTATTAAACAAGGAAATTCAAAAAGGTGTTATTACAGGAAATACTTTTCATGGTGAATTTAAAACTCCAAAAACAATTGAAACTTTATCGGGTCTTCAACTAAATGATATCTCATATTTTAAACTTAAACTACCCTTTATTGATAGAACAAATACAATAGAATGGGATGAAGCGAACATAGAATATACTTTTAAGGAAGAATCAATTGATTGGACAGGGTACCTTCTAAATATGTTGCCATGGATTTTGTTGATAGGATTCTGGTTTTTCATGATAAAGAGGATGCAAGGCGGAGCTGGTGGAGTTGGAGGAATTTTTAAATTTGGAAAAAGTAAAGCTTCCCTATGGACCTCTGATCAGCCTAGAGTTACTTTTAAAGATGTAGCTGGATGTGAGGAAGCAAAGGAAGAATTAAAAGAAGTCATTGATTTTCTAAAAAATCCAAAAAGGTTCCAAAGGTTAGGGGCTCAAGTTCCGAAAGGCGCGCTCTTAGTTGGACCTCCAGGTACAGGAAAAACGCTTATGGCTAGGGCTGTTGCTGGAGAAGCTGCTGTTCCATTTTACAGTTTAAGTGGAGCAGACTTTGTAGAAATGTTTGTCGGAGTTGGAGCATCAAGAGTAAGAGACCTTTTTGATCAAGCAAAAAAAAGTTGTCCTTGCATAATTTTTATTGATGAAATGGATGCTGTAGGAAGGCAACGAGGTGCAGGAATAGGAGGGGGGCATGATGAAAGAGAACAAACCTTAAATGCTCTTTTAGTTGAAATGGATGGATTTGATAATTCACAAAATGTCATTGTAATTGCAGCAACCAACAGACCCGATGTCCTAGATCCAGCTCTCTTAAGGCCAGGTAGGTTTGACAGACAAATTGTTGTTGATGTACCAGACTTAAAGGGACGACTTGGAATTTTAAAAGTGCATACGAAAAAAGTTGTGATCAACCATCATAAAGTAAACTTAGAAGCTATTGCTAAAGGCACTCCCGGAATGGTAGGTGCAGATATAGCAAATGTTGTTAATGAAGCTGCTTTGCTTGCTGCAAGAAAACGAAAAAAATCTATCGATATGTCAGACTTTGAAGAAGCAAAAGATAAGGTAATAATGGGGGTTCAACGTAAAAGTATGATCCTTTCTAAAGAAGAAAAAGAAGTTACAGCTTATCATGAAGCTGGACACGCACTTGTTGCAATAAAAACTAAAGGAGCAGATCCTGTTCATAAAATAACAATTATACCAAGAGGTAGAGCGTTGGGAGTAACTATGCAATTACCTATGGATGAGAAACATGGCTATACTCGTGAATTTGTTGAGGGTAGATTAGCCATTTTAATGGGTGGGCGTAGCGCAGAAATGTTAATTTTTAATCAGATGACTACCGGAGCAGGAAATGATATTGAACAAGCAACGCAGATTGCAAGAAAAATGGTAACTGAATGGGGTATGAGTGATTTATTAGGACCGATGACATTTGGAAAAAAGAATGACGAAGTCTTCCTAGGAAGAGATTTTCAATCTAGTAGAGATTTTAGTGAAGTAACTGCAAGAATGATTGATGAAGAAATTTCACGTATAGTTAGAGATTCTCAAAGATTAGCTGATGAGATCCTCAGAAAAAATATTGAAATACTTCAGAGAATTGCAAAAGAGTTGTTGAAATACGAAACAATAGATTCAAAGGATTTAAAATTAATCTTAGAGGGCCAAAAACTAACCAGACCCATAAATAATAGTAAAAGAATTAGTAGAAGACCTGCTAAAAAATATAAAACAAGAAAGCCTATTCAAAAAAAACAATTAATAAAAACTAAATTAAATAAAGTACCAAAAACAATAGTTGAATCAAAAAGAACTAAAAAGTAATAACTAAAATACTTTTAACTTGAATAAAAATTTTAGAAATAGTTCATTCAGAAAATGGATAAAAAAAACAAATAAAAATACTCTAATAATGGGTATTTTAAACATTACACCTGATTCCTTTAGTGATGGAGGAAAATATCTCAAAAAAAAGAGAGCTTTGATTCACGCAACTAATTTAATCAATAGCGGTGCAGATATTATAGACATTGGTGGAGAATCATCTAGACCAGGGGCTTTTCCAATTACAATAGATGAAGAAAAAAATAGAGTAATACCTATTATTTCTGA
>NZIX01000019.1 GCA_002691785.1 Fidelibacterota bacterium | reverse complement strand
GATATGGGAAATGCAACGTCTGCATACATAGAGGTATAATTTCTTAGTTATGATTATGATTTAATCACATAAACTTTTACAGTTGATTTAATCTTTTTTGTTACATCAATATCTATTTTATAAATACCTAGAGCTTTTATCGGTTTTTCTAGATAAATCGAGTCTTGGCTAATTTTTATACCTTTATTTTCAATTGACTCGTGAATATCTTTTAATGAAATAGATCCAAACATTTTATCTTCTTCACCAACTTGAACTTCAATTGTTATTTCAAGCTTAGAAAGTTTTTTTGCAATATCTTGGAAGTGTGTATTCTCTCTTTTTTCCCTAATAATACTTAACTTTTTCTTTTCTTCCATTACTGACAAATTTTTATTTGTTGCTCTAAGAGCTATTCCTTGAGGAATAAGCATATTTCTTGCATAACCTGGCTTAACATTTACAATATCACCAGCATCACCAAGTGAACTAAAGTTTTTTAATAAAATTACTTCCATTTTTTTCTCCTTTAATCTATTCCTCTTTCAATATAAGGCATTAGTGCAATTGACCTTGCTCTTTTAATTGCTCTAACTAACTTTCGATGCATTTTTGAACTAGTACCTGTAACCCTTCTAGGCATTATTTTACCTTGGTCATTAACAAACCTACGAAGTAGTTTTACATCCTTATAGTTTACATCAACAATTCCATTTTCTTTAAAGTAACAGAATTTTTTTCTACTTTGAAATACCATTTTTAAACCTCCTTTTTTTCTTCTTCTTTTTTATTTTCAGCAATATCTTTATCTTCCTCATCTGCATTAGGTTTTTTCTTTTCTTCTANATGTATTTTAGGTTTTTCATCTAGCAATACAGTCATATGCCTTACGATTGCATTATTTAACTTCATCCAAGTATCAAAATCATTAATTTTATTTTTATCTCCACCTTCATACTGGAGTATAATATAAGACCCATATTTTTGTTTATCTATAGGGTATGCAAGTCTTTTTTTACCCCAATTATAATGATTTATAACTTTTGATTTTGTTTTAGCTAATTCTTTAGCTATCTCTACGAGTATATTACTCAGAGTATTATTATCCAAATTTGGGTTTACGATATAGATAGTTTCATAATAGCGCATATTCGCTCCTTGGTAATTATGTATTTAATAATGGTGCTATCACAAGAGACACCACAGACATAAGTTTAATTAAAATATTTAATGATGGTCCTGAAGTATCTTTAAATGGATCTCCAACAGTATCACCGACTACTGAGGCTTTATGGGCTTCTGAGCCTTTCTCTAAACTTTTGCCATTTACCTCAGTACTTTCTTCAATCATCTTTTTGGCATTGTCCCAAGCTCCTCCTGCATTTGACTGAAAAATAGCCATCATAACACCTGAAACAGTCACCCCTGCAAGAAGTCCTCCTAAAACCTCAGCATTAAAGGCGAAGCCGACAACAACTGGTGTAATAATAGCTAAGAAACCTGGCCAGACCATTTCCTTAATTGCAGATTGTGTAGATATCTCAACACATTTGCCATGTTCTGCTTTATTAAGTGCATCCTCATACAATGTATGGTCTTTATCATTCCAATCTTTTTCTTCTTTAAGTTTCATTAATTCTAAGGCTTTTTTTAATTCTGGAATTTCTCTGAATTGTCTACGAACTTCTTCAATCATTGCCATAGCTGCTCTACCAACTGCACTCATGGCCATTGATGAGAAAAGAAAAGGAAGCATTCCTCCTACAAATAGACCTGCCATTACTGTTGGTTCGGAAATATCAATGTTGTCTATTCCACTTTGTACCATAAAAGCTGCAAAAAGAGCTAAAGCAGTCAAGGCAGCAGATCCAATGGCAAATCCTTTACCAATTGCAGCTGTAGTATTACCAACAGCATCTAATTTATCTGTTCTCTCTCTGACTTCTTTGGGAAGCGATGCCATCTCAGCAATCCCTCCCGCATTATCAGAGATTGGCCCATAAGCATCTACAGCTAACTGAATACCTGTGTTTGCTAACATACCAAGCGCAGCCATTGCAATCCCATATAACCCGGCAAAGTGATACGCTCCAATAATTGAAGAGGATAAAATTAAAACTGGAATGGCCGTAGACTGCATGCCAATACTTAACCCCGCGATAATATTTGTTGCTGGACCAGTAATGGACTGTTCTACTATTGATTTTACCGGCCTAGTTCCTGTTCCTGTGTAATGTTCAGTCACTAACCCAATTCCAAGGCCAGACAATAAACCAATTAACGTTGCAAAGAAAACACCTTGTGATGTGAATTCAGCACCCCCTTGGATAAAAGAATCTGGAAGAAATATATTTATCAATAAATAAATTGAAATCACCATCAAAACTGCACTTCCAAACTCTCCCCTATTCAAGGCTTTTTGAGGGTCTCCTCCTTTTTTTACTGAAACCATAAATGTACCGATAATTGATACAAGTATTCCTGCGGCTGCAATATATAGAGGAAGCAAAACAAAGTTTTTATCAAGACCAGGATTATTACCTGACAACATTATGCTTGCTCCAAGAACCATAGAACCAATTATTGAACCAACATATGACTCAAATAAATCAGCACCCATACCAGCAACATCGCCTACATTATCACCCACATTATCTGCAATCGTCGCAGGGTTTAGTGGATGATCCTCAGGAATTCCCGCTTCAACTTTCCCAACAAGGTCTGCTCCAACATCTGCAGCCTTGGTATAAATACCTCCACCAACACGCGCAAATAATGCGATAGAAGATGCCCCCAGAGAAAATCCAGATAATATATTTAGTATTTTATTTATTGATTTATTCATTAATGGATCTACATCAAATAATAACCCACTAGAATAGACAAAAAATAGACCCGCCAAACCCATAACGCCGAGCCCAACTACGCTAAGTCCCATTACAGACCCACCTGTAAACGCAACATTTAAAGCAGATGAAAGGCTTGTCTCAGCAGCATGAGTAGTTCGATTGTTGGACTTGGTTGCAACTTTCATACCAAGATAACCTGCCAAAGCGGAGGCTACAGCACCAATTATAAAAGACATAGCAATAAGTGGACTAGAATTTTCAGCATTCCTATTTGAAAAAGCCAATAACATGGCAACAAAAATCACAAAGATTGCAAGAATNCGATATTCAGCTCTTAAAAAAGCCATNGCACCTTTAGAAATACTAAGGCCTATTGATTTCATTCGGTCATTACCTTCNTTTTGATTTGAAATCCAAATCGTTTTCCAAAATGAAAAAGCCATGGCCAGAGNTCCTGCTCCTAAAACATATATTAAGCTTAAATNCATAAAATTTAAATCCTCTTTAATTAAAACGGTTCATTGTATGGCCTAAACCATTTATTANAATACTATCTAAAACTTCAACTGCTTTATCAATNGAAGNCTTCACATCTTTAAGTTTTTCTTTTTTAAATGGTTTTAAAACATATTGCTCTGCTGGTCGCATATTTTCCTCAGACCCAATACCAAACCTAATCCTAGGAAATTTATTTGAGTTTAAATGATATATAATATTTTCCAACCCTCTATGACAACCATCTCCTCCTTTGGGTTTTACTCTGATTTTACCTAAAGGAAGGTCAACATCATCAATAATTAAATGTAGATCTGAATTATTTAAACTCCAATTTCTCATAATTTCTTTAACTGCGACTCCACTATTATTCATACCTGATATCGGCTTCACTAAAATCACTTCATCTTCTTTACTTTGCGCAAACAAATATTGACCTTTACCCGGTTTAAAATGCAAGTTATGTCTCTCTGCCCATTCATCAATAACCCAGAACCCTGCATTATGTTTAGTTTTTTGATACCGACTTCCAGAATTACCTAAACCAATAAAAGCAATCATGAACTTTCATTATTCTCATTTTTTTGGTCAGGAGTCTCTTGATTTGGGCTTGACTCTTCGTCACCGTCGGTTTCTTCAGTTTCTTCAGCTTCTTCAACATCATCTTCAGCTCCTCCAGGAGCTTGAATTGTTAAAATATTAATATCACTTGCCGTTAGTAATTCAACTTCTTTATCCTTAAGATCTATATCTCCAACACTTAGCGACTGTCCTTGTTCTATATTGTCTATATTTATTTCAATATTTTCAGGAACATTTGTAGGTAAACAGCTTATTTCTACTTGGTTGATTGATTGTGATAGTATTCCACCTTCTTTAACTCCAATTGAACTGCCAACTAAAACAAGGGGCACAAGAATAGTCATTTTTTCGGATCTTCTAACTCTCATTAGATCAACATGGATTATTTCATCTGTTACAGGGTGGTATTGAATTTCTTTTATCATTACGAACTGTTTTTCCTTGCCCTGTTCAATTTCATAGACCCTTTGAGATGATTGTAGGGCACGAAAGAAAACAGATTTATCTATTGAAATATGGTTGTTTTTTTCTCCAGCGTAGTATAGGACTGCAGGGATGAAACCTTTTTTACGAATCTGATTTGATTCTTTTGTCCCAAACTTATTTCTATCTGTAACATTTAATTTATAATACATTGATGACATTTAATCAATCTCCTTTTTGAAATTCAAATAAAGCACTAACCGATTCACCTTTATGAATACGACTTACAGCTTCACTAAATATTTTACTTACGGACACTATTTTTATTTTATCAATTATTTTTTCTTTAGACATTTCAATTGTGTCTGTTATGATAATTTTTTTTATTTGTGATTTTTCAAGCCTCTCTAAAGCTTCTCCAGATAAAACGCCATGTGTTGCGATTGCTATTACTGATCTTGCTCCTTTTTCGAATGCTGCTTTTGCAGCATTCACTAAAGTCCCAGCAGTATCTATCATATCATCAATTATCAAGACATCCCTATTATCTAATTCACCAATCAAGTGACTTACTTGAGTTTTATTTGGAGCATATCTTCTCTTATCAGTAATTGCAAAATTAATTCCTAAGTTTTTTGCATATCCCTGGCTCATTTTGACGGAACCCATATCTGGGGCAAGAACAACAGATGTCTCGGGATTTAATTTTTCATCTTTTATTGCATCAAAAATAACCGACCTACTGTACAAATTATCAAAAGGCACCTTAGCAAATCCTTGAATTTGTGTTGAATGAAGATCCATTGTTATAATTCTATTTGTACCCATGGACTCAAAGATATCAATCATAACTCGACTACTTATTGGGACTCTTGGCTGATCTTTTCTATCCTGTCGCCCATAACCAAAATATGGAATAACAACAGTAACTCTTTTTGCTGAAGCTCTTACTGCAGCATCAATCATTAATGTTAGTTCTAGTATATTTTCAGCTGGACTATTCGTAGACTGAATAATAAAGACATCATGTCCTCTAATATTTTCTTCAAACTTGACCCATAACTCACCATCAGAAAAGGTTTTTATTGAAACCTTTCCTAATTCATAACCTAAGTAGTTTGCAATTTTTTTTGCGAGTAGACTACTACCCCGACCACTAAATATTTTTAATTTATTATCCATATTTTACTCTTAGTAATGCTGGGGCACAGGGATTTGAACCCCGACTGCCTGGACCAAAACCAGGTGTACTACCATTATACTATGCCCCAAAATAGATTGGATCTACAATAAGAGTCTTGTGTCTTTTTGGAATTGCAGACTCAGCTACTTTTGCAGTTGCTTCATCGTCAAANATCCCAAACACAGTCGAACCAGTGCCCGACAGACTGGATAACCGAGCTTTATTTTCTCGNATTATNCTTATTAAATTACCAATCTCTGGATATGCTGGGATAATAANTTTTTCAAAATCATTATCAAAATTNTCAAAAGAAATNTCTTTCTTTTTNAAGCAATCTCCNTAAATTAACAAATTTTTTAGTTTTATCCAAAATAGTTTTTATTTCACTATATGCCCAGGAAGTGTCTATACTTATNTTTGGNAATACAATTAAAAATTTTTGATTAAACTTNNGCTTNATTGGAGTTAATTGNTCACCAATNCCTTCCCCAAGNTGAGNNCCTCCATTAATAAAAAATGGAACATCGGCTCCTAANCTCGACCCGANAGATTCTAAATATCGNCTAGATAATCTTAAATTNTATAACTTATTTATNCAACTTAGNACCATTGCTGCATTTGATGATCCACCNCCAAGTCCAGCATANACAGGAATTCTTTTNGTTAAGTNTATTCTTATTCCCCCAATTTTACNAATTGAACTCATTCTCTTGTATGCCTTAACACATAAATTTGAATCNTCNTTTTTTAACCAACTCACATTTGATTTAAAATCAATNCCTTTATTNATTTTTGTTACTTTTAAAGAATCATAAAGGTNNATCTCTTGAAAAATAGTCTGAATATTGTGATATTGATCATTTCTTTTAGACCTCACNTGCAGACCAATATTTACTTTAGCAAATGATTTTACAATNATATCCTTCANTTTTTATATATTGTTGCAACNGCTTGACATTCCCAGCCAAGNCCTTGACCTATTGANCCTAAAAAATCTGCAGTTTTAGCTTTCANTGAAATCTGGNTTTTTTTTATNTCCATAATTTGAGATANGTTTTCAATTATTTCATCNCGATATTTTAATATCTTGGGTTNTTGAATAATTATATTTGTATCTATATGNNCTATTTCATANCCAATTGATCGNATTTTGTTTGTAGAAAATTTTAAAAAAACCTCGCTTTTCTCATTTTTCCATTCTTNANTNTCACTAGNAAAATATTNNCCAATNTCACCAAGAGATGCTGCCCCAAGNAGNGCATCAACAATAGAATGGATTAACGCATCTCCATCTGAATGACCTACTGANCCTTTTTCAAAATTNATTTCTATTCCACCAATAATTAATTTTGATCCTTTNAACAAACGATGAATATCATAACCAATGCCTGTTNTAACTAATTTATTNCATGTCATCTTTTATAAAACCNTNTACGAGAAACTCTGCGAATTTCCAGTCATTNTTAAATGTAATTTTTAAATTATNNATATGTCCATCAACTAGTCTAATAGAATAGCCCATTTTTTCCATTAATATTGATTCATCTGTTACTTTTTCATTCGCTTCAGATGATCTTTTAATTGCTTTTATTAATTTATTTTTATGAAAAACCTGTGGAGTTTGAGCGAGCCATATTTTTTCTCTATTAATTGTTTTTTTAATTAGTTTATCATCAGAATATTTAACAGTATCAGATGATTTAATAGCTAATATTGCACCATCATATTTTTTACATTTTTTAAGACATTTCTGAATTAACTTTTTAGTAATAAAAGGCCTTGCAGCATCATGAATACAAATTAACTTTGTTTTTTCATCAAGAATTCTTATACAATTTAGGATCGATTTATGTCTATCCGTTCCACCTTCTACAACTTTTATTTTTTTCTTAGAATGTGTCTCTTTTTTATTATAGTTTTTTACAAAATCAACTTTGTTTTTTGGAACAGCAATAATTATTTCTAAAACTTCTTTTAAATCTAAAAATGGTTTTAAAGTAAAAAAAAACAATGGCTCACCATTGAGTATTTTAAATTGCTTTAGATCGCCAAATCTATTTCCTGATCCTGCGCAAGGTATGATAACAGAAACCTTCATTGTAAAAGTTATACTATAGTATAATCATTGCATCACCATAACTAAGAAAGCGATATTCTTTTTCTATTGCTTCTTTATAAGCCTTTTTAATTAATTTTCTATTTGAAAAAGCACTTACCATCATCATAAGNGTTGATTTTGGNGTGTGAAAATTTGTAATCATTTTATCGACCATTTTAAANTCATATGGAGGATAAATAAATTTGTCAGTCCAGCCTCTTTTAGGAGTTACTTGAAAACCAGANATAGCAATTGTNTCCAAAGCTCGNACTGTTGATGTNCCAACAGCAATAATCCTACGGTGTCGTTTTCTAGCATTGTTTATTGCCATAGAAGTCGAAGGTGATACTTCAAAATATTCAGAGTCCATTTGATGCCTATTTAAATCCTCTACTTGAACAGGACGAAAAGTACCCAAACCTATGTGCAAAGTAACATTTTCTATCTTCACTCCTTTTTTTAAGATTTTTTTTATTAAAGGTTCTGTAAAGTGAAGTCCTGCAGTTGGAGCAGCAACGGCACCTCTTTTTTCAGCATAGACAGTCTGATAGCGCTTTTTATCTTCTAGGTCAGCTTCACGATTGATATAAGGAGGAAGTGGAGGTGTCCCAATTTTTTCGATAGTCTTATGGAAATTATCACCTTCATATTCAAACCTTACAACTCGTCCTCCTGAAACTGTATTATCAATCACATCACACATTAATTCTGGAGTAAATATTAATTTATTACCAATTCTAACTTTTCTTGCTGGCCGAACCATTACCTCCCATAAGTCATTTGCCAGCTCTCTAAGTAAAAATACTTCTACTTTTGCATCTGTTCTGTCTTTAGTAGCAAATAGCCTTGCAGGAAATACTTTTGTATTATTAAGAATTAAAAGATCATTTTTCCTCATATAATCAACAATATCCGTAAATTTTTTATGTTCAATCTCTCCTGAATCTTTATGAACAACCATAAGCTTCGAATGATCTCTCTTTTTTTCAGGATATTGTGAAATAAACTTTTTTGGAAGATTATAATTAAAATCGCCAAGCTTATACTTTTTCTTTTTCCCAATCATTAAAATAGTCCCTTTTCATTATTTTTTATTTTTTTACCTAATAAATTATATGCAGACTCTTGAGCAACACGCCCCCTTGGAGTTCTTAATATAAAACCTTTTTTGATAAGAAATGGTTCATAAACATCCTCAATTGTCATAACATCTTCACCTAAAGCAACAGCTAATGATTTTAATCCAACAGGCCCTCCCGAAAAATTATCAATAATAATATTTAAAATTTTTCTGTCCATATTATCCAGGCCAATATCATCAATCCCTAGATGTCTTAATGTTGATTTTGCGATATCAAGCGTTATTTCTCCTGTTCCATCTACTTCTGCAAAATCTCTTGCTCTTCTAAGAATTCTATTCGCAATCCTTGGAGTTCCACGACTNCTAGAGGCTAGCTCCATTGCTGCTCTGTCAACAATTTTTGTTTCAAAAATCTCTGCAGATCTATTAATTATCTCAAATAACTCTTTATCATTATAATAATCAACACGCAATATAATTCCAAACCTATCGCGTAGAGGAGATGTTAAATTCCCAAGCCTTGTGGTCGCTCCAATTAACGTAAAAGGCTCGACATTTAATTGGACACTTCTCGCACTTGGTCCCTTATCAATCATAATATCAATTGAAAAATCCTCCATTGCGGAATAAAGATATTCTTCAACAACACTACTCAACCTATGAATTTCGTCGATAAAAAACACATCTCTATTACCGAGGTTTGTTATAACCCCTGCTAAATCCCCAGCACGCTCAATCACAGGCCCTGATGAAGATCTAATGTTTGAATCAAGCTCTTTAGAAATAATGTTAGCAATTGTTGTTTTACCCAAACCAGGAGGACCAAATAATAAAACATGGTCTAGAGCATCTTCTCTATTATTTGATGCTCTTATATAAAGTCTTAAATTGTCAATCAATTCTTTTTGCCCTATAAACTCATCAAACTGTGAAGGCCGAAGAGACTTTTCAACAACTATTTCTTCAGGAAATTGCTCTGGGTCTGTATAATGTATTTCTGTCATATACGAAATCAACAAAATTGTTAAAAAAAACAATTTCAAAGATACTATTTGAAAAAGGGTTCGGAAAGAGACAGTATAACTTTTTTGAATTTAATGTAACTCTTTTTTCAAAAACATTCCAGTATAGGACTGCCCTACCATTGAAAGATCTTCTGGTGTTCCAACAGCAATAAGACTTCCGCCACCATCACCACCCTCAGGGCCTAAATCAATAACCCAATCTGATGATTTTATCACGTCTAAATTATGTTCGATTACTATTACCGTATTGCCTTTAACTACCAATCTTTGAAGCACTTTTAATAACAATCTTATATCTTCGAAATGTAGCCCTGTAGTCGGTTCATCTAATATATATAAAGTTTTTGTATTTGAAACTTTTGAAAGCTCTGTTGCTAATTTAACTCTTTGGGCCTCTCCACCTGACAATGTGGTTGCCTGCTGTCCAAGATGAATATAACCAAGCCCTACATCAACTAGCGTCATTAATTTTTTTCGTATACTTGGTATACTATCAAAGAATATCAATGCTTCAGATACTGACATATCTAAAACATCAGATATTGACTTATTTTTATACTTAATTTCGTTTGTTTTTTTATTATATCGCTTCCCCTCACACACCTCACATTTGACATAGACATCTGGAAGAAAATTCATTTCTATCTTTATAATACCATCTCCTTGGCAAGATTCACATCTCCCACCCTTGACATTAAAAGAAAACCTACCAGGTTTATAACCCCTTACCCTAGATTCTGGTAGCTTAGCAAATAAGTCTCTAATATAGGTGAAGATGCCCGTATATGTTGCAGGGTTAGAACGTGGAGTTCTTCCTATTGGCTTCTGATCAATATTTATAACTTTTGTCAAAAACTTTAATCCTGAGATTGATTCATATTCTAATGGATAAGCTCTAGCTCTATTCAACTCTTTTACTAAAATTGGATATAGTGTTTCATTAACAAGAGTACTTTTCCCACTACCCGACACTCCTGTAACAGAAATAAATCGACTTAATGGAAATTTAACATTAATTGATTTTAGGTTATTTCCTATTGCTCCTTTTAAAATTAAATAGTTTGTTTTTTCAAGTCTTCTCTTTGGAATTTTAATCTTTTTTCTTCCTGATAAGTACATCCCAGTCAATGACTTGTTTGATTTTTTAAGCTTATCTGGATTACCGCTAAATGTAACCTCGCCTCCATTTATACCTGCATAAGGTCCTATATCAATGATATGGTCTGAAGATTCAATAGTTTCTTGGTCATGCTCTACAACTATAATTGAATTACCAATATCTCTAAGAGATTTAAGAGTATCCAATAGGCGATTATTATCTCGAGGATGTAAACCGATAGATGGCTCATCAAGTATGTATAGTACACCCATAAGCTGAGAACCTATTTGAGTAGCAAGTCTAATTCTTTGAGCTTCACCTCCAGACAAAGTAATAGCAGACCTATCAAGAGTAAGATATTCTAAACCAACATTAATCAAAAAACTTAATCTTTGACTTATTTCTCTTAAAATTTGATCAGCTATTTTCTTTTCTGTTTTTGATAANTTTATATTATTAAAAAATGCATTTATATCTGAAATTGACATGGAAGAAAGCTCACCAATGTTGCTTCCTTTAAATAGTATTGACAACGATTCTTTTTTAAGACGCATTCCTTTGCATGTGCTACATGGTCTTAAACTCATAAACTGCTCAATCCAATTCCGAATACCAGGAGATTTAGTTTGCTTGTATCTACGCATTAAACTTGGTATTGCTCCCTCCCATCCACCTGTATAGACCCCACTCCATTTGTCTGAACTATATTTCATTTTAAATGATTCTTTACCAGCACCATAAAGCAACACCTGACGTATCTGAGGGTCTAATTTTATCCATGGAGTTGTAAATTTAAATTTATAATGCTCAGATAAACTTTTTATTACGTTTCCATACCAGTTATTTCTTGGTTGTTCTCCCAATGGAGCTATTGCTCCTTGTATCAAACTTTTTGACTTATCGGGAACTATTATATTGGGATCAACCTCCATATGGGAGCCTAACCCATCACACTTTTTACATGCTCCATATGGAGAATTAAATGAAAAAGCTCTTGGAGCCAACTCTTCTAATGAAATCTTACATTTTGGGCAAGCAAATTTTTCAGAAAACATATATTCTTTATTTTTTAATTCTTTTAAAATAATTAAACCATCCCCAACTTTTAATGCAAGCTCTACAGATTCATTTAATCTCTCACTAATATTCCTTTTAATAACTAAGCGATCAATTACCACTTCTATATTATGTTTAATATTTTTTTCTAATTTTAATTTTTCAGCTATTGGAATAGATACTGTTTCCCCATCAACTCTTAATCTTACAAAACCACTTCTTCTAATTTCTTTTATAATATTTACATGTGTTCCTTTTTTCCCACGAATGATCGGGGCTAAAATTTCAATTTTTGCACCCTCTTTTAGTTTTGAAATTGTTTCAACAATTTGTTGAACTGATTGTCTTTGAATAGCCCTACCACATTTCCAACAATGTGGTTCTCCCAAGTGTGAAAAAAGAAGACGTAAATAATCATGAATTTCAGTGACAGTGCCCACAGTTGATCTTGGATTTCTTGCTGTAGCTTTTTGCTCAATTGAAATTGCAGGAGAAAGACCTTCAATAGAATCCATGTCTGGTTTTTCCATTAGTCCTAAAAATTGCCTTGCATATGATGAAAGCGATTCAACATATCTTCTTTGCCCTTCAGCATAAATAGTATCAAAAGCCAAAGATGATTTACCTGAACCTGATAAACCAGTAATAACAACAAGTTTATCTCTTGGAATACTTAAGTTAATATTTTTTAGATTGTTTTGACGAGCACCCTTTATAATAATACTATTTTTTTGTTTAGACATTTTATTCTGCTCTTATACTTTAGCATTAAAATTACGATAATTTATGTTGCTACATCAAAATTCATTTCATACTAATTGTGGTTATCCAATGATTATATTTTAAACTAATTTTTAATTGAAAGTTGATTAATAAAATTCAGATAAATTAAAATTTATTTTTTTCTTGATTTTAGGTTTATTAGTAATAAAAATTCTAATCAATAAAACGCAAGCTTAATGAAACAACAATTATATCTAATTACCTTTCTTCTTATTTTCCTCTCCCTTTTTTCCTGTAAAAAAGACCCAAATAGACACCTTAATTTAGGCAATTGGTACCTACAAAAAGGTCTTCTAGATGAAGCTATAATTGAATACCGTGAAGTTTCAAGGCTTTATTCAGATAATCAAAGCGAGCTAACGAGGGATGAGTTCCAAGCCCTGGGTAAAGCTCATTTTAAATTAGCCATTGCTTACACTAAAAAAGGCTGGTGGGATTATGCTTTAGATGAAGCAAAAAGGAGTTTTGAAATTTTACCAACCAAAGACAGCCATGAATTAGTAGGACTTATTGAATCTAAGATTGAACAAGGGCTTAATCTGTGAATGTCAGCTTAGAAGGACCCTGATCTAGACTCACCTCCATCACAATAAATAATAGAGCAATTTATAAAATCTGCTTCTGAATTAAGTAACATATCAATAGTCCCCGCAATATCTTCTGGTTTTGTTGTCCTCCGCATAGGATTCCTCAACTTTGTATTTTCAACCCATTTTTCCCAATTATCCGTAATTTTGGTTAATGCTCTGGTAGGTGTTATTCCAGCTTGTACAGCATTTGCAGTAATCCCATACTTACCAAGCTCCCAACCAATTTGACGAATAATCGCTTCCATTGCTACCTTTGCAACACTAACAGGGCCATAACCTTCCATTGCTAAATAATTCCCCTCGCTTGTCAAACCAATTACCCGAGAACCATCTGAGAGAAGTTTTTCAGAAAAGAGATTTTGAGTCCAATATAAAAGCGAATTACCCATGATATGTACTGTCATATCCATTTGCCTTTGAGTTACTGGCTTTTCACCAAAAAAATTAGTTGTAGTTCCGAATGCAATAGAATGAAGTAAAAGTTTTAGAGGTCTACCTTTTGTAATTTCTTTAATCTTAGGAATGTATTTTCCCATTGCCTGATCTGATGTTGCGTTTGTGTTGAAATAGTGACAATTCCCATCAGTTATTTTATTTACTTTATCAATTGTTTGATTAGCTATTTTTTTTGCCTCTCCTCGGTCAAAATGAAATGCTATAATTCCATATCCTTTCTCGGCTAGTTTTATCGCTGTTGCAGCACCATGTCCTGTTGAACCTCCAAGAATTAATACCCATGATTTCATTATTCACTCCTATTGTTGAATAAACTTACTAGATTATTTATTTATACATCAAATGTTTATGTATAAATTAATACTTTGACTAAATCCCATAATTAAACACTTAAATTAAATTTATATATGATAAAGAAGGAAAGTTACACCAAAGAAGAGCTACTAAGTAATAGCGAAGGTATTTTAAATGGCTTAGAAAATGGTAAACTACCCCAACCTCCCATGTTAATGATTGACCGAATCTTAAAAATTGTGAGCTCTGGAGGAAGATATGAAAAAGGCTTGATAGAAGCTGAACTTGATATTAATGAGGAAAATTGGTTTTTCCATTGTCATTTTAAAAATGATCCCGTCATGCCCGGTTGTCTTGGTCTTGATGGGATGTGGCAATTAGTTGGTTTTTATTTAACATGGCTTGGCGAGAAGGGAAAAGGAAGAGCACTTGGAGTTGGAGATGTAAAGTTTAAAGGTCAGATTAGGCCCTATCATTCAAGGATAAACTACAAAATAGATATCAAAAAGCTTTTGCAAAGGTCTGGAAAAACTATTATCTGGGCTGATGGTGAGATAAGCACAAATAAAGGAAAAACAATTTACTTTGCTAGAAATTTACAGGTTGGCCTNTTCCAAAATTTAAATTATGATTTTGGGGGAGACCCCTCTCTGGACTCATTTTAAGTAANNTATGGGCTTACAATGTGGAATAGTAGGNTTACCTAACGTTGGTAAATCAACTCTTTATAATGCACTAACAAAAGGAAACATACCAGCTGAAAATTATCCCTTTTGTACAATTGAACCAAATTCAGGAATAGTTGCCCTTCCAGATAACAGGCTCAAAAGTTTAAAAAATATATACAACCCTGAAAAGACAATTCCTTCTATTGTAGAGTTCACTGATATTGCGGGGCTGGTTAAAGGTGCAAGTAAAGGAGAAGGTTTAGGAAATAAATTTTTAGGCCACATTAGACAAACCAATGCAATTATTCAAGTCGTTAGATGTTTTGATAATGACAAAATTACTCATGTTGATAAAGATATTAACCCAATTAGAGACATTGAAACTATCCAAACAGAACTCTTGCTAGCAGACTTAGATTCTTTAAACAAACAGAAACATAAATATGAAAAAACAGCTCGAGGGGGAGATAAAAAAGCAAAAAAAATATTACATATTATCATTTCATTAATTGAGCATTGTAATAATGGTTCACCTGCTAAAACCTTAACAACTGATTCATCCGAACTTGATATTATTAATCAATTTCATTTATTAACCATGAAGCCAGTATTATATGTTGCAAATGTTGATGAAACGGAAATTTTAGATAATAGTTTAGGTAAATATTCAGAAGTGCTTTTTGATTATGCTAAAAAAAATAACGATTCTGCAATTCGTGTTTGTGCATCCATTGAACAAGAAATTTCTATTTTAGAAGATGAAGAAAAAAAAGTATTTTTAGGTGAGTATAACCTTTCAGAACCGGGATTAAATAGAATTGTTCAAGCAAGTTTTAAATTACTAAACCTACATACTTTTTTCACTTGTGGTGAAAAAGAAGTTAGATCTTGGACAATTCCAATTGGATCAACTGCTCCAACCGCTGCGGGAGTGATTCATTCAGATTTTGAACGAGGCTTTATAAAAGCTGAAATTTTTCACTATAAAGATATAATTAAATATCATAGCGAAAAAAAATTATCAGAATTAGGGTTAATTAGGCAAGAAGGAAAACAGTATATTGTTAAAGATGGAGATTGTATTTTTTTTAAATTTAATGTCTGATTAAGCCCTATTTGTTCTCATCATCTTCGTAGCCATCTTCGTAGTCATCTTCGTAGTCATCTTCGTAGTCATCTTCGTAGTCGTCTTCGTAGTCCCCTTGACTATAATCAGGCGGATAAGCAAAATAAGGGTTATTTGCCATTCCATATGGGTCAGTAGGTGTTGGGGTGACTTGTGAATTTTCTGCAATTTTAGGTTCTGTTTTTTCCTTCTCCACTTCTTGTTTTACAATAATTATTTTGGGATCTTCAGATCCTGATTTTTTATTTGGGGTTTTCTCAATTGCATTCATCACTAAATCTTTATCAGACTCTGATAGTCCGCTTTTAAGAGGAAATTGTTCATTTGGGACTATGTTCCCTCTAAAGTTCATACCTGTTAAAATAGAGAAAAACAATGTAATTAGCGCAAACATTGATCCATTAATTTCTAAATCATACCCCCCAAACATATTTTGTTTAACACCAAAAGCAGCAAAAACACCGATAGAAAGAAGAGCACCAAAAAGGATAATCATATTCCCTGTTTGCCTTGGAATACCAGAATCCATAATCATCATATAAAGAAACCATGCCAAGATACCAATAATAGGGATAATGATACTTACTAAAAATTTTCCTAAAAGCAATGAGGTAAAGAAACCTACGACTCCAGCTGCTGGTATTATAAAACCAANTCCCATTTTAACATCATTTGCCATATTAAATCCTCATTAACGTCTCGAATTACTGTAAAATTTCAAGTATGTTAAACATAAATGCAAGATTTTTCCTAAAATGATATTTCATACTTTATCATATACATTATGATATATTCATTTTGTAATTTTGAATTAGCTATGTTAGATAAAAAAGTAAAAATTGGAGTTATAGGTGTTGGACATCTTGGGCAGCACCACGTCAAGCACCTCAAAAACATTAAAAATATAAATTTAATTGGAGTTTTTGATATAAATTTTAAACAAGCATCAAAAATCGCATCAGCATATAAAACTAAAGCATTTAAATCAATGTCAACATTAATTGAAGAGGCTGATGCTCTTTCAATAGTTACACCAACTGACACGCATGCAAAAATAGCTAAAAGATGTTTAACTTTAAATAAACATATTTTCATTGAAAAACCTATAACAGATACACTTGATGAGGCTGATAAAATTGTTACAATGGCTGATAAAAAAAACCTTATCGTGCAAATAGGACATATCGAAAGAGTAAACCCTGCTCTATTAGCATTAAAACCTTATGATGTAAAACCTAAATTTATTGAGATTCAACGCTTAGCCCCTTATTCCGTACGAGGAACGGAAGTTCCAGTTGTTTTAGATAAAATGATTCACGATATAGATATATTATTATCTATAGTAAACTCCTCAGTAAAAGAAATACAAGCAAATGGTGTTTCAATTATTACAGATTCAATTGATATTGCTCACGCTCGAATTAAATTCCAAAATAATACGGTTGCAAGTATTACGTCTAGTAGGATTGCAAAAGAAGATATTAGAAAAGTAAAGTTATTCCAACGTGATCTCTATTGTACAATTGACCTATTATTAGGCTTAACTGAAATATATAGAATAAAAGATAAAATACAATCAAAGTCTGTAATCCAAGCTCCCTTTGAATATAAGGGCAGAAAGAAAGTTATTACCTACGAAAAACCAGTTCTTGATAACATTGATCCGCTAAAAATGGAGCTAATAAACTTCGCAAATTCAATAATAGGAACTGAATACCCAATTGTCACTGGGAAAAATGGAAGAGATGCCTTAGAAATTGCAATAAAGATAAATAAATTAATTGTTGAGGATACTNTTTGAAAAGAATACAAAACTTCATTTTTTCNAACAGAAGCTATACCCCTATTCCTCTATTAATATTTATATTATACTTTTCATCACCCATATTCCCCTTTTTTTTGATTGGTTTGTNTTTAATNTTTTTTGGTGAAATAATTAGAATTATGTCTGTTAGTTTTGCTGGAGGTATAACAAGAACCACTAAAGTAGGAGCCCCAAAACTTATGACAAAAGGCCCNTATTCAATTACTAGAAATCCTCTTTATTTAGGTAATATAACCATCTATTCAGGAGTCGTATTGTTTGCTGGTGGNCCTTTAATATGGGAATTACTTCTATTCACTTTTATATTTTTTATTTTTCAATATTCTATGATAATATCTTTAGAAGAGAGGACCTTAACTAGTCTCTTTGATAAAGAATATAAAAAGTACTGCTCTGAAGTACCTCGGCTTTTACCTAAAAAGTTGTTTTGGAANAGTAATTTAAATATTCAAAAGTCAACTTATAAAACTCTTAAGACTGAAAAACGCACACTTCAAAATATTTTTCTGGTTATATCTTTTATAACAATTAAATACTATTCAAAAATAATTTAAAAATCACCTTATTACTTTTTTTATGAAAAATGAACCATTAAAGTTTTTTTTGATAGCAGGTGAACCATCAGGAGATGTTCATGGCGCCAACTTAATTTCAGAAATAAGAAAAATCAAACCCAACTCATCTTTTATGGGACTTGGTGGAGATAAAATGGAAGCNGCTGGAATGAAATTAATTCATCATATTAATGTTCTATCCGTAATGGGTTTTTTAGAAGTTTTAAAATATCTACCTAGATTTTTAAAAATTATGGGTGAAACTATTAAAACTATTGAAAGGAGTAAACCTGATAGAATTATCTTAATTGATTATCCTGGGTTTAACCTGAGGCTAGCAAAAAACATTTCTTTTTTAAATATTCCAGTTTCTTACTTTATTCTTCCTCAATCTTGGGCTTGGAAAGAGAAAAGAGTTGTTCAAATGAAAAAATATATAGATCAATCTATTTCTATTTTTTCATTCGAACANAATTGGTACNATCGNAAAGGTCTTGANACTGATTATGTNGGNCATCCTTTTGCAGACATTAACCATTTAAATGAATCTTCCAAAGATTATTACAAGAGACATGATTTAAATATTTCTAAGCCAATTCTTGTTTTACTACCCGGAAGTAGACAGCAAGAAGTCAATAGACACTGGGATATCTTTTTAGATGCAACATTCAAACTTTTAGAGATGAATAANGAAATACAAGTCATAGTTGGTAAGTCAAAAAATGTTTTTTTNGACCCAATCCCTGATAGTTTCAGATTAGAAGAAAATTCTAAAAAAGCTATTATCTCTGCAACCGCAGCAATTACCTGTTCAGGAACAGCAACATTAGAATGTGCAGTTGAAGACACTCCAATGGTTGTTTGTTATAAACTTTCTAAAATCTCTTGGTATATTGCTAAAAAAGTATCAAGGGTTAAATATTCTTCAATTGTAAACCTAATACTTAACAAGAAAGTTGTTCCAGAATTACTTCAAGATAAAATGAATTCAAAAAACATAATAGAAGAAGTTACTCCATTGCTAAATTTAAAATCTTTTAAGCGTAAAAAAATGCTTAGTGATTTTATTGAAATTAGAAAAACTTTAGGGATTCCTGGTGTTTATGAGAGAGCCGCATCTCTAATTATTTCAAAGACTTTTGATAATTCAAAATGATTTCAAATTCAAAAAAATCATCTATCGCAAGTATTATTTTAAAATTAATTTATTTTTGCAACGTCAGATTTATTAATGGAAGATCCTACTTTGAATCTGAAATTAAAAGTGGAAGTTCAGTACTATTATGCGTTTGGCATTCACATTTGTTGAGCATTGTATATGATTTGAGGGGGCTTTCATTTAATGCATTAGCTGGTACCCATAATGATGCTGAAATTATTTCTCGAGTTGCTACCAAGTGGGGTTGGAAAATGATACGTGGCTCAAGTAAAAAAAATGGCGATAAAGCTTACAGAGAAATATTTAAATTATTAAAAAAGGGAGGCAAAACTCTTTTCATTACACCTGATGGTCCTTCAGGTCCCCCTAAAATTCCTAAAATGGGAATTATTCGAGCTGCTCAAGTAACTGGAGCAAGTATTATACCAATTGGAGTTTATTCTACAAAAAAATGGGGATTTACTAATTGGGACACATTTTACCTTGAAAAACCCTTTGGAAAAATATTCATCGAATACGGACCGCCGATTAAATTTTCGAAGAAACATAACGCTGACTACTGTAAAAAAGTTTTGATAGACAAAATGAGTGAAGTAGAAAATCTAAGCAAACTAAATGCAAAAAAGCATACTTAAAAATCATAACCCCTTTAAATTTTTATTAACTCCAATTGCATATATTTATCAATTTATTATTTTTACAAGGAATAAGCTCTTTGATATTAATTTGTTTAAAATCAGNTCCCTTAGTAAGCCTGTTATAAGTATTGGCAATCTTACGGTTGGTGGAACCGCAAAAACGCCTTTTACTATATTTATTTCAAAACATCTAAAAAACAAGGGGGTAAGAGTAGGAATCCTCAGTCGAGGTTATGGAAGAAAAAGCACAGGGACTGTNGTTGTTTCAAATGGAAAAAAAATTTTAAACTCTTTAATTAAATCAGGTGATGAACCCACTCTTATTGCAAAAAAAACAAATGACATCCCAATAGTAGTGGATAGTAACAGGTATCGAGGAGGTAATTATTTAATTTCTGAATATAACCCAGATATAATTATTTTAGATGATGGGTTTCAGCATCGGTCTTTAAAACGCGATTTAGATATTTTACTAGTAAATAGTCTTGATAAAAGAAAAAACCATAAGTTAATACCAATAGGNAAGTTAAGAGAACCCTGGAAAAACTATAAAAGAGCAGATGTATTAATCAAAACAAAATCAAATTTGATAGAAGATACCGGTTTCTTGACCAAAAGAATAAATAAAACAAACAAGAATATTTTTATATCTGAATCTCATATTAAAATATCAAATACATTTACAGAAAAAAAATTTACAAAAATTAATTTATCGAATAAAAATATTATTACACTTACAGCCATAGCAGATCATAAAAGTTTTATCACTGCAATAAAAAAAACCAACTGTAACTTAGTAAAAACCTTAAACTTCAGAGACCATTATAATTTCAATCAAAATCTTTGGAATAAAATTGAATCCTCTATTCAAAAGCTAAATATTGAATTTATTTTAACCACTGAAAAAGATTGGGTTAAAATTGAACCTTTAAAGAGAAAAACCTCCATAATCGTCTTTGAACTAAACGTAACTATAAATAGAGAAAAAGATTTTTTTAAAATATTACAAAGCGTTATTTAAGATCTAAATTTGAGCCATACCCCAGGCAAANACTACACCAACAAATGTAAGCATTAATGGCCAGCCAGTATTCACCAACTGCCTCGAGCTTGGGTCATGAAAAATATGCACCTGAAATTCATGAGTAGATGTAGCGCCATGTTCATCAACTGCCATTAAAATAAAGTCATTCATTCCTAATTGATTTTTTCTTGGCGACCATTCGACAACAGCTTTCTTTTTATCAAACCTCGCATATTTTGGCAGTCTTACAGCTCTGTATGCAACTTTATCACCATTTAAATCTTCTGTAGCAACTTTATAACGCCAAGAGTGCCCAGTTAAACCAACTGGTTTAGGATTTGAAACAATTGTAGGAGCATTATTTACAAATATCTTGCTCATTTGCACATCAGTTCCATAACCATCACTTACAGCAACTTCAAAAGTATTNTTGTTTATTTGAGCGGCTTTTGGTACCCATAATACTTTTCCATATCTATCCATTTGCATTCCATGCGGCCCTTTTAAAAGCGTAAACTCAAGGTTTGCATTTTCATTTTTATCATCCACTCTTATTTGATACTTGAATAATTCTCCAACGAGACCCATTTTAGGAGAATTTGAAACAATTGTTGGTAAATGATTTGCATAAATTTCAAAAGTTTGTTCATCTTTTGTATATCCATCAGAAACTACGGTTGTTATTCTATGAATATCGGTTTGATTAATCGTAGGCGTCCATTTTAATGTACCTGAAGAATTTTCTACTTCCATACCTTCAGGAAAATCTAATAATGTAAATTTTACGGGATTTATTCTTTCAACTACAACCCTAGGAGGTTTTCCTTTTCCGCCATGAAAAAACTCCCATAAAAAATCTTTTACCTTGATTGTTCTACCATCAATAGTTTCTAATATAGCCCACAACCTATTATCTTCAAAAAAGACCGANTGAGTATACTTTTTTAAGTTTAATCTAGACATTAAAGAGTCTGCAGGGTATTTTGGGTCAACATAGTAAATAGCNTCAGCATTATGCCAATCACCTAAAAAACGNTCAACATTTGAAAGTGCAACNTCATCAGCTATGTTGATGGAGTAAATTCTTACAGATGAAACATCTTCGATTTTAACTACTCTTTTAAATGGTAAAAGTGTACCTTTATTNTTATCATTTACCATTAATTTATAAGAATATTGTTCACCTACAATTGCTGACATTGAAGGTACTGAAATAATTTGTATTGGAGCATTTACAAAAAANTCTGATTCAATTATTCTAGATTCATGTTGATCAGAAACTTCTATTTTTAGTGANTGAAAATCTAAGTCATTCATCGTTGGTTCCCATCTTAGTCGACCTGTTTGCGGGTCCATTCTCATCCCATCTGGTAATTCATGAGCTGTAAANGTCAAAATATCATTTTTATTAGGGTCTCTAACTTNTAAATCAAAATCCCAAATTCCTCCAACNTTTACTTTNTTCATTAACATTGGAGCAGANTCAATAATAGGTGGATGNTTAACAAACAAATCAACGTATTGAGTGTCCGTCGCAACGCCATGACTTACNACAACACAATATTTTACNGTATCAATTTGGATAGGGTTNGGAGTCCAAGAAATATTTCCATTTGGCTCAACCTTCATCCCTTCTGGCCCATAAAACAATTTATAATTTNTTTTCTCATCTGGNTTTTGTCTCCAAACTTTTANAGNGTAGTTATACTTTTTACCNACGCTCGCNCTCTTNGATGCCTGGGAAAGTATTTTAACTCCCGCTCTTGAAAANAACTTAAACTCCTGTGCTGTTCTTTCAAANCCATCTGTTGCAATTAACCTTACATCATATATTTCAACATGAGAGCTATCCGTTTTCCAAGTTAAAACTCCATNTTCAAGAGTCATCCCTTCTGGTGCGACTTCTAGGTCAAAACTTANNTTAGAGTCCATATTTCTATCTTGTANTATTGGCTCATATCTAAAAGTAGAACCCGCAATAAACTCCGTTATTGTTGGTTGCGTTAAAAACCTTGGAGGGTCATTTACATAGACCCATAAGTTTTCTTCTCTACTCTCTAAGACAGGTAATGTTTTATAAACTTGGCTACTATCTTCGGAACCTGCGGTTGATTCCATAATTTCGTCAACTTTCATTTTAACAAAGTATGAAATAGGGTATGCATCTAATTGTTTTTCAGTTGGAACCCAATTAATTGACTTGCTTTCATATAAAAAATACATCCCTTTGGGAGGCTGGTTATCCCATCGAAAACTGTAAAACTCATCTAAAGTATCTTTAGGAATCTCGTAAAGAAATGGTTGCCCTGGTCTTAAAATATACCTCGGTAAAATATGTTTTGGAAGTCGAACACCTACAGATTCCTTTATCTTCGGTCTTTTTGGCTGTTCCAATGTTCTAATTACTTTCTTTGGAATTGAAACTTTTGGTTGTCCTTTTAATACTTTGCTTTCTCTTTGATCTGGTGTAATTGTTCCTGGAATATAAGATCCTGGAGACTGACCAAGATCTGTAATAATTAATTCTTGTTGCTGAGGCTGTAATGGCTTTTTATCATCTGGTGAAATTTCTATAAATACTTCAGGAATTTCTGGCTTAGGGTCTTGAGTATTTGATAATAGATTAGGCAACCTTTTTTCAATGAGATCGGAGGTTATTAAATACCCTTGATCTAGAGTGTCTGATTTGATACCCAGTTGGATAGTATAAGTTGAGTTATTAATTCCATCCCAACCAGAAACTAAAACATTGCCATTATACAACCCTTTATTTTTCATTGGCATTATTGAAAAAGCTTGCATTTTACTCGGAACTTTATTGATAAGTTGTTGCATACGATCAACTCNNCCATCAACTCCTGAAAACATAACAAGAGAGTTTATATCACTCGAAAGCATTAAAATATCTTCAAAGCTATCTTGATTAAAGTCTTCTAATGCAATTTGTGTTAACGAGTTTGCATTAATGGGCACTTTATCAATTACAAGAGTAGCCGGCGTCAGCGTAAATGCCAGAAGATGCCCTGATTTAAATGGAACAAGAACATCAAAAAAGCCATCAGCATCCCAATCTGTTAAATTTATTGAAAAAGGTAAAAGACCATTTAAGCCATCTAATTTCTCAATTACAAGAGGGCCTGAATCAAAAACTCCTCCAATATTATAAAATGGCTGTGCCTTGATAGTATTACCATCTGGACTTAGTGCTAATACATCATCAAAACCATCACGGTCGTAATCAACTACACCAACATATAATAGACCTGAGCCAACTAATAATTCATCAGGCCTTACTTTTTTTGTGATTGTTAGCTTATCATCTATTAAGTTTATAATAGCAAATCCTCGAAAAGGACTTCCAAGCGATAATAAAATTTCTTGATCTCCATCTGAGTCTTGATCTAATAATTGAAAATTATTACACCTTAAAGATCTATTCTCCTTTCCAATATCTATTGTTGCTGTTGGCACTTCAGAAAAATTGGATCCATCCCATGAGTAAGTTGCAACAAACACGTGCGGACTAGTATTATCTCCAAATCTTGATAAGTTCATTATAACAATTAATTCCGGAAAACCATCACCATTTAACTCTCCAATTTGCGCATCCACAAACTGCCCCTTCAGACCAATTGGAGGTTTAAATTCCCAAATTAAATTTTGATACCCATCTGAATTAATTTCATAATACCTTACTTGAGTTGGAAAAACATCTTTATTGGGGTTTAACTCTAAAGAAATAAATTCTAAAAACTGATCCCCATCTAAATCATATGATCCATTCATATGGGCAATTTTTTGACTGAAAAGGATTGAAAAAATAGTAAAGAAAATGTAGATTATTTTTTTTATTTTCATTTTATATCTAATTATTTTTTACCTTTCAACATTTTTTTCTATTTCCAATGGTGTGTCTTCAGGGGGTATCTTAATATTTTCAAGCTTTAATGAATCTGATGGTGCAGGTGGCTCACTTAAAGGTTTAATTAAACTTTTTTCTTCTAGTGGCTCTTCAACTTTAGACTTTAATTCTTCTTGAATCTCATTATTAGTATCTACAGGTTTTGGAATAATACTTTGCTTTGGAGCGACTGGAATTTCAAACTCAGGTTGATCTGGTTGAGCTTCTGGTAAACGTGGTTCTCTNGTAATTTTTGGTAATTTACCAGATGGCCCAAAAAGAGGCTCTTCAAGTGATGCTCCTTGCAATAACTTCATCTTTAATTCTTCAGTAAATTTCTCTTCAATTAGACGAGAGAATAAAACTTTTGGTTCAATAATTCCAACTAGATCAAACTCAGTTGTAATCCTTTTTTTACCATTTGGGTATACCTCGACCTCACCTCTTATAGCTTGAAGCCTCCCTTTTTCCATAAAAACGGCTAGAGATTGAGANGGATCAGAAGGAGTTGTGGATGAAAGATAAATCCCATTATATAGAGTGTCATTATCATCATCAAAGCTAAACCTAATTAGTTTATCAGTAAAATCCATGTCTAAAGATGTTGGAAAACCTTCAAAAAAATAATTTGGAAATTCAAATAATTTAGGATCAAATGCTTCAGGTTGATACGACCTAGAATTTGATTCTATTACATCAGATATCACACCATTGAGTAGAATACTTCGTTTCATATATACTAAATTTGTTTGCATGTCATGAACCATTTTAAAGATTGTAATGCTATCTCTCTGCGCATCTCTTAGAGAATATGCAAAGTCATAAACATTACCCTCAGATAAGCTTTTTAAATCTGCAGAAACTCCATGTTTAAAATGTGTTGGTACTCCTGTTGGAGGTATCTGATTTACAGATACACCAAATGGAACTTCTCCATCAAAAATAAACCTATCTCGTTTATTAGAAGCTGGTGTAATAGCCAAGACATAATATAAGTCAATCTCATTTTCAACANTTGGTTTTGATTTNAGAGAGTCTTTGACCTTAGAGTTTTTACTCCATTCTTTCTGACTTATGGTCTTAATATCCATTTTATTATTTATTTCAGGGATAGGAGATACCAATTTGCCTGATTNAGNCTCCTCTGNTACAATTTCACTAAGNTTGATCTTTGTAAATCCGGCCTCATCTGCCCAAGACATGCTCTCCATATCATTATCAATANTTGGTACTTCGATTTCTCCATCATCTGACTCTTCTACTGGNGTGTTGTCCTTAACAGTTTTTAAAAAATCTCCAAGAGTGGGACTTAAATGACTGTGTTCTGATTTTTTGTTGTTATTAGGTAAACTCGTAGGATTCTCTTTTGAGTATTTACTCATAGAGTTTAATGTCGAGGCTTCCTTTTTTGGTGTGCTTGGAGGAAGGAGCACTCCTTTTTCAAAGCGACTGTATACAGAATGTGGAACAATTTTATTATCATCAAAAACGTCAAAGCTAAAACGATTTCTTAATATTTCAGGAATGGAATTTTCACTAGAATCATATACAATAGGAAAATTGTCTTGGGAAATATTTGTGCTAAANAGAGTTGGNGNTTTATCCTTCATCATCAGAACATANGCGCCCTCAGATTGAAATGGAATAATTACTCCATTTTGCTTAAGTGCTTTAATATTTACTTGTTGTATGTTGGTACCAATTAACTTTTTTGCACCTTTTAAACTATAAATACTTGAATTAATAAAGCGACTCTTGCCTTCTATATCAAATGTCGATATTTTTAATTCATTCATTTCATATGACATTAAAGTTAAATATTTAACCCCATTATTAATGAATGAACCAATAAAGATCGGCCCTGATCCATTATTTGTATTAGGCTCTGAAATATATTCTACATTAGAAAAAGATCCTTTATTTCCATTTATTTCAATTTCGAAAATCATTATTTCGCGAATGGTTGCACCCATTGCAACCGCTAGCTTATTTGATTCATTATTTAAAACTGTTAGGTTGGAAGGTCTACTATAGTTTTGCTTAGTATTTAAGTTTTTTACTTTGACTGGCTTTGATAAAAAACCTTGTTCCTTACCTAAAAAAACATATAACCATTCTTTTTCATTTACTGACAAGGAAACATCTAACAAGGCGACAATATCTTGATTACCATCTTGATTTATATCTAAAATTTCAATATCTAAAAAAATTTCTGAATTAGAAAGATTATAACTCCATAATTCCTTTTTTTTGGATAACTGTTCAAACTCCAACCATTGAATTGATTTATCATTACCATTAAGAATAAAGGTTTCTGTTATTCCATTTCTATTTAAATCGTATGGACCATTTAAATTAAAAGTACCTTGACTCCAAAGAGCTGTAACTGATAAAACACCAAAAAATAGATATTTTAAGAGACGCATTTTTGTTCCTCTAAAAGCAATTAACTAGTAGTTAATACCATAATTAGATATAATTATTCGTGAGGCAGACCACATTATGATCTCCCCTACCTCGTTTACCCGCTTAAAAATATAGGTTATTGTATGTATTTTTACAAGAAAAACACCTACTTTCTATTTTCACCTGTAAAATTAAATTTTTAAACTATATTTTATTATTAAATTCAGAAAAATATCTTAATTTGATAAGTTCATCAATGCCGATATGCGGAGAACTCTGTTAATATGAAAAAATTAATTCTACTAATAATTCTGGTTATTTCTAAAATGTCAGCCCAGTTTAATTATCCAGCTGAAGACTTTCTTGGAGGAGGTATTGGATACAGTCCAATGTATATAAAGCTTAACGCAATTCCTGGAGCTTCCTCTCTAAACAACTTTGGTCTAGATACTACTAAATTTGATGACCCCTTTGTAATCCATGGAGGAGAAGGGTTTGCGCATATAACAGGACGATGGAGATTAGGAGGATATGCCGGCATGGGATCCTCAACAGTAAGTTCTGTCCCGACCGCTGTTATTTTTGTTGATGAGGACGGTGATAATAAGAAAGGACCAGGAGAAAATACTCAAAAAGAATATGATGGATACTATGGAATGTCAATTAGGGCAAAATTTTCATTCATGCTAGGAGCTGCATCTGTTGAGTATGTTATGCCAATTTTACAAGACCTTGAACTTTCTACAGGTGCCCTATTAGGACTTGGAAGAGTCAACATGGGGATTGAACAAAAAAGTGGTTCTTCAACGTGGAAGAAGGTCTTTGAAAATGCCTATGGAGAAATGAAAGGAGACACCCTTTTTTATGGAGTCTCTGAAAGCGAATATGACAATACTAATACATTTTCTCCTTTAGAAATACCTAGTTTTCTAAGAGATGTTAGCGCTACATTTTTCAATTTTCAACCTTACCTCGCTATAAAATGGCAATTTCTTGAGCGTTTAGGACTTAGAATAAGTCTAGGTTTTAATAAAGGCACTATTAACGCGGGTAACTGGAAACTAAATGGGCGCTTTATTGAAGACTCTCCAACAACCTCAGTCAGCGGGGTCTCCTTTAGAACAATGCTTTACCTTGGTCTATAAGGACTGTGTTAAATAAAGTTAAAAAAGTTTGGCCTCTTGCTATATCTGCCTTATTTGGTTTCATTTTAGCTGCTATAATTTTTTTACCTAAGGCATATTCGAGCAATCAAAGTGTTTATAAAACTTTACAAAGCAAATACAAGGATTTAAATCAAATTTTACAATACCTAAATCATTTTTATTTTGACTTAGTCGATATAGATAAGATTATGGATGGTGCGTTTTTTGGGCTTATGGAAAAATTAGATCCTCATTCAACTTATATTCCTGCCAAAGAACAAGAAAGTATTGATGAAGTTTTTAAAGGAAAGTTCCAAGGAATTGGAATTGAGTTTGACATATTAAATGGCTTTATCACTGTCATTTCACCGGTTCCAGATAGCCCTTCTCAAATCGTTGGTTTAATGCCAGGCGATAAAATTACAGCAATTGATGGACAAGATGCATATAAAATAACTAAAGATGAAGTATTTAAAAAATTAAGAGGTAAAAAAGGAACAAAAGTTATTGTCACAATTAGCAGAATTGGAAAATCAAAACCTTTTGATGTTACAATAATAAGAGATGATATCCCTATATACAGTGTTGGCGCTGCCACGATGATTGATAATGAGACAGGTTATATTTTTCTAAGACGTTTTTCAGCAACGACCACTGATGAAGTTACCGCATCTATTAATAAATTACTCGATAAAGGAATGAAAAGATTATTGTTTGACTTACGTGGAAATAGTGGAGGTTACTTAGAACAGGCAGCTGCAATTACTGATCAATTTATTACAACGCAAGACACTCTAGTATATACCGTAGGAAAGATAAAAGAATCCAATCAAGTTTTTAAAGGATCATCCGATGTTGGTAATAACGAATTTTCTTTGATAGTGATGATAAACAGGGGATCTGCCAGCGCTGCTGAAATAGTTTCTGGCGCAGTACAAGACTTGGATAGAGGTTTAGTTATCGGAGAAACCAGTTTTGGTAAAGGCCTAGTTCAACGTCAACTTCCTTTAGAATCAGGAGCCGCTGTTAGAGTCACTATTGCTAGGTATTATACCCCTTCAGGCCGATTAATTCAAAGACCTTATGAGGATGGAAATGAACTTTCATACTATAAAGAACTATACGCCAAAAATAGNGAATCCGTTATTGANAGTCTCAAAGAATTAAGACCAAAATATAATACAAAATCAGGAAGAATAGTCTATGGCGGTGGTGGAATAACCCCTGATGTCTATATTCCTTTTAAATCTAATGTTAATAATGAAACAGGNAAAGTTTTAAGANATCCAAAAAGACCTTTCTTTAATTTTGCGTCTGAATATGCAAATGAAAACAGGAACGACTTTGACTCTTTTGATAATTTTAGGGATAATTGGACAGTTCCTGATGAACTATTTAATGATTTTCTAAACCACCTTGACANCGATTCTATTTTTGTTTTACAAGACTCACTAAGGTTAAATTTTGAATTCATTAACAATAGAATAAAAAGTGAAATAGCAGATGCTATTTGGGGTAAAGATGAAGGTGCCAATATTAGATTAAAGCTAGACAATCAAGTTATTGAAGCCTTAAAACATTTTAATGAAGCTAATACTTTCTTAAAATCATTAAACTAAATTGTAACTTAATTTTTAAGAATATAAATTAAGATTATTAAAAAAATTATATACGGAGTCTTACAATGGTAGATTATTTTTTACAAGGTGGTTCGTTTATGTGGCCTATTCTTGTTTCTTTAATTTTTGGTCTTGGTTTTGTCTTTGAAAGAGCATACAGCTTAATGTTATCTGGTATTGACTCCTCCAAATTTTTTGATGCAGTCACACAAAAAATAAATGATGGAGACACAAAGGCAGCTATTCAAATTTGCAATGAAGAAAAAGGTCCTGTTGCATCTATATTCCATGCTGGGCTATCAAAAGCACATCGAGGCTTAGATGATGTNGAAAAAGCTATTCAAAATGCTGGAGCCATTGAAATGGCATTCTTAGAAAAGAATATGATTTGGTTGAATGCAGTGATAACGATAGCTCCAATGCTTGGATTTACAGGTACTGTTGTTGGTATGATTGGAGCATTNGATGCAATCAAGGCCGCAAATGACATATCTCCGGCAGTTGTTGCTGGAGGTATATCGCAGGCTCTTTTAACAACTGCTGCNGGTCTAGTAGTCGCTATGATTATTCAAACGTTTCAGAATATATTTGTATCTAGAATTGATAAACTTGTCCTTGATATGGAAGAACAATCAATAAAGATAATTGATCATTTGCANGAACAAGACGACAAAAAATAATAATAAAATAAACTAGCCAAATGGCAAGAAATCGAAGATTCAAAGCAGAGGGAATTCCAACCTCTTCAATGGCTGATATAGCATTTTTGCTCCTTGTTTTTTTCTTAGTTACAACAACTATTGATACAGATAAAGGACTTGGAATTGTTTTGCCACCTCCAGGTGATATGGAAATTGAAATAAGAAAGGAAAACATTCTTAATTGTTTAATTAACTCACAAGGTAAAGTTCTTCTTGATGAAGAGCCTATAAGCATAGATCAAATACATCGAGTTGTAGGACAAAAGTTAAGAGCTAATGATAAATTAATTGTNTCCGTTAAAGCCCACCCTAAAACAGCCTATAACGATTATGTTAAAGTTATTGACCAGTTAAAAATGGCTGATGCTAAAAGAATATCTATAGCGAATAGCAACTAATGAAATTCAAGAAAAAAACAAAAATATCAAGCGAGATTCCTACTTCATCTATGCCTGACATAATTTTTATGCTTTTAGTTTTTTTCATGGTAACAACCGTTTTAAAAGAATACTCCGGTCTTCCTGTAAACCTCCCAAAGGCAAAGAGAATTGAAAAACTAAAATCAAAACGACATACCGTTCAAGTATGGGTATCTAAAGAAGGATTGGTTTCAATCGATGATCGTTTAATGAATGCTGATGAAGTATCTGTTGTTATGTATGACAAACGTGTAGCTGATCCTCAAATAGTTGTCTCATTAAAAGGTGATGAAGAAGCAGAGATGGGACTTGTCTCTGATATTCACGAAAACCTTAGAAAAGTAGAAGCTTTAAAGTTAAACTATTCTACAAAAACTCTAGTTGATTGATGAGACATACTAATCCTCTAAAGCTTAAGTATCCAATTATAATTCGACTTACTACTTTAATTGGTATTGTTCTTGTAATTCTAAATTTTTTAATCTTCCCTCGTTTTGTGAATACTTTATCTTTTGAAACGGTGGACCAATTAATTATCGAAAATATTGATATCCCCCAAACTCAGCAAATTGATAACACTCCACCTCCTGCTAGACCTTCTATTCCTGTCCCATCAGATGATGAAGACATCGCTGATGACCTTACTTTAGATGAATTAGACTTTGATGATTTTTCAAATATGGATGCACCACCACCTCCGCCATCAGGACCGAAAGTTGTTTTTATACCTTATGATGATCCTCCTGTTGCGATGACACCTATTAGACCTATCTATCCTGAAATAGCTCAAGAAGCTGGCATTGAAGGCGTAATTGTTGTTCAGGCATTCATTGATGAAAAGGGGCGAGTAAAAGAAACTCAAATACTTAAAGGGGTACCAAATACTGGACTTGATGAAGCTGCGATGGATGCAATAAGAAAAACAAGGTTTAAGCCAGCAAAACAAAGAGAAAGATCTGTTGGTGTTTGGATATCTATCCCTGTTAATTTTAGATTAAAATAAATCCCNCTTTAAGGCTATCCCTTTATGTTTGCNTTATGGTATTCAACATTCATTCTTCTAATATATTCAATTGATATATCTTTTGGACATTCTGCTTGACATGCCCCAGTGTTTGTACAATGCCCAAAACCCTCTTCGTCCATCTGACCAACCATAGCAACTACACGNTCTTCTCNNTCNGGNTGTCCNTGAGGAAGATATGATAACTGAGCAATTTTNGCNGATGTAAATAAACTTGCAGANGCATTTTTACAAACTGCNACACANGCACCACAGCCAATACANGCNGCNGCATCAAANGCATNNTCNGCNACTTCTTTNCTNATNGGTATNGANTTNCCATCNGGAGCACTACCTGTGTTAANAGANACATANCCNCCTGCNTGAATNATNCGATCAAAACTTGATCTATCAACAACAAGGTCNTTTACTACTGGNAATGCTNTTGCNCTCCATGGTTCTATNACAANAGTATCGTTATTATTAAANTGCCACATATGAAGNTGACANGTNGTNGTTCCTNTNAGNGGNCCATGAGGNCNNCCNTTTATAACCATTGAACACATNCCNCANATACCTTCTCGNCAATCATGATCAAAAGCNANNGGNTCAATNTTATTTGNAATTANCTTTTCATTTANAACNTCCATCATCTCTANAAATGACATNTGNGTATCTANGTCTTTNAGTTTNTNAGTTTCAAANTTACCTTTATCANNTTTATNTTTTTGACGCCANACCTTTAANTGTNAGATTAAGTTTNTTCATATTATTTNTAACTTCTTTGNGTNGGTTTTGCNACTTCAAATTCTAAGTTTTCTTTATGCAAGGTTGGTTTAGTNCTGCTCCCTCCATATTCCCANGCAGAAACATATANAAANTCTTNATCGTTTCTAAGTGCTTCACCCTCTTTTGTCTGATATTCTTCTCTGAAATGCCCGCCACAAGATTCTTTTCGATCTAGAGCGTCGTATATCATTAATTCTCCTAACTCCATAAAATCAGCTAACCTTTCNGCTTTTGATAATTCTGGATTGAAAGAATTTTTAGAGCCTAAAACACGTACATCTTTCCAATATTCTTTTTTGAGATTTGATAATTGTTCTAAAGAACTTGTTAAATCAGTTTCATTTCTAGACATCCCACAATTATCCCAAATAATTTTCCCTAATCTCTTATGAAAACTTTCAACAGATTTGTTCCCGTTATTATTCAATAGAGTATTAGTTGTTTTTTTTGCCTCGTCTTCAGCCTTAATAAACTCTTCATGATCAGTTGAGATAACAGCATTACTAATCTCGTGCGATAAATAATCTCCTATTGTATACGGCAAAACGAAATAACCATCCGCAAGTCCTTGCATTAAAGCTGAAGCACCCAATCTATTTGCACCATGATCAGAGAAATTACATTCTCCAATTGCATATAATCCTGGAATGTTTGTCATTAAATTATAATCAACCCATAGTCCACCCATTGTATAGTGTATCGCAGGAAAAATTCTCATAGGAGTTTCGTATGGATTCTCATCGGTAATTTTTTGATACATTTCAAAGAGATTTCCATATTTGGCGCTTATAACATTTTTCCCATGTTTTTGAATTGCTTTTTCAAAATCAAGATAAACAGCCAACCCAGANGAGCCAACACCATAACCTTCATCNCANCGTTCNTTNGCNGCTCTGGAAGCTACATCTCTAGGTACTAAATTACCNAATGCAGGATATCTACGTTCTANATAGTAATCTCTATCNTCTTCTGGAATTTCAGTTGGAATTCNGTTATCTCCTTTTTTTCTTGGTACCCATATTCTGCCATCGTTTCGTAANGACTCTGACATTAAAGTTAATTTAGACTGATATTCTCCTGATACAGGTATACAGGTAGGGTGTATTTGACAAAAACTTGGGTTAGCAAAATAAGCGCCTTTCTTGTGAACTCTCCACGAAGCTGTTACATTACTACCCATTGCATTTGTTGACAAATAATATACATTTCCATATCCTCCCGTTGCTAGAACAACCGCATGAGCAGAAAAACGACTAAATGAACCATCTATAAGATTTTTAACAATTATTCCTCTTGCTTTNCCTTCTACTTTTACTACATCGACCATTTCATGTCGATTATACATTTTAACATTACCTTTAGATATCTGCCTGCTTAGAGCACTGTATGCTCCTAAAAGCAATTGNTGACCTGTTTGACCTCNTGCATAAAAAGTTCTCGAAACTTGAACACCTCCAAAAGATCTGTTGTCTAGTGTCCCCCCGTATTCTCGGGCAAACGGGACTCCTTGTGCAACGCATTGATCAATTATGCTNGTACTAACCTCTGCCAATCGATGGACATTTGCCTCTCTCGAGCGATAATCGCCACCTTTGATTGTATCATAAAATAGACGATATATGGAATCACCATCGTTTTGATAATTTTTAGCAGCATTTATACCACCTTGTGCCGCAATTGAGTGAGCTCGTCTTGGACTATCTTGAAAACAAAAAACTTTAACCTTATATCCCATTTCAGCTAAAGATGCAGCTGCGGAAGCTCCAGCTAAGCCAGTACCAACCACTATAATTTCAAGTTTTAATTTGTTTGCTGGACTTACAAGAGGAACNGATGATTTATANTTTGTCCATTTTTGATCTAATGGCCCTTTTGGAATTTTTGANTCTAACATATCTTAACCTNTTAAAAANATATACATAGGAATTGAAGCAAAAGTTAATGGTATTAATATTGAAATANTTAATCCAAAATAGTTTAAAAACAAAGAATACTTTCTTGTCTTTAGGCCTATCGTTTGAAANCCTGATTGAACTCCATGAAATAANTGAAACCCAAGAGATAACATACAAGCTACGTAAAAAAGTGAATACCAACCATTTTTGAATGCTTCNGTAGTGATCTGATGTAAGTCTTTAATTTTTGTCCCATCTTTTAAAATTTGATAGGGCATTTGACCAAAGTGCATTTCATACCANAAGCTTTTCANNTGAACNATGATNAANANGAGNAGTATNATACCTAAAATTGTCATATTNCNAGANGACCATGAACTAGANNNAGAANNAGANTGATTATAATANTTAACAGGCCTTGCTCTNTTCGATAANANCGCNAAGTANATTGTNAANNNTATATGNANTAANATTGANNCATANGTTNTTANAGANAGAACAAAAACAATAGGATTTGTNGTCATAAACAATGCATATTTATTAAANTGNGTTTTACCTANTTCTCCTGGTATAAANAGTTGAAGATTCCCAACTAAATGACCTAATAAAAAAACAATNAGNAATAAACCTGANANNGATGCTATNGTTTTNCTAAANATTGTTGATNTAAAATANNTANTCATTNNTAATTTTAANAANTTATTATATTGCTGAATTTA
>NZIX01000018.1 GCA_002691785.1 Fidelibacterota bacterium | reverse complement strand
AAAGCGTAAATATGAATTCTGATATTTTTGCAAAAAGGATCGGACCCGAAGGTGATTTTATTTGGGAGAGTGAAATTACAACTATTACAAACTCTGAAAATCCAAAGTCAGATTTAATGGTTGGAATTAATAATAATATTGTTTTTATTTCATGGAGCCAGGGTGGATTTATTTATGCTCACTCTCTCCGACAGGATGGAATACTGGGTATTGCAGATTATCAAGGATGCAGTGAACATGAGGTTGAATTATGGAGCGAATGTTATTCAATAGCTAATACTACAGAGTTAGATTTGTCTGGTAATGAATTATCCGGAGAAATTCCATCTGAAATCGGAGAACTTGTAAATCTAAACTATATAAATTTAAGATTTAATGAATTAAGTGGTTTAATTCCTAATTCAATTTGTGGTTTGANNGATCTAACAACTTTAAGTTTATCNTATAATCAATTATCTGGATCTATTCCNGATGAGATTGGAAATTTAATTNATTTAGAAAGTTTATNTTTACAAAATAATGAACTCAATGGGACTATACCNAGNAGTTTAGGNGAATTAGAAAANCTTNATAATTTAGGTCTTTTTGAAAATCAATTAGAAGGTATAATTCCTNAAGATATNTGTACTATTTATCAAAATTTAGATTATTTAGGTATTTATTCAAATAATCTNTGTCCTCCNTACCCCGATTGNNTTTCTGAAGANAGTATTGGAGATCAAGATACTTCTTTGTGTGAACCTTTGATAAACCAAGATGAATNAGAAATTTCTTCATATCATCTCTATGATGCATATCCTAATCCATTTAATCCATCAACTAACATAAAATATAACCTTAAGCATGATAGCCAAGTTAAAATCACTATTTATGATCAAAGAGGTAGATTGATAAATACATTAATTGATAAAAAAGAAAAATCTGGAATTAAATCTATTCGNTGGAATGGAAAAAATACTAAAAGTCAATCTGTNGGAAGTGGGATGTATNTTTACAGAATCCANGCAGGTANATTTAATCAAACAAAGAAATTAGTTTTAATTAAATAGACTATCTTATTACAAAATATNAATGTTTAATTAGCAAAATTTTATNANTNNATAAATTTAGATATTATTGNCTTATTNATATATTAAAATTTTAATATGTTCTCTTTCTTTCCTNTNTTCTCAAAGCAGNCTAATTCAAGGGGTNTTATTAAATCAATCTAAAGAAAAAATTTCGAACGTGAATATTATTTCCTATCCTTCTAAATCTGGTACACAATCTGATTCAACTGGAAGTTTTACTTTTACAGTACTCTCATCAGATAAAGAAATAGTTTTGGATCATATTGGATATTTAAAACAAAGGATAGATTTAGATACTTTTCAAAATGGTACCTTAATTACTTTAAATAAAAAAANTATAGATATGGATTCTTTAAATGTTACGGCTGANATGAGGAATCTTTTTAATGTTTTTNAAGGGAACAATAATATTATNAGTCTTAAANTGTCTGAGCTATCTCAAAGAGGGNTTACNGATTTGGGAGATGCCATNTTCCTTGAGCAGAGTGTATTGCTAAATGAAACCTTAAATGGACAAAAGCATATTTCGATTAGAGCTTCTAATTCTGATGAATTAGTGCTCTTATTTGATGGTGTCAGGATAAATAGAATGAGTGATCCTCTAATGGACTTAGGTATGTTTTCTGAAAATAGTTTATCTGGATTAGAATTGGTTAAAGGTCCCCATGAAAAAGGATTATCATCTTCGGGTACTATTAATCTTATTCCTAAACTTACTTATCAAAATAGTTTTCTATTCAATCAGAAATTTGGCACTTATAATTATGGGGATTATCACATACTGGGATCACTAGGACATGATAAAATCGCAGTTAATTCTGGGTTTGGAAAACTCAGATCATCTCAGATATATTCTGGAGAAAGTTTTCCAGAAATTCATAATTATCAGGACAATATATTTGTTAACATAGGGTTTAGAAGTTTTGAAAATTTTGAATATAAACTTTTAGGATCGGATGTTAAAAAAACATTTAAAAATAATCGTACGCGGGATTCACTTTCAAATTATAATCAAAATGCAATTATTAAAATAATTTATTCAAATAAATCTTCTCTTAAAATGGTGCTCTATGGCTTGCATCAAAAAAAAACAGGTTATGAAAAGAATGATCTGATATTAAAAGATATAAATGAAAAGAATAGTAGTCTAGGTTTTGAATTAGAAAAACATCTAAAAAATGCTACCCTTCGATTAATAAATGAAACTTCATTCCCAGAAGTGCAATGGGTTATAAATGATTTACCTATTGGTTTGGATAGGGAAATATATAATTTTACAGGATCATTTGAGGTGAATCATCGGAAAAGAAAAAAAGATATTTATTTAAAAGATATTAAATTTTTATTTAGTAAAAATTTTGTCAATGATAGGTATGATAGCTCACCNNTTTNTAATTTTCAATCGGGTTCATGGAATCTTACTAATTCCTTATTGACTGCTTCCNTAATNAATGATCAAGCAGATAAACAGAGCTTGCTCTATGCAAATATAGGTAATGCTTTTCGAGTTCCAAGTATAAGTGAGTTTATCCTTAATCAGACTCAAGATTTAATTCCTGAAGGAGGTATAATTCATCCAGAAAAAAAGACGACTTTTGAATTAGGNTATAAANTANATCATCTTANTCCCAAAACTANTAATTCATCTTCAATGACTTTNTCTTANTTTAGATACCAGTACATTGATAAGATTAATCAGATTCAATATTCTGGGTCACCTTTTAAATATCCCATTAATATTGGAAACACAAATCTATCAGGGTTTGATTCTANANTAAATTTTAAACCAAAANTAAAGTGGATTAGNTNTACTTCAAATTTTTCATATTATNTTTTTTCAGATCCACTAGCATTTCAATTGCAACCAGATAAAATGATAAGAAATATTATTACANTTAAGAGTAAATGGATTAATCTAAACTTAATTCATCGTAGNGAGAGCTCAAGGCAAATAACAANTGTNTCNAATANTGGGACTCTGAGTACAAATTTTTTAGATCCCATATCTAATTTTGATATAACTATTGCGAGCAATTTAATTGTTAGAGATGTAAAACTTTCCACTACTTTTTCAGTAAGAAATATAAATAATATGACGCAAGAATTAGAGGGCATATCTTTATATGATCGAAGATATCTACTGAAATTTATGGTATCCATATAATGTTGAAATTTTATCTAATTATATTGATATTATTTTGTAATTCTTGCACTACAAATGTTTTTTGGGAGGATCCGAGTAAAACTGAATTAAATATATCAGGGTATGTAATATCTGAAAATAATCATACATCAGTACCGATAGCAGTTTGGGCAGAAGAATTAAATCATTATTCTTTCACAGATTCTAACGGTTATTTTTCTATACCTATATCAGGAACTCAATCCAGTAAAGGCAATCTATCAGGGGAAATTTTAGTATATTTTTTTATTCATAATTATCAATTGGATTCTTCTGTAGTCAATTTTACAAATGGTGAATTATCTAAATATCAGTCAGACTTTTCTGAAGATGGCGCATTGTTGGACACGATTAAGTTAAAGAAATTATTTTCAGGAAAGATGGAGCTTCATTTTGGATCAAACTCACTTAATAGTTATGATACCGTTAGTGCTTCCTTTCATTTAAATACTTTTTTAGATGTTTCACTTAAAACTTATAAATACACAGCCTATCAAAGTGATTTTTATTCGGGTTTAATNTTTAAATCTTTAAACAGTAATACATTTTCNTTCTATAGATTTTCAATGAATAATGAAGCAGGAAATACTATCTATGATCAATTAAATACAATTAATTATGATAAAAATTTGGAGATAACATGGAATTATAATATACTAAGTAATTCCTTATTTTTAGATTCAGATGTATATGAGGTTTTTCCTTTTTTTATCATTAGTCATGGTAATTTAGCAATGAGAATAATTCAAGATATAGCTGGTGATTCTGCGATGTTTTTTTCTAAAGATTATTTAAAAATTCCATGCGATATTATCCCTGATACTTTGGTTATAAATTAAAAGTTATGAAACTGGCNATTTTTGTTGATATTCAAAACATTTATTANACTACNAGAGACACATTTAATCGTTCGTTTAATTATAAAAGCTTTTGGAAAAAAATAGAATCAACAGGTGAAATTGTCAGAGCAAATGCTTACGCAATAGATAAAGGNGATGACAGACAACAAAAGTTTCAATATGCCTTACGNTCTATTGGGTTCTCAGTAAAACTTAAGCCTTATATCTCTCGTATTGATGGTAGTACCAAGGGTGACTGGGACGTCGGAATAACCATTGATATTTTAGAATCAGCTCAAGAAGTAGATAAAATAATACTTTTGTCAGGCGATGGTGATTTTGATTTGCTTGTAAAAAAAGTAATTGACCATCATGAGTGTACTGTTGATGTCTATGGAGTTCAAGAATTAACTGCATATTCATTAATAAAAACATCCTCAAATTTTTATCCAATTTCAGATCAATTTTTGATTTAGTATTTTTTACAATAAGTAATATTTATTGAATTTAATCAGGACGATTAAATGAAATATATTATTTAAAAAATAGGTTTTTTTTATTAAAAATCTAAAAATACACTTTAACATAATAATTATTTAAACTAAGTATCTGGAAATGCTAAATAAATTTATGTATAAATTATTATTTTTAATTTTGGTAGGTCATGCTCTTTCTGATGATCAAGGAGAGATAATTCAGTTTATGAGTTCAAGTCCATTCTCCTTTTATCATATTATCACAAATTTAGAAAATGAAATTGATCAAGAGGTCTACGGTACACTACGATTTCCAGATAATTTGAATCATGTTAATTTACCAATGGTTCTTGGTATTAATGGCAGTAAAAACTGGGCAAGTCATCATCTTGAGTATCTTGCAATGTTTAGGGATATGGGCTATGCAACTTTTGAATTGCATAGTTTTAACAGTCGTAATGTAGAATCAACTGTGGGTAGTCAAACTCAGGTGACAACAGCAATGATGATTTTGGATGCTTATCGAGCACTTGAGAAATTGAGGTATGATCCACGAATAAATACGGATAATGTAGCAATGATTGGTTGGAGNTTAGGAGGNGGAGCTGTCTTATTTTCTGCTTGGAAACCGATAATGNATGCAATCTCACCAANCCTGAGATTTAAGGCTCATTTATCCTTTTATCCTCCTTGTCTNGTTGATTTAGATCTAGTGAGTTTCTCATCNTCNCCNATNCATATTTTAATAGGTGAATTGGATNATTGGGTGTCTTCTGANGCTTGTGAAGATCTAGTATATAAACTTAATGANGAAGGAGTTAATATAAATATTGATGTATACGAAGGNTCNCACCATGGTTTTGATCGTGANGGTCCGNTATATATTGAGAAAAATGGTTATAAAACTGGGGAATGTNACTTTAATATGAGGTCGGATGGTGCTTTGTTAATGAATCTTTTTAATATTCCTATGACGACTCCATTAAGGCAGAAAGTTGCATTAGCTATGTGCGCAAAGAGAGGACCTACAATAGGTGGAAATTCTAAGGCACGTGAAAATTCTTTTAAGTTTGCAAAAAATTTTATGAAAAAACACTTANTAATTAAATAGAAGAAGGTGCATGTATTAAGATTTATAATTTTTCTATTTGTTTAGAATTTAGTCATGTTGTTTCAGTATAATTAGAGATGAACAATAATAAAAATATATTAATTACAGGTGGTAATAGAGGTATCGGTAAAGGTTTAGTTAAAAGACTCTGTCTTAGTCATAATGTCATTTTTTCTGTTCGAACTGAACAATTGGGACAAAAAACTCTTGATAGTTTAAATGATAAAAATGCAAAGTTTATTGTAATGGATGTTGATCATTTAGAAAGTGTTAAAGAGGCAATCTCTAGTTTAAAATCCCTAGTAGATCACATTGATATTCTATATAACAACGCAGGAATATTAATTAGTGGTCTTGATAATAATGAGACCGCATTAAATACTGATGAAGAATCTATCATAAGTACATTTAATACGAATACTTTGGGTGTCCTTCGTGTGACTAAATTTGTAGAGCCTCTCATGAAACCTGGATCAAGGATTATCAATATATCAAGTGGGATGGGACAGCTTGAAGATATGCAAGATGGTCATACAGCCTATCGTTTATCTAAAACTGCGCTCAACGCCTTAACTGTAATTTTGTCTAAAGAGTTAGCATTTAAAAATATTAGTGTGAATACTATATGTCCAGGTTGGGTTCAAACTGATATGGGTGGACCATCAGCAACCTTAACAGTTGATGAAAGTACCAGGGAGATCGTTAAATTTTCCTTGAAAGATAAATTCCCTACAGGTAAATATTTACGTCATGGAGAAGTTATTCCTTGGTGATACTCAAGAATTTTACTTTTTCTAATCTTATTAATTAACAAAATCTTTGACAATATATAAAAGTGCGATCATACATATTATTTCTCTTAATTGCTTTATCTAACTTAGAAGTATTGAACGGTCAGTCATATCCTATGCCTGAAAATATGCCAGTTCATACAAAANTANTCTGGGGAGAAAATGGATTNTTCAGNAANTTAAATATAGCTCCAAAATCAAGATCCTCTGAATTAAAATTAAGAGTGAAAATGTTACAACTTCATCAAAAAATTGCTCTGGTGACATTAGGAGTTTTTAGCTATCAATCTTATCTAGGAAACCAAATGATCGAAGGTGATTATTCCAACCATTCAAGACATAGTATATTAAGTAAGTATGTCTGGTCAATGTATATGTCATCTGCTGCTTTGAGTTACTTTGCACCTCCTGCAATGAAATATAATAAAAAATATGATTCAATGAAGGTTCATCGAATGCTATCNTGGGTTCACTTTTCAGGGATGGCTATAATTCCTTATCTTGGTTATAAAATTCATCAAACAGATGATTCAGATGGTTACAATGCGGCAGTAAAAACTCACCAGGTTGTCGCGTTATCAACATTAGGAACCATGATCTTATCTGCCGTATTAAGTTTTCTTCCATATTAATGATGAAAATATTACTCAGAATAATACTAGTAACCTCCACAATAATCTTTGCTGAAAGGTACACTGATTTTTCAGGAAAAGTTACTTATTATGGAAATCATATATTACATAAGTGGAGCGGAGAAAGTAAGACAATTAATGGTTTTTTATCTTATAATGAGCAAAATAATGAATTTGCTTGTGACATTAAAATTCCAATTATATCNTTCGATAGTAAAAATAGTAGCAGAGATTCNAATATGCTGATTTATACCAATGCAATTGATCATCCAAATATTCAATTTAAATCTGATGANTTGCNACTNAGTTCAAATAAAGCAGAGGTTAATGGTACCTTATATTTTGGAGGNCANAGTAANAATATTTCTGTTGAATTAGATGTGATTANCGGAAAAGATATTTCATTTTCAGGGGCATTTATAATTAAGTTATCAGATTATGAAATAACAAGGCCATCACTTTTATTTAAAAAGATTGANGATGAGNTAGAGATAACTTTTTCAATTATTGCAAAAACAGGAAGTTGAAAAATGNAAAGAAGAGAATTTATAGATATTACAAGTAAAACAATCTGTGCCTGTTCACTAGGTGTGACTGGAATTCTTTTAAAAGGATGCTCAGATAACGATAGTATGCCTGTTGAGCCACAAGGATTGGAAATNACNTTTGATTTAAATGAGGAAGGNTTTCAAGATTTGAAGGTTAATGGAGGTTCANTTGTGACACCATCAAATGANTTAGAATCTAAGGGATTACTACTTTATAGAAATAATGAAATAATAAGCGCATATGCTAACCGATGCACGCATGCCAGCTATAAACTTACTCCATTTAACGATTCTGGCTTATCATTTTGCGTAGGTCACGGAGCACAGTTTAACACTGAAGGGGTACCGGTAACTGGTCCAGCCACGCGGAATTTAAGAGAATTTGAAACTTTGCTAGAAGATGATATCTTAACCGTTTTTGGTTAATAAGATAAGATTCACAATAGGTGAGAGTTTTTAGATATAAAAATTAGCTCTAAAACAATCACCTTAACTATCCCAGCAGCTGGCACAGCAAATAACATACCCAGTGGACCGATTAGTGTCCCTCCAATTAATAAAACCAACATTACAGCCATAGGATGAATTCCAACACTTTCTCCAACAAGAATTGGGGTTATAAAATTGTTATCAATTTGTTGCACAATTAAAAACATTAAAATAATATCAAAAATAAAAAGCGGAGAAGGGATAATATTAAATAGTTGATGAGACATGGCAGTTTCATTACCTAAGTTGTTCATTAGTGCGATGAGTATAGCAGGTATCATACCCACAAAGGGTCCAACCATAGGAATTAAATTTGCAAGGCCTGCAATAATTCCAATAAAAACAATTAAAGTCATGTTAGCGCCAGAATAATTAAGAATTATTAAACCAATAATTGATAAAATTGCTACACTTCCAGCTGCGAGGATTTGCCCTCGCAAGTACTTTGATATGTGTTGTTCAATATTGTATATTGTTCTTAAACCAATTTCTAAATATTTGTTGGGAATATAATGGATAAGTGATCTTTTAAAATCATGATACTCTATTAGAAGAATAACAGTAAAAATTAAAATCATAAATGCAATAAAAATTATATTACCGGCAGAACCTAGAAAGGAGAGAATGTTTTGAAATAAATTTCCTAAACTATTTTGAGCAAAAGTAATGATTTGATCACTTTCTGGAAAAGAATTATCTAAAAACTTAGGCAATTTATCACGCAGTTTAACTGATATATCCATAAGTTCATTTATAAAATTTTCTTGTTGAATTTTATTGGTAAAGATTTGAACTTGTTCTCCAAGATTTGATATAAAACTCCCAATAAACCAGAGTGAAGAAATTAAAAATGAGCCTATTATAAGAATCACACTAAAGGTTCTTGAAGGAATATAACGTTCTAAATAGTCAACACTTTGAAGAAATATGGTTGCAA
>NZIX01000017.1 GCA_002691785.1 Fidelibacterota bacterium | reverse complement strand
GATAGCGATGATGGATCTCATAAACTGACTTTACTTGCAGCAGCAATGTCAGGAGATGTAACCTTAACCTTACCAGCTGATGATGGTTCCTCAAATCAAGTATTAAAAACGGATGGCAATGGTGCAATGTCCTGGACTGATGTTTCATCTAATACTGTAAATATTACAGATAATGAAAGTACAAATGAAACCAATGCATTAGTTTTTACAGCAGGTGGTGATGTGGATGGTGGAACAATAGGTTTAGAGTCTGATGGTGACGCAACCTATAATCCTTCTACAGGTGCTATTGCTGCAACAAAATTTGTTGGGAATGTAGAGGCCGCTACAATTACGGCTAGTACCAGTGTAGATGTTGCAGGCTCTACAGGTTTAATATTGGAGAATGATGAGACTATTACCAATTCAACAGATGGCACGGTGAAGATTAATGGNATTGTTTCAGCAGGAACAGGNAGTGGNAATGCAACNTTNACTTCTNNTGGAAATTATGATGTNATTNTNNAAACCGGNAATNNNACAACNGGATNNATANNNATNGCNGATGGNNCTAATGGNAATATTGCAATNACTCCTAATGGAAATGGAGANGTNGATATATCTAAAGTNGATATTGATGCAGGGGCCATTGATGGCACAGCCATTGGAGCGAATTCAGCAAATAGTGGTGCATTTACAACGNTTACAGCCAGTACGAGTTTAGATATTACAGGNTCTACNGGTTTAATATTGGAGAATGATGANACNATAACTAATGCAACAAATGGTACGGTAAAGATTAATGGTGAGGTAGCTGCAGGAACGGGAGGNTCAGATGCAANTTTTAAGTCTGATGGGAATTATGATCTTATTTTGAAGACCGGTAATTCNACAACAGGTTCTATTACAATTGCAGATGGTTCTAATGGNAATATTGCNATTACTCCAAACGGAAGTGGTGAAGTTCAGCTTTCAAAGGTTAATATAGATGGNGGAGCAATTGATGCTACAACGGTTGGTTCTGCAACACCTTCATCAGGTGCATTTACAACAGTTACGGCTAGNACNAGTTTAGATATTACNGGTTCTACGGGTTTAATATTNGAGAATGATGAAACNATAACTAATGCAGCTNATGGTACAGTNTTGATTAANGGTATNGTTTCAGCAGGAACAGGNAGTGGNAATGCNACNTTTAAATCTAATGGTAATTATGATGTNATTTTAAANACNGGNAATTCTACAACGGGTGCAATAACCATTGCAGATGGAGCAGATGAAAATATTTCAATTACACCAAATGGTACAGGTGAGGTTGATATATCNAAGGTGGANATAGATGNNGGAGCCATTGATGGAACAACAGTTGGTGCANCNTCAGCTTCAACCGGTGCATTTACTACAGTTACAGCGAGTACGAGTTTAGATATAACAGGCTCTACAGGTCTAATTTTAGAGAACGATGAAACAATTACTAATTCATCGAATGGAACAGTGCTTGTCACTGCTGACATTACAAAAACCAGTGCTGATTTATATGTTGAATCAGATCTTAATGTTAAGGCTGGATTTTTTAAGAAAACCACTGTTTTGACTAATGGTACTTCAGGAGATGTTACCTTTTCAGCTTCTAATTTAGTTGGTGGTTTAATTTTAAGAGACTGTGGTGGAAGTGGTAGATCAGATGTGACAGATACTGCTGCGAATATTGTATCAGCAATACCGGGTTGTATTGATGGTAGTTCATTTGAATTTTATATAAAAAACACTTCTGATGCTGCTGAAACGATTACATTAACTGCAGGAACCAATGTTTCATTAGAAGGGACTATGACAATAGCTCAGAGCAATACAAAAAAGTTTTTAGCAGTTGTAACAAATGCATCTAGTGCAGCAGTAACTATTTATTCATTAGGAACGTCACTACATTAAAAAGGAAAAAATAATTTATCAGAGAATATAATATATGAAGATCTTTTTAAATATAATTATCTCATCTATTCTTTTATCACAAGAATATAAAATCCAATTTTCACATATTCCTATGGGGCAAGGAATTATTCAAAATGACTCAATTGGCTTTATGAGCAGTGTAGGAAGTGGTATTACAAATACAGCTAGCTCAGATTCTTTTTCTTTAGGGGTTGGATTTTTAGAAAGTTCTCAAAATGCTTTCTCAGAACCACCAACTATTACAGATATTATCTTTCCTTCAAATTTTGGGAAAANCTCAACTTCACAAGTTATCTCAGCTACGCTATATGATTTAAATGGAATCAAAAGTGTAGAAATGGAATTACAAATTGGAGGAGGGGATAAGATTGTTATGGTTTCAATGTTAAGTAGTAATAACGAACGTTTTGAAGCAACAATACCAGATTCAATTTTTAAAGTTGAAAATTTTAGAGCACGAATTATTGGTTTAGATAATATGGGTGAAGCAACTTTTTCTGAATATTATTCATCAGAAACTTATATAAGAGGTAATAAGCTATCGATGTCAAATGATTATAGTTATTATCCGAATGGAATTATTAAAGACCAATGGAAATTAGTATCTTGGCCAGGAAAGCTATTCAATAATAATTTGTCATATTCAGAATTGAATGATGGTCATGTTTTCTATAGNTACAGAACGGTTAAGCAAGATTTTGTAATTGCAGACTCTATTGAATTAGGCAAGGCATATTGGTTNCGACATAAGTATAATAAACCGGTTATTTTTGATGAAGATTCAAGTATTGCTATACCGTTATTTGATTATTCGATTTCTCTTTCTGAAGGTTGGAATTTAATAGGGAGTCCTTTTTCATTTCCGGTTGCTTTTGAAAAAGATAGTATAGTTGGAGAGATATATACTTATGAACATTTTAAAAATGAAGGCTGGAGTGATTCTCAGACAGAGTTACATCCATGGAATGGTTACGTTGTTTATACGCCAGAAGAATCTGAAATAACCCTTGTTCCATTTATAGAGCACGAGTCAGCCTCAAGAGGGTTATCGAAAATAGAGGGATGGCTGTTAAGTCTATATATCGAAGATGAAACTTTTTTTAATTATGCATCAAAGATTGGAATATATAAAAAAGCAAAAGATGGTCTAGATAGCTATGATAGTCCTTCTCTTCCAAATATAAATCAAAATATAGATTTAGTAATGGACCTTAATGGTGATAATTTATTTAATTATTCTAAAGACATAAGGAGTGAAGAAAATTTTAATGGTATATGGAATCTTCGCATAAATGGAGGGACTAAAAATAGACCTATTTTGTTAAATGGAATTTTAGATGGGATTATACCTGAAGAACTCATTATTGCATTAGTGGATATACAGACTAGAGAAGTATTATATGATTTTATTATTAATGGATTAGAAATAAATAAGGAATCAGCCACACCTTATGATATAAAGTTAGTTGCAGGAGATCAGGAATATGTTGATATGACGGTTCAGGAAATATTAAATAATATACCAATAGAATTTTCATTAGGTCAGAATTATCCTAATCCATTCAATCCTATTACAAAAATAAATTATACTTTGCCGAAGCATGCTAAAGTAAATGTTTCAATTTATAATGTTCTTGGTCAGAGGGTCATTACTTTATTAGATAAGAAACAAGAGTACGGATACCATACTCTTACTTGGAATGGAACTAATAGCTTTGGAAAGCAAATGGCAACAGGAGTTTATTTTGCAAAAATGACTGCAGGAAAATTTACACAAACTAAGAAAATGTTGCTTTTAAAATAATAAGTACATTTTTAATTAGGATCTAAAGTTTCTCCATTAAGATTTGTTTTAATTACCCATATATCACTTAAGTCAGAGCTACTATTACCATAGTTACTGGTACTCCCTGTTAGAATAAACCCATTATCAGATGTAATGGCTATTCCGAATCCATAATCATTGTTACTATTCCCAAATGTTTTTGTCCACTCAGTGCTGCCATTAGAATCCATTTTTATTAACCACATATTATATGAATTATCATTGAAGTTATACCGACTGCTAATTAGGATATAGCCTCCATTTGGTGATTGTCGAATAACATTCCCATTTTTACCATAGAAGCCACCAAAAGATTTATTCCATTCTTCCACACCAGTAGAATCAATTTTTATATTATGTAAACCAGTATTATCATTTCCAAAAGATTCAGAAGTTGCAAATATTAGATATCCACCATCATCGGAATCAATAATAGATCGTCCATATTCGTTATTGCTGCTACCATAGGTTTTACTCCATATTTCATTTCCATCTGAATCAGTATTTATTAACCAAATATCTGAGCCTCCATTTCCAAAAGAGTTGGTACTTCCTAAAAGAAGATATCCACCAGAACGATTATTTTTTATATCATATCCTCTATCATCACCAGTACTTCCTAGGGTTTTTTCCCATGAAAGTTCTCCTTGTGAATTAATCTTTAATAGCCANAGATCTGAGTTTTCTAAATCTATATTGTATTTTTCACCAATTACAATATAGCCGCCTTCGTCTGTTTGTAATATTTGGGCGCCTCTATCATTTTGACCTTCTCCAAAGTTAACATTCCAATCTATAAGTCCTGATGCATTTGTTTTAATTATCCAAATATCTTCTTCACCATATCCATAAGATTTAGTAATTCCTGAAATAATAAATCCACCATCAAAAGTTTCTTGAAAATGACGAGCCTCATCATATTGACTTCCACCGTAGGATTGAACCCAAATTTGATTACCCAAAGAATCTATTTTGAGAAGAGAAATATCTTTATTTTCAGAGCCCGTGTTNCCTAACACAGCATACCCTTGGTCACTTGTTTCTATAATNGAGTATCCATCTTCATTATTATCAGGCATTCCAAAGGTTTTATTAAATATTAAAAAATTNTCGAGGATAAGTTGAATTGTNTCNCTATTTGAAGAATTTCCNAAACTATCATATGCTTTAATAAAAGCAGAATAGTTTCCATTTTGATAGTTTTTGGTTATCCAATTAATTGAAAAAGGATNTGAAANATCACTTATACCTGTAGAGTCATTATTTATATAAAGGTCAACTCTTACTATCAAGTCTTCATCATTGATGTCAAAATCAAAATTTACAGTATCGCTAACAATTGAATTATTAANAGGAAAGATAATTTTAATATTGGGTGCGAAAANATTTTCATCTTTATTAGGGTNTTCGCATGAACCCNTAAACAAAATGNCAAATAAAATCACTAAGGATGTTTTATTTTGATAACTTTTTATGATCATTTTTTTATGAATTAAGAGTAAAAGTTATGATCAATTTAAATCAGATAGAATACCATCCCAAAAAGTTATTCTTGCTTGCATAGCTTTTTGAGCCGCTTCTGTAGCTTGNGACCATTTATTTTCATCATTTTCACAAAGTTGCTTTACCATTTTGAGTGCAGCTGGTGTATGNTCATCTTCATCAAGNCCAATGTGTCTATCTAAATAATAAATAAATGATTTTAATTTTCCATGGTGTTTTTTATTTAGTTCATTCAAAATTGCTCTAAACATATTGGGAATAACCTCTTCTCTTCCAAAGGTGAANATAGAGGCAATGACATGCTCAGGAGCACCATCNAGTATTTTGAAGGTTTCATTTACAAAGACTTTAGAGTGTTNAGGAGCCTTGCTATAGTCTAATGCTTCTTTAATGGACCGACTTTTAAGTTCTTTTAAAAAAAGATTNATAGGATCTATATTTGCTCCTGCCTGCTTCATTGCATGGCAATACATTTCAAAATGGCTCATATGTTGTCCATATCGATCAATATCTGATTCTTCTTCTATCACTATTTCATTTACTAACCGAGAAGGAGTACCCTTACTCATGGGAACCCAAGGTACAGTTACGCACGTAAGCTTATTTTGGAGAGATTTAAGAATGGACATGAAATCCCAAACTGCAAAAATATGAGATTCCATNAATATATGTAGTTGATCCATTGTTTTTATAGATCTATAAATAGAATGGTTTTGAAGAGCTTCTCTTTCCTTTTGAGTAGTGTCTAAAATTTTTAAAATATCATTTTTTAAGAACCAAAACATAAATTTATCTATGTGATATTAATGGATTTATAGAAAATTATTCTTCATATTCAGAAATAGGCGGGCATGTGCACACAAGATTTCTATCACCATAGGCATTATCGACTCGAGAAACGGTTGGCCAATATTTATAATCATAGAGCCACTTAGCAGGGAATGCCGCAATTTTTCTAGAGTATTTATGATCCCATTTATCGTCCATTACATGTATCATTGTATGTGGAGCATTTTTTAATGGATTATCCATTATATCAAATTTACCAGAAACAACGTTNTCTATTTCTTTNTTGATGAGAATCATAGCTNNACAGAACNTATCAAGTTCTTCTTTTGATTCACTTTCAGTAGGCTCAATCATCATAGTTCCNGCAACAGGCCATGACATGGTTGGGGCATGAAAGCCATAATCCATAAGTCTCTTTGCAATATCTTCCTCTGTTATACCGGACTCACTTTTAATTGGGCGAATATCGATAATAAATTCATGAGCTGAATAACCACTAAGTCCGCGATATAGTATAGGATAATAAGTTTCTAGCTTCTTAGCCATATAGTTTGCATTTAATATTGCTATTTGAGTGGCTTCTCTAAGACCTTCAGGTCCCATCATAGTTATGTATGCCCATGAGATAGGTAATATACTAGCACTTCCAAAAGGAGCAGATGACACAGCACTTATAGATTGATCTGAGGATTTATTAATCTCAATATGTCCAGGCAAAAATGGGGCTAAATGTTTTTTACAAACTATTGGACCCATTCCAGGTCCGCCTCCACCATGGGGGATACAAAATGTTTTATGTAAATTAATATGCATGACGTCTCCGCCAAACTTTCCAGGTTTCACTAGTCCAACAAGCGCATTCAAATTCGCACCGTCAATATAAACTTGACCACCGTGACCATGAATTAAACCACAAATATCCGTAATTGTATGTTCAAAAACACCGTGAGTGGAAGGATAGGTCACCATAATTGCGGCTAGATTTTTTGAATGGAACTCTACTTTTTCTTTAAGGTCTTTTTCTGAAATATTCCCATATTTATCACATTTAATTACAACAACTTTCATTCCAGCCATAATTGCCGAAGCTGGATTAGTCCCATGGGCAGAATCAGGAATTAAGCAAATATTTCTATGAGAGTTTTTATTTTTCAGGTGAAACTGTCGAATGATCATTAAACCAGCGTATTCACCTTGTGCTCCAGAATTTGGTTGCATTGATATATTATCAAATCCAGTAATTTCTATAAGAGCATTGCCCAGTTCATCAATTAGCTTTTTATAACCANACTTTTGATTTTCAGGAGCAAAGGGGTGAATATTAGAAATTTCCGGCCAGCTGATGCCTTCCATTTCGGTAGTACTGTTAAGCTTCATGGTACAAGAACCTAAAGCTATCATGCTAGTATTTAAGGAGAGATCTTTTGTTTCAAGTTTGTGTATGTAGCGGAGCATCTCTGTCTCAGATCTATAAGAATTGAATACTGGGTGGGTTAAAAATGAAGATTTTCTAAAAATTGAACTTGGGAGATTGCTTTTACTTTCTTTTTCTAATGTTTTAACGTTAAAGACATTTAAAATTTCAATAATATCTGACTCAGTCGTAGTCTCATCAATTGAGATTCCAATAGTTTGATCAGAATGTATACGGAAGTTTAATTTTTTCTTTTTGGCTTTATCTTGCCATCCTTCGGCACTGAAATTTATGGTATCAAAGAAAGAATTATTGTTTAGTTTTATTCCAGCTTTTTTTAATGAAGTTGCAAGTTGATTTGTTAAAGATGAAACCCTCTTTGCTATTTTTTTTATTCCTTCTGGTCCATGATAGATTGCAAACATTCCAGACATGATCGCAAGAAGAACTTGAGCAGTACAAATATTTGAAGTTGCTTTTTCTCTTCTTATATGTTGTTCTCTAGTTTGAAGTGCCATTCTNANNGCNGGNTTTTGATTAGAGTCATTGGTNAGGCCAATGATTCTACCAGGGATTTTTCTTTTAAAAGTTTCACTTGTTGAGAAAAATGCGGCATGAGGCCCTCCATTTCCCATAGGAACTCCAAAACGTTGTGCGTTCCCAACTACGGCGTCTGCACCCATTTCGCCAGGAGCTTTAATTAGGGATAAAGCAAGTAAATCTGTGGCAAGGCAGATGAATGAATTATTTAAGTGAGCTTCTTTACAGGTATTGGTGTAGTCCCTAATTTTACCTTTAGTATCTGGATATTGTAATAAAGCCCCAAAAGTTGTTGCTCCAAATTGGAAGTCACTTGTGGGGATAACTTTTAAGATAATTCCTATGGGCTTTGACCTAGTTTTTAAAATTTCAATTGTTTGAGGATGGCAATTTTCAGAAACTAAATAAGTATTTTTTTCAGGATCTCTTGTATGATTATAAAACATTAACATTGCTTCAGCGGCAGCAGTTCCTTCATCAAGTAAAGAGGCATTTGTGATTGGGAGCATGGTTAGATCAGATACCATCGTCTGAAAATTTAAGAGTGCTTCAAGGCGGCCTTGACTAATTTCAGCTTGGTATGGCGTGTACTGAGTATACCAACCTGGATTTTCTAATATATTCCTTTTTATTACTCCAGGAACAATAGTTCCGTAATATCCTTGACCAATGTAAGATTTAAAAACATTGTTTTGCTTTGAAAAACCTTTGAGCTTTTTTATTGTATCTACTTCTGAAATTTCAGGAGGCAGTTTATCGAGTCTTTTGTCTAAAATATTTTCAGGAATTATTTTTGTGGTCAAGTCTTGAAGAGAATCTAATCCTATTTCTGCAAGCATTTCTAAATATTGCTTTCTACGAGGACCGATGTGACGTTCTTTAAAGAATTCTTTCATTATGCATTAGTTAATTGTTTGGGATTTACATAAAACAGATTATGTAAAATTAATAATTATATTTTTAAATATTTAATACGTTATTAAAAAATAAATTCTTAAATTATCTTAAATATTATGATTAAAAATAAACAATTTATTATAGAGATTTACTTTTATTTTGATAGGTTGCTAAGACCTAAAAACTTACTAAAAATAAATAAGTAAATAAGAAAGCACCTAAAAAGGTGCTTTTTTTTTACATAAGGGTATTATTATGGAAAAATTAATAGAATTGCAAAGTATTGATACAAAGTTAAGAGATTTAAATGATCTTTTGGGAGATCTTCCTTCAAAGGTAGAAGAGTTGAACTTACAGGAAGATAATTTAAAAACATCAATAGTTACAAAAAAGGAAAGATTAAAAGAGATAGAATTAGAAACTAATAAGTTAGAGTTAAAAAATTCAGGTTTTGATGAAAAAATAGACAAGTTAAAAGATCAATTATTTTTGGTTACAAACAATAAGCAATATGATGCACTTATGAATGAAATTGATCATTTGAAGGAAGAAAAATCATCATTTGAAACAGATAT
>NZIX01000016.1 GCA_002691785.1 Fidelibacterota bacterium | reverse complement strand
ATAGTTAAAATTGGAATAAAAAAAAGTATTTTTTTCATAAGATATGAATTTATTGATTACCTATAACTTCACTATTTGAGAAGAAAAAGGCAATTTCTTTTTCTGCATTTTCATCGCTATCTGATCCATGTACAGCATTTTCACTTAAGCTATTTGCAAAATCTTTTCGAATAGTACCATCTTTAGCTTCTTCAGGATTAGTTGATCCAATGATTTTTCTCCAATTTTCTACAGCATTTTCTTTTTCTAATGCAAGAACCATACATGGTCCAGATGACATGAAAGTAGTAAGTTCATCATAAAATGGCTTATTTCTATGGATAAAATAGAAACCCATTGCTTGTTTTTTTGTCATTTTTAGTAATTTAGCGCTTAATACTGAAAAACCATTTTTTAATATTCGATCAAAAATTAAGCCTGTATAATTATTTTTTATAGCATCTGGTTTAATGATTGCAAAAGTTTTATTGTTCAAAATATTATCCTTTATCTTTTTATCTTTATCAAAATTTAATTTTTCATTACTTTTTTCATGGATTGTCCGATATCTGCAACAGATTTTGCAACTTTTATTCCACATTCTTCAAATATTCTCATTTTAGCCTCTGCTGTATCATCACCACCAGAAACAATAGCGCCAGCATGGCCCATACGCCTGCCAGGGGGCGCAGTTTGACCAGCAATAAATCCAACCATGGGTTTTGTTACATTATTTTTTGCCCATTTAGCTGCCTCAATTTCCATTTGTCCTCCAATCTCTCCAATTATCACAATNCCTTCGGTTTCTGAATCTTCTTGAAATAATTTTAAACAGTCCTTCATATTGGTTCCNATTATAGGATCGCCACCTATTCCAATTGCAGTAGTNTGCCCTAAACCAACATTTACCANTTGATCNATTGCNTCATAAGTAAGTGTTCCAGATTTAGAGATTACNCCAATATTACCCNTTTTACATATAAAACCAGGCATAATACCTAATTTACATTCATCAACTGTAATTATACCTGGACAATTAGGACCAATTAGACGAGTTTTATTTCTATCTATGATAGCTTTAACTTTGACCATATCATGAACGGGAACTCCTTCTGTTATGCAAACAACCACTTTTATTCCTGCAAAACTAGCTTCAATAATTGCTTCTGCAGCAAAAGGAGGAGGGACAAATATGATTGAGGTGTTAGCATTGACTTCTTTNACAGCTTCTTCAACAGAATTATATACGGGTATATTATTTAAAGTTTTATTTCCTCCTTTACCAGGAGTCACACCAGCTACAATATTTGTACCATACTCTAACATTTGTTTTGTATGGAATTGGCCTTCAGATCCAGTAATACCTTGTACCACAATTCTCGATTTATTATTTACAAGTATAGACATATTTTTTTCCTTTTAACTTTTTAAAGAGGCTTTAACTACTTTTTCAGCTGCATCTTTCATTCCAATCGCTGGAATTACTGAAACACCAGATTCTTTTAAAATTACTTGAGCTTCTTTTGCATTTGTTCCTTCAAGTCTTACAACTACAGGGACTTCCAAACCCAACTCTTTTACTGCTTCTATAACGCCATTTGCAACTCGATCGCATCTCACAATTCCTCCAAAAATATTAATTAAGATCGCTTTTACGTTCTTATCTGATAGAATTATTCTAAACCCATTTTTTACAGTTTCGGCATTTGCAGTACCACCAACATCAAGAAAATTAGCAGGATCTCCGCCAGCGAGCTTAATTATGTCCATGGTTGCCATTGCTAAACCTGCTCCATTTACCATGCAACCAACATTTCCATCCAACTTTATATAATTAAGATTGAATTTTCCAGCTTCTATTTCCATAGGATCTTCTTCATCCAAATCTCGCATTTCTTTTATTTTCTTTTGTCTAAAAAGAGCATTATCATCAAAGTTCATTTTTGTGTCTAGTACAATGACTTTATTTTCATCAGTTATAATTAATGGGTTCACTTCAACGATAGTTGCATCTGTTTGTTGATAGCATTTATACATTTTTAAAAATATTATCATAGCTGATTTAAAACTTTCACCGGTTAAGCCAATTGAAAATGCGAGTTTTCTTGCTTGAAAATTTTTCATTCCTAACAAAGGGTCTATCCATACTTTTTCAATTTTTTCAGGATTCTCTTGAGCAACTTTTTCAATTTCAACACCACCTTCTGAAGATACCATAAAAACATCCATTCCAGTGCTTCTATCTAAGGTAATAGCAGCATAAAACTCTTTTTTTATGTTAAATGCTTCTGTTATAAAAACTTTCTTTACTTTCTGACCATTCTCTCCAGTCTGATGAGTTATTAAATTCATTCCTAAAATATCTTTTGAATTTTTCAGTGCAGAATCAAAATTAGGAGAGTATTTTACACCACCACCTTTACCACGCCCACCTGCATGTATTTGAGCCTTGACAACTACATCAGATGTTTTAAAATCAACCATTACTCTTTTAATTACTTCTTCAGCTTTATCTATGTTATCAAATGTATACCCATCTTGAACAGGCATATCATAATCAGAAAATATCTTTTTACCTTGATATTCATGTATCTTCATTTTTAGTTCCTTATTTCAGTTCCAGCCTCACCTTTCAAGGCTTCTTTAATTTTAGAAATTGAGGTGATAACTACCTTATCACCTTTGTGCTTTAAAAAATGCATTGCAGCTTTTATCTTGGGTCCCATACTACCTTCCTGAAATGTTCTATTATCATAAAGATTCGTAGCCTGTTCTANATCCATANTTTTTATACGAGTTTGATTTTTNTTTTCATAGTTAAGATAAACACTNTCTATATCAGTAATTATCCATAATTGATTTGCTTTTATAATNCGACCTAATTTNGCGGCGCTNTAATCTTTATCNATAACAGCATCGACCCCTTCTAGATTTCCGTTTTTATTGCTNTAAACAGGAATACCTCCNCCCCCAGANGCAATTACAATTGAACCTCTATCAACTAAAGCTTTTATAGATTTTCCATGCATAATGTATCTTGGCATGGGTGATGGAACTACACGTCTCCACTTATTTGATTCTTGCTTTTTNATTTTCCAATCAAATTTTTCTGAAAGTTTTAATATATCCTTTTTAGAGTATCTTGATCCAATATACTTATTAGGGTAAATAAATGAAGCATCATCTTTATCCACAATAACCTGAGAAACTAATGTTACAACTTCTCTATCAATATGCATTTTACGTAATTTATTTTGTAAAGACTGTTGGATCATATATCCAATAGAGCCTTGAGTATTTGCCACGCATAGTCCGAGGGGTAAAGGAGTAACTTCTTTGTATGTTAAATCCATTCGCAAAAGCTCATTTCCAACTTGAGGTCCATTTCCGTGGTTTATACATATATTACATTTTTTTTCAATAAATTCGCTTAAATATTCTATGGCTTTTCTCGTTTTAGAAAATTGTTCTGCTATGGATCCTGTACCATTCTTATTTGAAAGACTATTTCCTCCAAGAGCAATCATAATTGTTTGGTTTTTCAATTAATCTTTCTCAAGAAATGGGTAACGATAATCTTTGACAGGGTCAAAAGTTTCTTTTATGGTACGAACGGATATCCAACGGTATAAATTTAGTTCTGAACCGGCTTTATCATTTGTGCCAGATGCTCTGCTCCCACCAAATGGTTGTTGACCAACTACNGCACCTGTCGGTTTATCNTTTATATAGAAATTTCCAGCTGAATGCNTNAGTTTTTTAGTTGCCATTGATANGAAATTATCATTTTCTCCCATTATACAGCCTGTTANAGCNTAAGAGGATGTATTATCGATCAANTCTATTGTTTCGTNAAGTTCATCTGTATTATACAAAAAAATAGTNAATACNGGGCCAAAAATTTCTTCTTGCATGGTTTTAAATTTAGGATTAGTTGTTAATATAGTNGTTGGTTCGATAAAAAANCCTAAACTATCATCATAATTTCCACCTGATATGATTTCAGCATCTTNACTGTTTTTGGCATATTCAATATATTCTTTTATNGAATTAAAAGCATTTTGATCNATAACTGCATTCATAAAGTTAGTAAAATCTCTAGGGGAGCCAATTTTAATAGAATTTANTTCNTCGATGTACTTTTTTTGAAAATCTNACCANATCTTTTTTGGNAAGTATGCTCTAGATAATGCAGAGCATTTTTGCCCTTGATATTCAAAGGCACCTCTAATCATAGCAGCAATTAACTTATCAATGTTTACAGATTCATGAGCTAGGCAAAAATCTTTACCTCCCGTTTCTCCCACAATTCTTGGATATGTTTTATAATTATGAATATTTGATCCAATTAACTTCCAAATATGTTGGAATGTATCTGTTGATCCTGTGAAATGAACCCCTGAAAGGTTTTCATCTGAGAGAACTAAATCACCAATATCGCTTCCTTTTCCTGGAAGAAAATTTATAACCCCATCAGGAAGACCAGCTTCTTTAAGCATTTTCATCAAAAAGTAGCAGGGTAGTATAGCGCTAGAAGCAGGTTTCCAAATAGCAACGTTTCCCATAATTGCAGGTGCACATGGTAGATTACCAGCAATCGAAGTAAAATTGAAGGGGCTTATTGCAAAAATAAATCCTTCTAGAGGTCTGTATTCTAGATGGTTTTTTACTCCACTAGGTGAAATTAAGGTTTGTTTTGAATAAATTTGCTCTGCATATTGAGCATTAAAATTAAAGAAATCAATTAATTCACAAGCAGAATCAATCTCTGCTTGATAAACATTTTTACTTTGATTTAACATTGTTGCTGCATTAATGGTATCACGCCAAGGTCCTGCTAGTAGTTTGGCAGCTCTTCTGAAAATTTTTGTCCTTTTGTTAAGTGGAGTTTCTGACCATGTTTCCCAGGAATTAAGTGATGAATTAATTGCTTTTGCGACTTCATTTTTTGACGCATTATGAAATGTTGCTAAAACATGTTTATGATTATGTGGCATAACACAGTTTTTTAATTTTTCGGTTTTAATTTCTTGACCGTTAATTATAATTGGTATTTCATATGTTTTTTGGGACATTTCATCATATTTTCTTTGAAGACTATTTCTTTCTTTTGATTTTGGCAAATAGCTTTTTATCGGTTCATTAACTGCTTGATTGATTTTAATCATATATATTTTTGTTTTATAAAAGTTTTTTAGAAGGTTGAAATTTAGGTATCATAAAATTTTGATACAAGCCAGACTCTTTTATCAAAAAATAATTAAGATAATTTTTTTGCGTATGATTTTAAATTACTTAATTCTTTTTTCATTTCATCTAGTGAGGGTGCAGTGACTAACTTTTTTCTAAATTTAGATGCTTTTGGAAATCCTCTGATATAATTGGAGAAATGCTGCCTCATTAAGTTTGTACCAACTTTTGTACCTCTATAAGATATTAATAATTTGAAATGTCTTTCACATGTTTGAGCAACATCTAATAATGAAGGAAGAGGAGGTAAGGGTTGGTTTTTTATTTTGGCCTTAGCTTGTTTAAAGAACCAAGGGTTACCCCGAGTTGCACGAGCAACCATTACGGCATCACAATGAGTATAGCTAAACATTTTTAACATATCATTAGGGGTACATACATCGCCATTACCAATAACGGGTATGTTAACTGATTCTTTTAATAATTTTATATATTTCCAATCAGCTTGTCCTTTATAGCGCTGTGTCGTAGTTCGGGAATGCAATGTAATTGCTTTTACACCAAGATTTTCTAATCTAATACCTATTTTTGGAACGATAATAGAATTATTATCCCAACCAAGTCTCATTTTAATTGTTACTGGTATTTTTGGAACAGATTCAATCACGGCGCTAGTTATATCATCCATTAGGCATAAATCTTTTAATGCTGCAGATCCACCGCCCTTTTTCGTTATTTTCGGAACGGGACATCCATAATTGATATCTATAATATCAGGTTTAAACTTATCATAAATATATTTAGCTGCTTTGCTCATAACTTCAGGGTTACTTCCAAAAATTTGAATTCCTATGGGTCTTTCTTTTTTGTCAAATTTAATCATTTCCAGAGTTTTTGTGTTTTCCCTTATGATACCATCAGCTGAAACAAATTCCGAATATACCATTCCCGCGCCCATTTCTTTGCATATTATACGAAATGGATAATCTGTTACTCCTGCCATAGGAGCTAAAAAAATAGGTGTTTTGATTTTTAATTTTCCAATATACATGAAATGCAACTTTTAATGAATTGTGATCAAATAGTTAAATTACAGCTTTCTTGCTTTAAAAATTAGTTTTTGCTAAGCAAAAGTAAAGCTATTAATTTAAAAGATTATATATAAATAATTTATTTTAATTAGTGAGGTTTATGATGAGTAGAGTTTGTGAGGTTACAGGTAAAAAACCCATGTTTGGTAATAATGTAAGCCATGCCAAAAATAAAACTAAAAGAAGGTTTAATATTAATCTTCAAAGAAAAAAATTCTGGTTACCTGATGAAAATCGATATGTTACACTTCGCGTTTCCACTAGTGGGATGAAGATTATCGATAAAAAAGGCATTAAAAAAGTTGTTGAAGATCTAAAATTAAAAGGCATTAAAGTATAAAATATAGATTTATAAGTTTGGTAATGGATATTTTTATTTAATTTTAAAANTTTAATATTGATTTAAAAATAGAGAGTCTTTAGGGTAAAGATCTGAAACATAATCAGATATTGACGTTAGACTGTTCAATCTAATTTGCCTATCGAACACTCCTTGCATTGTATACTTTATAAATTTTAATTCACTATCATTTAGTTCTTTTCCAATTAATTCCATTTTTTTGTCCCAATTTAGATACCACTGTTCATATCGGTTTGTCAAAGATATAACATAATTAATATCTTCAGTCTTTTTGTCCACTGTCTCATTATTAACTTTTTCTTTTATATTATAGTTAAAGTGATCTTCAACTATTAACTCAAATTCTCGAAGATTTTTTAATAATTCAACCATTTTTAAAGATGGTGGTATAAGTATATTTATTTTATCATTTAAATTTCCAGAATTGACGCAACCAAAAAAAAGTAAAATCAGCAAGCAAATATGTATATTTTTCATTTGATTTAATCATGTTGCCTCCTAATAAAAGCTGGTATTTGTAAATCGTTTCCATAAATAACTGGCGATTCAGATGTATCATCAAATGTGATTGTCTTTTCTGCTTCTCTTTCTTCAGTCTTATTTGGGTTTTCTTTTTGGGCATGGAGAGGCTTATTTTCTATATCTTGAAGATGATTTGTTTTAGGTGGTTCAAAACTTGCAGTTTCTGAGTTATTATCAAAAGTATTAGTTTCTGAAATAACCTTTGGCATATTAAAACCTGTTGCAATAACGGTAACTCGTATATCATCTTTTAAATTCGGATCAATTACGGCACCAAAAATAATGTTTGCAGTAGGTCCTGCTTCTTCAAATATAATGCTCGTTGCCTCATTTGCTTCCATTAATGTTAAGTCATTCCCACCTGTAATATTTACTAGAACACCTTGAGCTCCCCGAATAGAGGCATCATCTAATAATGGACTGGAAATTGCTTGTTGTGCTGCTAAAACTGCTCTTTCGTCACCTGAGGCTACTCCAGTTCCCATTATAGCTTCCCCCATATTTTTCATAATTGTTTCAACGTCAGCAAAGTCGAGGTTTATTACACCTTGAACATTAATCAAGTCTGAAATACCTTTTGCAGCTTGATGGAGGATGGTATCTGCCATTTGAAATGCTTCTGGTAGAGTTGTGGATTTATCAACAATTGACATTAATTTTTGATTTGGTATAGCAATCAATGTATCACAAGCTTTTTTCATTTCAGAGATACCCTCAAGAGCACGGTTCATTCTCTTNGGTCCTTCAAAACTAAATGGTAATGTTACAATTCCAACAGTTAAAATCCCTANCTCTCTTGCTATTTGTGAAATAACAGGAGANGCNCCTGTTCCCGTTCCGCCACCCATTCCAGCAGTGATAAAAACCATATCAGCACCTTCCATAAGTGTTGTAATTACTTCTCTATCAGCCTCTACAGCATCTTTACCAACATTTGAGTTGGCGCCTGCTCCCAATCCTTTTGTAAGGCTCTTACCAACTTGAACTTTATTATCTGCTGGATTGTTGTCGAGATCTTGAGCGTCAGTATTAATCGCTATAAAATCAACTCCCTCCATACCAGTAGTTATCATTCGAGTAACAGCATTTCCACCTGCTCCTCCAACTCCAATTACCTTTAACTTTGCTTTTTGTTCAGATAGGCTATCAAATTCAAATAGCATATTATATCTCCTTTTTTAATGGTTTGTTTAAAACATATTTTCGATAGTGTCTCGAATTTTTTTTATTATTCTTATAAATCCTTGATCTTGATTATTTTGCAAATGGCTATAATCTATATCATATAGAGACCATAATAATAATCCCATAGAAGTTGCATAGGATGGTCCATCTGCGATATCTTTTGCTCCATCAATTTTTGTTGGTTTTCCAAGACGTACCTTTACTCCTAATGATTTTTCTAGTAATGGTATTAGATTTCTTAATGATGCTCCGCCACCAGTCAATACAATTCCGTAAGTAAGTGGGTCTTTAACATCAGCTCTGGAAATTTCTTGAATTACCATTTGAAATATTTCTTGCATTCTAGCTTCCACATATTTAGAAATTTCATTTTCGGATATTGAGCGCTTATCATCATCTCCAATATTTGAAATATTTATGTTTAATTCAGGTGATGACATTGAAGCGAGTGCTGAGGCGTATTTAATTTTTATTTTTTCAGACTCTTCCAATCCAATTTGCAGCATAACTGCTATATCATTTGTAATACTTTTTGATCCAATTGGTATTATTCCTGAATGACGAATTGATCCCTTATGATAAACTGCTATATTAGTCGTGGTGTATCCTAAATCAACTAATGTGATACCTAATTCCATTTCATCTTTTTTTAATGTTGATAAAGAAGATGCGATTGGTTGAAACACTAATCCTTCTACACTTAAACCCAATTCTTCTACACAACTAACAAAATTATTCATTGCAGCAGTGGCCGCCGTGATTAAATGAACTTTGCTTTCCAAGCGTCTACCAGTCATGCCAAGAGGGTTTTTAATTTCTTCTAAAGTATCAACAGAATATTCTTGGGGTATTGTATGTAGAATATCTCTATCAATGGGTAAGGAGATTGATTGAGATGAATTTAATACTTGAAGAATATCATTTTTATTAATGATTTTTTCTCTAGATCCATTAGAAATACCATTTGTATAATTAAGTGAGATTGCAGCTTGAGTATTAATGCACTTAATATGTTCACCAGTAATTGATAATGTCAGGCCTGTTACTTTTATATCAGCCATAAGTTCTGCATTATTTATTACTTGTTCAATTTTATCAATTAATTCATCTCTGTTAATAATTGTACCTTTTTTAATACCAGAAGATTCAATTTCAGAAAAACCAAGTAAATTAACACGTTTTTGATTATCTTGAACTTGGCCAATAGCACACTTGATTTTTTTTGATCCGATATCTAAACCAACAGTAATTTGAGAGTCCTGGTTGACTATAGAATTCATGAATGCTTTTCCTTAACTACAATTTGATTTTTATATCTCAAATCAAGATAGGTATAGTCAGAGATTTTATTAGGTTTAATGGTCTCTTCAAATTTTTTTAAGATTTCTAGTCTATAATTAATTTGATCAAGTCCAAGGTATATATATGTTGGATGGTCAAAAAGGATTAGTTCAATCTCATTTGAACTCGTTATTTTTAATTCAGATAAATTTTCATATATATAGCTATAATTTTTTTTAANTTTTNTGAGCCAGTCTACACAATCAATTACTTTATCTGATGAAATCCTTTTTCCTTTATTATATGATGTTTCATGAAAATTAAAATTTGTGAGAAAAGGAATATTATAGTTAATATAGTTTTCTAGATCAGGTAAAATTATACCATCACCATCAATCATTAAAAGAGGGTCAACTTTTAATATTGCAACTGGTTCTCTTTCAATTATTTCAATTAAAATTCTATTAGGATAATGATTACTTACACGTGCTGCCAAAACATATGGATGATCTTCAATAAGTTGACTTATATCTTTTGTATTTACATTAGATGTATTTTGTTTAAATGCATTATCAATAATTTTTTTATAAACTCTAAGATCTAAAATCTTAGTATCAGAAAAAATAATATTTTTAGGTTTTAATGAATTTTTTTGTTCTGCCCAACTAAATGATGCATAGATTATATATACAAATAAAAGAACAAAAAAGTTATAGGAGAAGTATTTATAATATGATTTATTATACATTTATGAGCTCTAATTCTTGATTTTTAAATCCTATTACTTTTATCTCAAGTTCTAATAATATGTTATACTTTTTATAAACTTCTTTTCTTGCTAGTGAGATAAGCTTTAACATATCAGAAGATTTTGCATTTCCATGATTAATAAAAAAGTTTGCATGTTTTGTTGAAATTTCGGCATCACCAAACCTTGTCCCTTTTAAACCTGCATTATCTATTAAGAAGCCAGCAGAATATTTTTTATCATTTTTAAAAACACTTCCTGCAGATCTAAACTTTAATGGTTGATTTAGTTTTCTACTTTTACTACTGTTCTCTTTCTTTTTATTGATTTCAGAAAACGAATCAGTTTTAAGATTAAAATGAGCATCTAAAATAAATTCATCTCTTTTAAAATTAGAATAGCGATATGAAAAGTCTATTTGACTTTGGTTGTACTTTATTATTTCTCCATCCATATCCATGACGTGAACATATTTTAAAAAATTAGAAATTTCACTACCATATGCTCCAGCATTCATTGATAAAGCACCTCCTAGNGTACCAGGAACACCAATTAAACTTTCTAAACCAGTTAATTTTCTTTTCGTTGCTTCTTTAACTATTTTGCCTAGCATAACTCCAGATTCTGCAAAAATTAGATTACCTTCAATTGTTAATTGTTTTAAGCATTTTGCTGGGCTTAAAACAATTCCATCAATGCCTTCATCAGATATTAGTAAATTTGATCCCGATCCAAAAAAATGTGTTTTGATAGAATTTTTTCTTGAAAATTTTAAGATTTTTGCTAAGTCGTCACGGTCTTTTGGTTTTATAAACATTTTTGCTGGTCCACCAATTCCATAGGTCGTATGTTTTGACATCGGTTCATTCTCTAATATTTGACCATCTATAATTTTTCTTAATTCGCTTAAATATTTCATNGTTTAAAGCTTATAAGATTGTTTTTAAGATGATTCGTATAAGAAGTATTGTATCTCCAGATTGTCCCAGCTCCTAAGGTAATCAATAAATCATTTTTCTTTAACAGGTTATCTAATTTTTTTTCGAGGTCATTTAAATTTGGGACATAGAAGCAATTGCTCCTCTTTTTTTTCAATTCGTTAAATATTAATTTTGAACTTACTCCATCAATTGGGATTTCACGAGCAGGGTATATATCAGTTAAAATGATTAAATCTGCAATTTTTAAAGCATTTGAAAACTCTTTATAAAATTTTAAAGTCCTTGTAAATAAATGAGGTTGAAAAACAGCAACTATTCTTTTATTCCAACCATTTTTTGCCGCGGTTAAAGTTGCAATTATTTCCGTTGGGTGATGCGCGTAGTCATCGACTATCATGATATCATTATAAATCCCTTTAATATCAAAACGTCTTCGAACACCTTGATATTTAAGTAATCCTTCTTTAATTGTTTTAAGTGGTATCTCCATATCTTGGCATAGGGCAATTGATGCAAGAGCATTAAGGATATTATGTTCTCCAGGAACATTAAGTGTAATTCTTTCAGATTTTTCACCTTTATAATAAATATCAAATTTAGAATAATGGCCTTTGAATTCTATATTTTTTGCTTGATAATCGGCATTCTTTGAAAAACCATATGTTATTATTGGACGTTCGATTTCTCTTAATATTTCTTCTACAAAAGGAGAATCTAAACAAGCAATAATCTCTCCATAAAATGGAACGGATTTAGCAAATTGAATAAAAGCAATTTTTAAATCTTCAATATTATCATAACAATCTGTGTGTTCAAGTTCAATATTAGTGATAATTGCGATTGTAGGTTTTAAAGCTAAAAAACTTCTGTCAAATTCATCAGCTTCTACCACAATTATATCACTAGATCCCATTTTATTATTACTTTTAATATTCTGTACTAAACCTCCGATAATTAAAGTAGGGTCTTTTTTCGAAAAGTTTAGTACTGACCCAATCATTGAAGATGTTGTGGTTTTTCCATGTGTACCACTAACAGCAATACTTGTTTCTTTCAAAGAAATNAGTTCACCAAGCATTTCTGCTCTTTTAATAATCGGGATCTTATTTTTTCTTGCCATCACTAATTCAGGATTTGTTATTGGAACAGCACTTGAATAAACAATCAAATCAGCATCTAAAATATTTTGAGGTTTATGACCGATTTTGACATTAATACCCATTTCCCTTAGCCTTATAACATTTTCATTTTCATTTAAATCTGAACCTGATATAAAAAAACCAGTTTTTGATAATAACTCTGCTATCCCACTCATACCAATTCCACCAATTCCAATAAAAAATATATTTTTAATTTTTCTGAAAGTCACTTTAACTCTCTCATGATATTATCGACTATTTCATTGGTTGAATTTGGATTTCCAAGTGATTCTGATGCTTCTTTCATTTTTTGTAATTNAGTTTTATTTTTNAGTAGTTTAAGAATTGTTTCCNAAAAATAATTTANTTTCATTTCTTTTTCTTGAATAATAATTGCGGCTCCTTTTCTTTCTAAAACTTTAGCATTCTTCAATTGATGGTCAGCCGCTGAAGAGGGTAGAGGTATTAAAATTGCAGGTTTTTTACAAACAGTAATTTCAGCTAATGTCAAAGCTCCGCTCCTAGATATAATTAAATCTGCAATGGAATAAGCATCAGCCATATTGTGAATAAAGGGTACAATATTAACCANATTAGTAATTTTATTATTATATTTATGATACTCATTTTCTCCAGTTTGCCATATAACTTGNATATTTTTATTTGATAATTGAGGTATCACCTTATTCATTATTTTATTCAAAAAAGATGAACCTTGGCTCCCTCCAAAAAGGAAAATTGTTTTTCGATTTTTTTGAAAATTAAAAAATTTTAATGCCCTGGAATAATTACCTAGCTCAATACCTTTTCTTATGGGATTCCCAGTTAAAATTGTTTTTGATTTTAAATATTTATCTGCCTCTAAAAATGCGGTACAAGTGAAATTTGCTTTTTTAGAAAATAAACGATTAGTAAGACCTGGGTATGAGTTTTGTTCCTGGAGAATTATGATTGGAGATTTTTTTTTTCTTAAACCTACAAAAATAGGTATCGCAGAAGCGTAGCCTCCAGTGCCAATAATAACTTGCGGTGAAAATGTTTTTATTAATGACTGTATTCTTAAAATTGATAATAGAATATAATAAGGTAATAAAATATTTTTCTTAAGGTTATTTAAANTTATTGTTCTCTGTATTCCTCTCATGGGAATTAGTGTATGAAGAACATCTTTAATTGGAAATACTTTTGATTCAAGACCAAATTTTGAACCTACAAAATGGATTANTGCATTACTATNTCTATTTTTAATCTCCTCTCCAATAGCTAAAGCAGGGAATAAATGNCCTCCAGTTCCTCCACCAGTAATTATTATTCTTAATTCAGCCATATTTTATAGGNCTCCATTTGAAGTTNTTTCCTATAGAAACTTTTGATTGTGAAATATTTAATAAAATACCAATCATTGCAAAATTTACAATCATTCCACTTCCACCATAGCTAATCATGGGCATAGGCAATCCTGTGACAGGCATTAAACCAGTAACTACTGCAGCATTGATAAAAGCATAAATTATTATATTAAATGAAATACCGATGCTCAATAAAACAGCGAAAGGGTCTGTAGATGATTTTGCAATTTTTATTCCGCGGAGAAAAATCAATAAAAATAGCGTCAGAACTGGAATTGTGCCTAATAAAAATCCCAATTCTTCACCTATAATTGCAAAAATAAAATCAGTNTGAGGAGTCGGNAGAAAGTGATTTTTTTCTATACTGTTTCCTAAACCAACNCCAAAAATTCCGCCATTTCCAAGACTTATTAGNGANTGGTTAGCCTGGTAACCAAAGTCAGNATTATTATCAAGNCCAAAAAATGAGAGAATACGATTTCTTCTATATTCTCGGGATAAGAGAATNGGAANTCCAATNAAAAGNCCTGAAANNCCACATATTGACAAATGTTTAATTTTTGCTCCTCCNATAAATAGTATTGTTGTCCCAATAATACCAATCATAATTGCTGTACTATANTCTGGTTGAATAATAATTAAACCCATGATNATTNTTAAAACAACTAAGCTAGGAAANAAACCATTGTAAAATTTTCCAATTAAGTTTCTTTTTTTATCAGCGTAATAAGCCATAAAGATAATTACAGAAAATCGAGCAGTGTCTGAAGTTTGTATTGAAATAGGCCCTATATAGAGCCAGCGAGAAGGCTTATACCAAGAATGTCCATTCATCAAATAATAAATTTTTGTAATAATTAAAAGTATGATTGTAAAAAAAATTAAATAAGGAGCAAATATTTTGAGCTTTCTGTAATCAAGCATCAAAAATCCAAATAAAAATAAAAAACCAATAAGCAATCTTTTTAAATGGTTTTTTAAATAAAGCATATCAGTTTTACCATTAGAACTTGTAAAGGACTCATACCAACTAGCGCTGTAAAGCATTACCGTACCAAAAATAATTAGAATTAATAGAAAACTAAGCAAATAGCGATCATATTTTTGTATTATAACATTTATCATAATGAATTTATCTGATTTACATAATCTTTAAAAAAACGACCTCTATGTTCAAAATTTTTAAATTCGTCAAAACTGGCGCAGCCAGGAGATAATAAAATAATATCTCCGGCTGCAGCCAGATTATGGGCTTTTCTAACTGCAGAGTTAAGATCTTCCATTTGTTCTGATCTTACCGCATCCCCTAAAACAGTCTTTATATGCCCTCCGGATTCTCCGTATGTAATTACCAGTTTCACTAAGCTAACTTTGATTTGTGGAAGGAGTAACCGAAAATCTGATTGTTTATTTTGGCCACCCAGAAGTAATATAATTGGTTGGCCAAAGCTTTCTATAGCACAAATAACAGATTCAATATTTGTTGACTTTGAATCATTTATGTACGTGATATTGTTTACTGTTAAAACGTGCTCTAATCTATGTTCTAAACCCTTAAAATTTTTAAGAGTTTTCAAAATCTTGTCTTCCTTGATTCCAATTAATTTTGAACATGTTGCAGCAGCGAGAAAATTTAAGATATTATGTTTGCCAGGTATAGATAATCTATCAGATGAGATAACTTTTTTCTTATTTTGATTTATGATATATCCACCTTTAAAATAGTACCCGTTAGAATCTCTTTCTAAACTATAATTAACTTTCTTTGAAGATGTTTTTTTGAAAGCTTCTTTTAAAATCGTATCATCTTGATTATATATGATATAATCATTTTGTGAAGTATTTTTGACTAATCGTAGTTTCATTTCGATGTATTCAGACATTGTTCCATGTCGATCTAAATGATCAGGTGATATGTTTGTATAAACAGCATAATTAGGTTTAAAGTGCTCAATTTTCTCAAGTTGAAAGCTTGAAATTTCTAATATAAAATATACATTTTTTGATGGCTTTTTTAGTTGCTGTAGGACAGTCTTCGAAAATGGCACGCCTAAATTCCCTGAAAGAATAGGTGTAATTCCANTTCCATTTAACATACTATTTATCATATTGCATGTTGTAGTTTTTCCATTTGAACCTGTTACAGCTATGATAGGGCTTGAAGCATATTTGCTTGCAAATTCGATCTCGCTAATACTTTTAATACTCTTTTGGTTGGCTTTTTTTACTATTCTAGAATTTTTAGATAACCCTGGAGAAATAATCCATAACTCTGAATCATATATTTTCTCAGTGTGTAAACCAGTTTCAGATGCTATATGGTGTAAACTCATTAGTTTAAGAGCATTTTCATGAATTGATTTATTAGCTCCAGAATCACTAACGAAAACAATTGCACCTAGGTAATTAGCCAAGATAGCTGAACTTGTACCGCTTAATCCAAGACCAATTACAGTAACTCTTTTATTTTTTAAATCCATTATCGTATCTTGAACGTTGTTAGTGAAAGTAGTGCGAATAANAGTCCAATAATCCAAAAACGCACTACAATTTTTGATTCAGGCCATTTAGATAATTCAAAATGATGATGTATTGGTGCCATTTTAAAATATCTAATGCCTTTTCCATACCTTAGCCTAGTATACTTGAAGTAACCAAGTTGTATAATTACTGAAATGGCTTCCCAAACAAAAACGCCACCAATAATTATTAATAAAAGTTCTTTTTTTAATAGTACAGATATTGTGCCAAGNGCAGCACCAGTAGATAAGGATCCAGTATCACCCATAAATACTTCAGCAGGTGAAGCATTAAACCATAAATATCCAATGCAAGCCCCAGCCATTGCTGCAGAGAATACTGCTAGCTCTCCAGCACCTGGAAGATAAACTATATTTAAATAATTTGAGAAATCGATTCTACCTGATATGTATGATATTATTGCAAAAACAAAAAAACAAATTGCCAACAATCCAGCAGCTAATCCATCGAGTCCATCAGTGAGGTTGACAGCATTCGAAGTTCCTGTTATAACAATTATAATCAGAATAGGGTAAAAGACACCAAGATTAATATCAATATCTTTTAAAAATGGAATTGTAGTCTTTGTACTAAAATCTATAAAATTATTTGTTTTAAAAATATAAAGACTTACTAAACATCCTAAAATTGATTGAGCTATAATTTTTATGGTAGGGGATAGACCATTTTTTACTTTCTTTATTACTTTTAAATAATCATCTGTAAAACCAACAAAACCCATCCACAAAGTAGAAAGGATAATAATTTTTATAAAAGGGTTGTCTAGTTTTGAAAAAAGTAAAGTGGGAATAATCAGGGATGCCAAAATTAATATACCACCCATAGTAGGGGTGCCTTTCTTTTTTAAATGGGTTTTTGGACCATTCAAACGAATTTCTTCTCCAATTTGATTTTTTGCTAATAATTTGATAATGAATGGACCAAGTATAAAAGAAATTATCAGTGCTAAAATTGCTGATGCACCTGCTCGAAAAGTGATATACTCTAGTAAATTGAAAATTAAAAACGACTCTTTAAATGGATTTAGTAAATAGTATAGCATTAAAAATTAAATATTTTATTAATTATATTTTCCATCTTCATTCCTCTGGATCCTTTAAATAATAATATATCATCTTGTTTAATACTTTTTTTAAGATAATTAATTAATTTATCTGGCGAATGATAATGTTTACTTTTAATACTTCCATTTAAGGCTAAGTTTGTGTGCTTTGAATGATTTCCAATAGTTAAAACAAGATCAATTTTTAGGTCAATGCATTTTTGTCCAATTAATCTATGTTGCTCAGTACTTTTATCTCCTAATTCAAACATATCTCCAAAAACAAAAACTTTTTTTCCTTTACCTATAAAAGCATTTAAATATTCTAAAGCAGCTAAGGAGGAACTTAAGTTTGCATTGTAAGAATCATCTATAACTGTTACTCTATTAACCCTTTTGATTGAACAACGNCCTTTTGGTGTTTTAAAGGATTGTATTTTAGATTTTAATTCAGATTCGCTAAGACCTATTGTCATTCCAATTGCTGTTACAGCAATACAATTTTTTAAAAAAGAAAGATTATGAGATTTAGTAGGTATAACAATTGAATTAANTGCTAAAGTTAACTTTCCATCGATTTCAACATTTATGATGGCTGAAAAATCAGAATTTGGACTTGATCCAAATGAAATACTTTTTCCNAGAACTTTGATATTTNCAATTCTTTTATCATCCAAATTGACAAAAGCTAATCCATTTTTTAAAGNATTGAACAAATGTCCTTTTTCTATAGATATTTTCTNTATTGATCCAAAACCAATAAGATGTGCAGGGGCAATATTTGTTATCAATCCATGTGTTGGAGTAGAAATTTCACACAGGTTTTTTATTTCACCAACCTTACTTGCTCCTAATTCCAATATTGAAATTTCATGAGATTTGTCTAGTTCAAGTAGTGTTAAAGAAAGGCCTAGGAGTGTATTATGATTTGCTCTGGTTGCGTGGACATGAAATGTATCTGAAAAAGCATGAATAAGTAACTCTTTTGTAGATGTTTTTCCATTTGACCCCGTGATTGCTATGACAGGGATAGAATATTGATTTCTCCATAACTTTGCTATCTCTGATATGGTTTTTAAAGGATCTTTAACAGGCACTTGCTGTAAATTCACTTTTCTATCAACTTTGGATACTAGCGCTGCTGACGCTTTACATTTTTTTGCAGCATTTAAAAAGGTATTACCATCATAATTATTTCCTTTAATAGAAATAAATAAATCATTCTTATATAGTTCCCTACTATCAGTCGAGAGACCTGTTATTGGATAATCTAAATCAAAATTAGTAACTTTCTTAAAAAGTGTTGAAAATAGTTGAGGGTGTTTTATAGATATTCTCATTGAAAATTTTGGATAACTTTTAGATCAGAATGGTGGATTTTAAGATTTCCTATTTTTTGGTAATTTTCTCGTCCTTTTCCTAAGATTATTATTAGATCATCTTTCTTAGCTAGAGAAAGAGCTTTTTTTAGTCCTTTTTCTCTATTTTCGAATAATGAGTAATTATTACCATTAAATCCTGATATTATATCTTTTGTGATTGTTTTAGGATTTTCTGATCTTGGATTGTCAGGTACAACAAAAGTATGAGTAGCAAACTTTTCACTTATTTGTGCCATTTGAGGTCTTTTAATCTTATCTCGTTCGCCTCCAGCACCAAAAACAACATAAATATTATTTAATCCAAACACCTTTTTATTAATGGTTTTTAATACTTTTTGATAGGCATCAGGAGTATGCGCATAATCAATAATTGCTTTTGCTCCAGATAACAATTCAAAGGATTCCATCCTTCCAGGTACAACATGACAATTTTGGATACCTAATTCAATTGCTTTTTTTTCAATTTCGAGTACATGTGAGGCTGCAACAGAAGCTAAAATATTTTCACAGTTAAAATCACCAACTAACTTTGATTTAATTTTATATTTAGTATTTTTAAATGATATTTGTCCGGTTATTCCATTTAATGTAGAAGACAATTTATTATCAAAATAAAAATCGCTTTTCTCTGTTTTTGAAAAAGTTACCACCTTACAATTGGAAGCTTTTTTAAACTTTTCACTATATTCAGAAGAATTATTAATAATGGATATCGCTTTAGGATCTAGAGATTTGAAAAGTTTTGTTTTAGCTAAAAAATAAGATTTCATAGATTTGTGATAATCTAAATGATCTTGAGTTAGGTTTGTAAAAATAGCNAAATCAAAATCCACATCATCAACTCGATGTTGATCCAAAGCATGCGAAGAAACTTCCATAACGACATGGGTAAATTTATTTTTTTCAAGNATTGAGAAAGTTTTATGTAAAGTTATTGGGTCTGGTGTGGTCAATCCCTTTTTAGTAATTTTNTTATCAGTTATTACACCAAGAGTTCCAATTTGAGCAACTTTAAGCCCTGCTTCTTTTAATATAGATGCAATTAACCAGGCTGTTGATGTTTTCCCGTTTGTTCCTGTAATTCCAATTACCTTTAATCTTTTTGAGGGATTATTATAAAAATTAGCTGCAATTGATGAAATGGCTATTCTAGAATTTTCTACTTTTATTTGATGCGGATGAATTAATTTATNACTTTNAGAATCAGTAATTATAGCACAAGCTCCNGATNTGACTGCTTNGCTTATATAGTCATGGCCATCACATTNATTACCTTTAATTGCAACAAAAATATCTCCTTTTGTTACTTCATTNGAATTAGTTTTAATTCCATTAANCTTTAAGTTTGGATACTTAGTTATNTCTATNTTTAATGGANTCATGATATCATGTAAAAAATTCATTGNAATCCTATACTGCATGTACTACCTTGAAAAACTANTTCGCCAGGTTTTGGACTCTGCCAAANAACTGCTCCACTTCCNNTAACTTTAACTTTAAGTTTAGANTNATTNAACTCAGCTATAGCTTTTTTCATGCTNTANCCTTTTAATTGNGGCATCTTAATTTTATATGAACTAGTGCCNGTTGNTGATAAGTTGAAGAGGAATTTTTTTTGATATACTTTGATTTATTTTAATATTATTATTAGTTTTTATAACTTCNGAAATATTTTGNGTTTCTATAAAANCCTNANCANTNCGNNTNGGAGGTTTTATATTATCATCCATTCGAATTATTCTTTTAATTATTCGNTTAAATGCNACAGCTGCNCCNTCAGCTCCCCAATGGTANGGTGATTCAGGTTCATCTAGCATAACGAAGGCTAATAATTGGGGNTTTTTNAATGGAAAAAATCCAACAAAATTTGAAATGAATTGATCATTNGAATAACTGCCATTTTTAAATTTTTGTGCAGTTCCAGTTTTCCCAGCAATNTCCCANCCATTAATTTCAGCATTTTGACCAGTACCATCTGAAACTACNTTTCTNANCATTTTACGAATCTCAACCATATTGTTTTTGTTTTTNATTCTTCTTATNACAGAAGGTTCTTCTTTATAAACAACTTCATTTTNTGAGTTTAAAATNTGNTTAATTANACGTGGTTTAATTAAATAACCNCCATTTGCGATTGCACAATAAGCCATTGTGATTTGCAAAGCGGTNACCCCAATTTCATGNCCCATNGCAATTTGCCCNAANGAAACAGCGCTCCAATNTTTTATCGTATTAAGCTTTCCAGAAGTTTCACCNTCNAGNCTTATGCCAGTTTTNGAACCGAATCCAAAGTTTCTGCTAGTATTATAAAGAGAGCTGGCTCCGATCTTTTCAGCAATTTTTACAATTCCTACATTACTTGAATTTTGGATTATTTGTGGGAGTGTGAGCATTCCCTTTTTATTATGATCTCTTACTGGAATATTATAGTATAAATATTCTCCATTTTCACAATTAAACTCTTCATTTAATTTAATTTTATTATCTTCNAGTGCAGATGCTGCAGAGAATGATTTAAAGGTGGAGCCTGGCTCAAATTGATCAGTAATTGACCTGATTCTATGATAATTTGGATCTGTATTAGAAAAATTATTGTTATCAAAACCAGGAGTAGATGCAATTGCTAGTATTTCACCAGTTTGGGGATTAACTATTAAGCCTGTTGCTGAAATTGAATTTGTTTCAATCTGCCTTCTAGAAAGTTCATCTTCTAAAATCGATTGGTAATCTAAATCAATTGTTAACTGTATATTACATCCATCAATAGATTCTTTATAGGGCATACCATTTTTTCTTTGAATCTTTCCACTCCAGCCTTTAGTTTTATAGACCCATCCTGATTGACCGGTTAGATATTTATCAAAATTTCTCTCTAGACCTGATATTCCAATCTCATCAGAATCTGTATAGCCTAAAATTTGTGCTGCAATTTTCTTGTGAGGGTAAAATCTTCGATAGTCTCTATGAATTGATAAACCCTCAGTGCTAATTTCATTAATATAGTCTAAAGGGTTATTTTTCAAATTCCTCTCAAGATATTTAAAATTTCCTTTAGAATTAAGTATTGATAGGTATTCTTCTTCTGGTCTGCCCGTATGTTTATTTAAAGCTTTAGAAATTTCACTTTTATTTAAAACTTTTTTTGGATTTGCTGAAATGGTATAATGAATTATGTTTCTAGTTAAGGGTCTCTCATTTCTATCAAAAATATTTCCTCTATTACTAGCAATTTCATTATACTTTTGTGATTGTTTTATGACAACCTTTTGGTAAGTATGCCCATTTAAAACTTGTACTTGAAACAATCTTAGACATATACTGGCCCATGAAAAGAGTATAAAACCGATAAGTATTGCAATTCTAGTTCTGTACTTTTGATAAGTTTTAGTCATATTTTAATTTATTCTTTCAAAAATTTCAATTTGATAAATTTCTGGCTCTGTAAAGACCATGTTTATTTCTTTTTGTGCTTTTTTTGAAATGACATCAACTCGGCTCAATAATTCAGTTTCACTTCTTAATTCAAATATTTGATTTTCGAATTCTTTTAGGGTTGCATTTTGTATCTCAATTGCTAATGTTGTTTCATCAACTTCAGTATAAACCCATAAATAAAAAATTAAACATGTAATTAAACCAGTTGTTAATGAAAAAAACACAAAACCTTCTTTTATGTTTCGAGATTTTTTTGATATTCGTCTCCTATGCATCTATTATTTTCTCTGCAACACGTAATTTTGCACTTTTAGATCTTCGATTATCAATAATTTCAGACTTAGAAGCAGTTAATGGTTTTTTGGTATGGATAAATAGACTATTGTTCTTTGCTATATTTTTAAATTGATGTTTTACAATTCTATCCTCCAGAGAATGGAAACTAATTATTGCAATTCTGCCTCCAAATTTTAAATAATTAATAAAAAAATATAAAAATTTTTCAAGTTTCTTTAGTTCATCGTTTACTCTGATTCGTATTGCTTGAAACACACGAGCTAAAGATTTTTTTCTTTGATTAGGCGGTGTACTTCTTCTNATTGCCTCTACTAATTCAAATACTGATTTTAGAGGTCTCATTCTTTCTATGTTACTTGCAATCAGCCNAGATCTCTTTTCTTCACCATATTTATAAATTATATTTGCTAGATCATTTTTACTAAAATCATTAACAATATCCGAAGCTTTTAATTTTTGATTTAAATCAAATCTCATATCAAGTTCTGAATCGATACCATAAGTGAAGCCGCGATTTTTTGATTCCAATTGAACAGAAGAAAGTCCTAAGTCTAGAAGAATGCCATCAACTTGATTAATTTTAAATTGCTTTAGGATTTTTGGGATATTATCATAAGAATCATGAAATAAAAAGTGTGGTGTTAATTTTTTTTTAAAATTTTCTTTACAATACTGAACCGATCCTAAATCCCTATCAAATCCAATTAGCATCCCACTTTTTGAAAGTTTTTCAAGTATTAATTCAGAATGACCGCCCTTACCTAATGTGCCATCAATATATATTCCATCGGGATTAATATTAAGGGCTGAAATAACTTCATTTAACATTACNGGTGTATGATCTACTTTATTGTAATCTCCCGTAATTTTCATCACAGAATGATTTTTTCCGATAGATTTTCATATGAAGCTTGATCTATTTTGCTAAGTTTATCATCAATTAATTTTAGCTGTTTAGGATTCCAGATCTCAAGCTTATTAACCACTCCAATGATTAAAATTTCTTTATCTAATTTTGCAAAGTCAATTAGAGATTGAGTGATTGAGATTCTTCCTTGTTTATCATATTTAGTTGGTGAAGCGTACCTTACGGTATTCCTTATAAAACTTCTATTTGTACTTGATAGAGAACTTAAATTTTTTAAGTTATGTTCAATCCCTTGCCAAGTAACTAAAGGGTATGCGTATATGCAAAAATCTATTCCTCTGGATATCACAAAAGTGCTATCGTTCTCTATCGATAAGCATTGTCGAAATTTAGAAGGAATATTAATTCTTCCTTTAGAGTCAAGTGAATATTTGTATTCACCAATAAATGTGTTTTCTGATATGGTCATAGAATTTTTTGGGTAATTAACCCACAACTACCCACAATTTTACACTAATGATAATTTATAGTCAATATATATTAGAATAATAGATCAATAAAATTGATATATATTTCTGAATTACAGTTGTAAAATTCTTAAAAATTAAGAATTTATAGTTCTTGTGGATAAAAGTGGGTAGTTTTTTAAGAAAGTAAAACTAAATAGTTAATCTATAGGTTTATACCTTTGAATAATCATAGATGGAGGGGAGGGCTTGATTATAATTCTCAGTGGGTGTTCATAATCTGATATGTTTTGAATATTAACTCCATTTATATATAAAGTAAGTCCGATAGTAGTAGAAAAAAGTAACTCTGACTGATTTATAAATGGATCTAAATTTTGATCCCAATTTGAATGCACGAAATTAGAAATATGGTTTAATGTATCATTTTTAAATGAATAATTAATTTTCTTTAGGGCTCTGAGTTTTATAATAAAGGGAGCATTTGTAAGAAGTATTTCTTCGCTCTCATTATCAATAATGTAATTGAGACCTAGGTCTTTTTCTGATATGGACAATGTTTTTATTTTTGATATTGGCCCATTTTCAGTTAATTGAACTGAACTACTACCATTAAATATTTTCTTTAAGATAATCATTGAAAAAATAAAAACACCAATAAGGATGGCAGTCTTCAATAGATCTTTTCTTATTTGTTGATTCGAATTTTCATTAGAGCTAGAAGATTCATTTATGAAATCGAACTCTTCTGTATTTTCATTTTTCAGATTAAAAGAAGGACTTAAAGGAATGGTATTAGTTCCCATAAAGGAATCTAGCTGCTCAAGAGCTCTTTGAGAATCACCACCAATTTCATCTGCATATGCTCTTAAAAATAACCTTAGATAGGGAGTTTCAATATTAATAAAATCACCAGATTCAATCGATTTAATATATTTAATATTTATTTTTGTTCGATCGCTAATTTCTTCAATAGAAATACCTCTTGAAGTTCTCAGCTTTTTTAACTCTTTATAAAATTGTGCCATTATAACATTATTGATATTGTAAAATTAAAGAATTAGTTCTATTTATAAACTAAGTGACCATCAGAAATTAAATGTTTTATTAAAGGTTTTTTCATTTTTTTTGAATACTTTTTAAATGAGTATATAGNGAAGACAAAGGTAAACCCATTATGTTGTAGAAGCACCCTTTTATATTTAAAACATGAATTGAGAAAAAACTTTGAATACCATANGANCCAGCTTTGTCAAGAGTGTTATAGTTATTTATATAAAAATTTATCTCTTGATCTGATAAAATACGCAATGAGATATATGAGATTTCATTAAAAGTAACATCTAAATCGTTTCTAAGATGTATAAATGAAATTCCAGTAATAACTTCATGCGTTTTTCCTGAAAGCATTTTAAGCATTTTGAAGCTATCAATTTTATCTTTTGGTTTACCTAAAATTTTACCCCTAAAATTAATAATTGTGTCGGCACCAATTACTAGTTTATTTGGATATTTTTGAGATACAGACTTAGCTTTTTCTCTAGCCCAATGTTCGGCCATTGCTTCTGGGGGGAATCTAGAATCTAAATTTTCTATTACTTTGCTTTCTATTATAGTGAAATTAAAACCAGCTTTTTTCAATAATCGCTTTCTGCGAGGCGATGATGAAGCCAGAATAAAAGGGTCAATAATATTCATTTTAATATTTTGCAGACTTTCCAATATGAGTGACTATTGAATCATGGCTTTTTGCTTTTATTCTGTATAAATACACACCTTTTGCTATTTCTCCTCCATAAATATCTCTACCATTCCAGTTAATTATTTGGAAACCAGCATTAGCATCTATATAACGTATGTTTTTAATTTTTCTTCCTGAAAGTGTAAAAATATCAATTTCTATATCAGCATCCTTTGTTATTTCAAATGAAAACTGAGTTTTATTTGTAAATGGATTTGGGTAATTGTATATATTTAAAATTCTTAATTTACCACTTTCAATACTTGTAAGCGTTATTTCTTTTTCAGATGGGTTATTTGCATTATCCCAAGCTCTTACCATAATTTTTAATTTTTTGTTTAAGCCAGTATCATAATTAATAAACCCTTCAGTAATACTATTTAAATCATAAAAAAAATCATTTGTTGCATTAGTTGAGATATCATTTTCAGAATCAAAAATGATGATTTCATGTCCAATTTCATTGGTGATATTTATACCTAGAGGATCAGATAATCTTATATTAATATCTTCGTTAAAGTAGAAATGATCACCTTCCCCTAATTTTTTTCCTGTAGAAGTTTCAAAAGTTATTTTTGGACCTGAAACATCATCTGTTTCTTCACCACCAACAATAATAATATTATCTATGAATCCAAGAGCCTCTTTTTCCTGATTATGAATATAAACTGCAATTTTTGATGGTAAATTTGAATAAGCAATGTCTTTTGGTATTCGTATATTAGTATTAAAATTTTCTCCTGAAAAAGAAAAAAACCCTTTAAATAAAGTAGGGCCAGGTAACTTAAAAGATATATTGTGTGTTTCTGATGAAATCTCATATTCTCGATTGACCTCTCTATTTGCATCGGTTAAAATAATAAATCCATTTCCGTTTCCTTGAATTATTAATTGGTCCATGGAAGCTGTTCCAATTTGTAAAGTTTTTAAAGTATCAGGATTTATATTATTTATTATTAAGGTGTCTTTAGGAATTGGTANTTTCATTGCAGGATCTCCAAATAAGTGAAANTATTGAGATTCACTTGTNCCATCTTTAATNGANTGAAGCAATATNCCTATTCCTTTATCACTAGGTTTATTTTGAGAAAANATAGTTTCAAATANTTCACTGGTATATCGTTCATTTCCANTNACTGTTATNGGACGGCTCGTAGAAATAACCATCGATGCTGCATTCATTTTTGATCGAATAAGTTCTTCAGAAAAAGATTCCGTNAGAGGATCATCAAAATGTCCAAAAGAGCAAGTCCCAACTATCCAAAGAGGTAGTTTNGTACCAGTTTGAATTTGATTCAAATCCCCTCTACTTAATTCTAATAATTTTTCTTGAGCAAGTTGGGTTGGAGATCCATGNCCAATGTAAGAAATAATTGCGGTTCCATAATTTAAATAGTTAAANAAAGCTTCAGTNGCTTCAGGTTTCAANACTCCATAAGCTGAGGCNTCACTGACTTCGGGATATTCNATCATGTAGAGNTTATTAATATAAATTGANGGAGGNACAAGACTTGATAATTGTTCAGAGTTTAGTGTATGTGATTTTCCTGTTGAAATTGATCCATGAGTAGGTTCTGGTCTTGATGCATCATCTGCAATTAGAGTGATGTTTTGTCTCCAGGGTCCTAAATTCGGTTCGTTTTCAACTTTTAACACTTTCTCTACAAAATTAGAGACCTCAATATTATTTTTAGCTGGGAATCTTCCAGTTGCTAGCTCTGGTATGTTTCCATAAATACTTGATAGTAAATCATCCGAAGCATATGATCGACTAGCTTGAACTTGTATTGTTGGAACTATTATGTTTGAAAAACCATTAATATTTCTATAATCATATCCAGCATCTCCAATTAAGAGTAGATAGTTTGGGTGGGGTGATTGCCATTCCTCTTGGGTCCATTGTAAAAAAGTTCTTATCGCCATTGGGTCTTTATTGCCNGCAGAGAATTCCCTGTAAATTATTTCCAAATCCGCATATAAAGCATTGCGGTGATTAATTAATTCAGACGTTTCATTTTTAAATGATTTTGGCCCTATAATTATATAATCAGTCTGGATTAAATTATTTCTTAAACTATCAAAATCANATTNTCCAAAAAACTCTAGATCNGATATTTCAGTAATATTTTCTTCATTNGTGAATAAATATANTTTCAGAGAATCTGANCCATATGTATAGCAAAAATTNTCATCATTTATANTAATCCATGATGGATTAAGTGGGTTTGTTATATCCCAAATTTTAGAATTTAAAGGNCTNGANCCNGTGAAANAAAATTTAATATTTTGTCCTAAAACAGGAGGTCTAAAGTAATATGAATTAGAAAAATCAAGAATTCTACCATANTGAATCTCAAAATAGTCAATATAGGGGGAAGAATTCAAATCATTGGATATATTTTTAATGTAAAATATATTTAATCCACTATTTAAACCTAATTCAATTGACGATTCTGAAAAGGTACGTGATGCAGATCCAGACCAAGACAGGTTTGTGCCTATTTGGTCTCCATTTAAACTACCAAAAGTAAAATTTAAATTATGTTGTGAAAATACACCTTCATTACTAGAATAACCACGAAACCTTGATTTTATTGAAAAATTAACTCCATTTTTTGGCTTTTCTAGGTCGATAAGCACTGTATGTGAATTACCATTAGAAATAGGATTCCAGAGCCATTCCGTTCCCGAGGATTCAAGATTAATTAGATCTGGTTCTATATGATGGTTTGCTATTCCATAATCAATTAATATTCCATCATTAGGTTGATTTAAAAAACTTATTCGCCTACCCCTTTCAAAAGAATTATCTGGAATATATATCCAATGATTATTGGAGTTGAAATATAGATTTTGATTCCATTTGTAATCCATATCTTTTATGTCAAATCCTGAGTTTCCTCTTCCGTAAAAAATAATTTTATCACCTGGATCAAATATTCCATCTTCCTCGCCATCTACTTTGATTTTAATCTCAACTAGGTTATCTTCAATTGGTTGATTGAAACTATGATCTTTAGATCGACCTGAATTTTTATGTGTGAATATTGATATAGATCTTGGATCAATATCAGAAATATTATCTAAAATATCTTGAATAGCAGAGTAGCTTATCGAATATATGTCATCTTCATAAATTTTAAAATTAATCCATTGTCCATTAAATGTTAAAACTTTCTTTGGATTAAAAACTGGTTTTTTTAAGCTCCATGATTTGGCGATATTCCAATTCAAAACTCTATCTTCTAAAAAATTATTTTGTTCTGGAGTGGCAATCCCATAATTTAATTTATTTTTATCAAATGTTACTTCAATCAAAATCGTTTTATAGTATTCTTTTGCGCTTGCTAAAGATGAAATCTTTAATGTTGCTGTTTGTAATCCTTTAAGCTTTTGCTGATTAATCCATTCATAACTACTTATCATACTTTGTTCGTTTTTAAATGGTGAAATAGTTTTTTCAAGCATTTTAATACTTACCTTGGGTAACTTTTCAGAAGGTAATCCAATTAAGAACCTTAAAGGGTATAAATCAGATTCTGTAGTTGCGGTAATGTCAACTTTTACTTTTAAAACTTGTTCATTACTTTGCAATATTTTTTTTGAGACTCCTGCTGATACTTGGCTCAAATAGAAAAATATTAAAATTAAACTTTTAATCATTAAGTAAAAATTACATAAATAGTTCATAGACTGCATTGGTAAATATCAATGATAATTAGTAATTTTATATTAGTTTTAGTAGCATATACATTAATATTCTCAGAAAATAATTAGATGGATAAAAATATGATTTTTGACCTTGGTATGATTAAAAAAACTTATGAAAATATGAACGAAAAAATTGATTTAGCGCGTTCTTTTCTAAAAAGACCTCTGATGTTATCAGAAAAAATATTGTATGCTCATTTACATAATCCAAAAGTAAAAGATGAATTTATAAATGGAGAATCTTATGTTGATTTTTTGCCAGACAGGGTGGCGATGCAAGATGCGACTGCACAAATGGCTTTATTACAATTTATGATGGCTGGAAAATCTAAAGTATCTGTTCCATCAAGTGTTCACTGCGATCATCTTATTCAAGCAAAGTCTGAAGCTGGAGAAGATTTGAATATTGCAAAAACTGTTAATGGAGAAGTTTATGAATTTTTAGAATCTGTTTCCGATAAATACGGAATTGGGTTCTGGAAACCTGGAGCAGGTATAATTCATCAAGTAGTTTTAGAAAACTATGCATTTCCAGGAGGTATGATGATAGGTACTGACAGTCACACAGTTAATGCTGGAGGACTTGGAATGATTGCTATTGGCGTTGGAGGTGCTGATGCTGTAGATGTTATGGCTGGAATGCCATGGGAATTAAAATTTCCCAAATTTATAGGAATCAAACTTAAAGGTACCATGAGTGGGTGGACTTCAGCAAAGGATATTATTCTAAAGGTAGCGGGTTTATTGACAACGAAAGGAGGAACAGGTTCGATTATTGAGTATTTTGGTCCAGGAGCTGAAAAGATTTCATGTACTGGAAAAGGCACCATATGTAATATGGGAGCTGAAATTGGAGCAACGACATCCATTTTTGGTTATGACAAAAAAATGTCAGAATACCTAAAAGCAACAAGGAGATCTGAAATAGCAGCTTTGGCTGATAGTATGAGAGTNAACCTAAATTCAGATAATGAAATTTATCTGGAGCCAAAAAAATATTACGATGAAGTTATTGAAATAAATTTATCTGAACTCGAGCCTCATATAAATGGACCTTTTACACCGGATGAAGCAACTCCAATATCTGAAATGAGTAAAAAAGCAGTTGTAAATAATTGGCCTAAAAAAATTGAGGTTGGTTTAATAGGATCTTGTACAAACTCTTCATATGAAGATATATCAAGAGCTGCATCTATTGCAAAAGAAGCAATTAAAAAAGGATTAAAGTCAAAAGCAAAATTTACTATCACACCAGGTTCAGAACAGGTAAGAAAAACAATTGAGCGAGATGGGTATATTCAAATTTTTGAAGAATTAGGCGCTAGTGTTTTTTCTAATGCTTGTGGTCCATGTATTGGTCAATGGGCAAGGCCTGGAGCAGAAAAGGGAGAAAAAAATTCTATTATTCATTCGTTTAATAGAAACTTTGCTAAACGAGCAGATGGCAATCCTAATACTCATGCTTTTGTTGCATCTCCTGAAATAGTTACAGCTATTGCCATAGCTGGAGATTTGGGATTTAATCCTTTAAAAGAAACTTTAAAGAATGATGAAGGTAAAGACATTTTTTTTGAAGCACCGGTTGGTCATGAGCTACCCCTAAAAGGCTTTTCATTTGATAATAATGGTTATAAAACTCCAATTGAAGATGGAACGAATGTTAATATAAAAGTGAATAAAAACTCTGAAAGATTGCAATTACTAGAACCATTTAAACCATGGGATGGTAAAAATATAAAGAATATGAGATTGCTAATTAAAGCAAAAGGTAAGTGCACAACGGATCATATTTCGATGGCTGGGCCTTGGCTAAAGTTCAGAGGGCATTTAGATAATATTTCTGAGAATATGTTAACGGGTGCTATCAATTATTTTAATAATAAATCAAACTATGTTAAAAATTTAATAACAAATGAATATGGTCCTGTTCCCACAATTCAACGTTTTTACAAGAAAAAAGAAATTGATACTATTGTTGTTGGAGATGAAAATTATGGAGAAGGATCTTCAAGAGAGCATGCAGCAATGGAACCAAGGCATCTTGGAGTAAAAGTAGTTTTAGTTAGATCTTTCGCTCGAATTCATGAGACAAACCTTAAAAAACAAGGGATATTGGGGTTAACATTTTCGGATAAAGAAGATTATAATAAAATTTTAGAAGATGATTATTTTGAATTTATAAACCTAGATAAATTTTCACCAGGAGAACAAATAGAGTTAAAAATTAGACATGAAGGNGGAGAAGAGGATTTAATTAAATGTAATCATACCTATAATGATATTCAGATAAAATGGTTTNAAGCTGGGTCTGCTCTNAATCTTATNAGAAAAAACANATAGCATTTTATGAAAATACTAATATCAGATCCNTTNTCAGAAATTGGTTTAACTTTATTAAAGNANTCAGGTTTTGAATGTATTTATNTNCCTAAATCNGATAATTNANANTTGGAAANCATTGTGNAAGTAGTTGANGCATGGATTATCCGCAGTGGAACANAAATTAATCATAGGTTAATCAATATCTCAAAAAATTTAAAAGCNATTGGNAGAGCTGGTGTTGGTGTGGATAATATTGATTTAGATGCTGCTACAAGAAAAGGAATTGTAGTAATGAATGTTCCTGATATCAATACAATTTCAGCNGCTGAACATACNATGGCTCTACTTTTAGCATTATCTAGAAATATATATCAAGGNCACCATGGGTTATCTAAAGGATTGTGGAATNGGCATNAACTCACNGGNTCTGAATTAAAAAATAAAAAAATNGGTATTATTGGTTTAGGNAAGATTGGTCGAGAAGTCATGACTCGTTGTAANTCTTTTGNAATGAAAGTTCTNGGATATGANCCATTTGTTAACTCTGATNTTTTTGATAAAAATCAAATTAAAATTTTGAGTTTTAATAGTATAATTAAAGANGNTGATTATTTAACNATTCACATACCAATGACGAAAAANACTAAAGGTTTATTTAANTATNCAGTTTTTAAAAAAATGAAAANTACAGCTAGAATTATAAATGTTGCTAGGGGNGGAATAATAGATGAAAAAGATTTGGCAAAGGCNCTAAACAATAAATTAATANTAGGTGCTGCTATTGATGTTTTTGAAAAAGAGCCGATTGAATCTAAAAATCATCTTCTTAATGCTCAGAATATACTTTTGACNCCNCACTTGGGNGCATCNACATATGAGGCTAAAGAAGGAGTAAGTTATTCNATTTGTAGNCAAATTTGTGANTNTTTAAAAGAAAATAAATTAACTAATGCTTTAAATATCCCTATTTCCAATTTTTCGAAAAATAAANNANTAAANTACTTTTTAGAGTTATCAGAATTGTTAGGATCTTTAATATCTCAAATANAGGATGGACCNATTCTTGAGGTCATGGTAGAATGTCAAGGAAAAGCAAGAGATATATTACCAATTTCATTAGCATGTTTAAATGGTCTTTTGAAATCTAGAGTTCCAGAACGAATAAATTTTATTAATGCTAATTCAATTGCAAAGGAATTGGGAATAAAAGTAACATCACAATATCACACGAAAAAAACGAACTACAGTAACTTAATAACAGTCAAAGTAAATATTAATAATAAAAATTATAGATTTGATGGTAGCCTTTTTGATAATAATGAATTTAGAATAGTGAATGTTTTAGGATGGAAAATAGAAATTTTGCCAAAAGGTGTTATGTTGATAATTGACAATAATGATGTTCCTGGTGTTATTGGAGATGTCGGCACATACATAGGAAACTTAAACATTAATATAGCAGCTTATATATTGAGTAGAAGAAAGGGAGATTTAAATGCTCTTGCAGTTATTAGGTTAGATGGATATTTGCTTGATGATCAATTAGATGAAATAAAAAATATTAAAAACATTAATTCGGTCAATCAAATAGACACTAATTATAGCTTAAATTGAATTATAAAAATCATATAGGATAGATTATGTCAAAACTCTGGGAAGATTTAAAAGATAATATGAAAGAATGGAGCAATTCTGCGGTTGAAAAAGCAGAAGAAATGAGCCGAGTTGCTATGGCAAAGACAGAGGAAATGACCCGCATTTCTAAAATAAAATTCGAGAATCATCAAATTCAAAGAAAAATTACATCTAAACTAGAGAAGCTAGGGATAATAGTCCACAATCAAATTAAGAAAGACAATAACTCTACATTTGCAGGAAATAAAGAATTTTTTTTAATAATTACTGAAATTGACGAATTAAACGAGAGTCTCAAACAAAAAGATCAAGAAATTCAAAATATAAAAAAAGAGTTTGGGATAAATGAGAATGATCTTAATATGAATGAAGTAAGTCATGATGGATCCCCATCAAACCAAATAGAAAAACAAGAAGATTAATAAAAATAGTTTATTATAGATAATTCTATTAATATATTATATAATCATATATAGTTAAATAAAAAATCAATTATTAATACATGATTAATAAATCAAGACTAAATAGAAATATAATTATTCAAAATGAGACAGAATCGTCTGTTAGTCAGGTGAGACTTACCTCAAAGCAGTTAATCATATTATCCTCAACCTTTTTAATGATTATTATCTCTTTAATGTTAATTGGCGCAAACTTTCTTAGTGACTATATATATGAAAAAAGAATAAATGAGTTTAAATCAAATTATTTAAATGTTGAAGAAAATATAAAAATTCTCAGAAATAAAATTAAAACTATAGATTCTGAAATCCTAAAAATTGAAAAAAAAGATAGTGCAATTAGATCATATGCAGGAATGCCNGTAATNGACNAAGATATTAGAAAACTAGGTATTGGAGGCAGTGTCCTAAAACCACCAGTTTTTTCAGATAACTTATTGCCTCAAATCAATGAAGATTTATCAATTTTAGAAATGGATATTGAAAAGATAACAAGGCAAGTAGGTTTGGAATTGGACAGTTATAGTTCAATTTATGAAAAGGTAAAGGAAGATGTATCAATAATCTCTAAAATTCCTTCGATACGACCCGTTGATGGAGGATATCTTAATTCGCACTTTGGATATAGGATGGATCCAATAGATAACGTTAAGCGGTTCCATCATGGGTGTGATTTTTCTGTGAATATTGGAACACCTGTATATTCACCTGCTGATGGTATAATAAAAAGAGCATATTATTTGGGTGGCTTTGGTAATCATATCAAAATAGACCATAGTGGAGGATATTCAACTGTTTTTGCCCATTTATCAAAAATAAATGTAAAAAGTGGACAGAAAGTTGTTCGTGGAGAGATAATTGGATTAACAGGAAATAGCGGAAGGTCAACTGCACCACATTTACATTATGAGGTTCATTATTACGGAGAACCAGAGAACCCATTAGATTACTTCTTTAGCAGTGCATACTATTAGTTAATACTTTTATTGATAAAATGAAATGAAAAAGATTAAAAAAAAGCTAAATCATATTCAAAATAGTAAAGAAGAAAATAAAGTTCCTATACATTTATCTAAGCTTTTTAAGTTTAATCGAATAAGAAAAATAATTTTAGATAAAATTAAGTAAAATTTTTTAAAAGCTTTTTTTTGCCTATATTTTTTGAGTAACTTGAAAATTGTGCATTAGATTAATGTATAAATGTAGGAAACAATAAAGTTTATCAAAAAATAATAACGTTAATAAATGAATAGAATTTTAAATAAAGATATAATTATTTCGAAAACAAATGGATTATAATTTAATTTTTTGAAAAATAAGTTAAAATTGATATACTGATTATAGTTCCGTATTTTTTCAACGGTAAATTTTAAAATAGATAAAACATTAGTTTTTTGACTATTTTATTGGTCTTTACAATTTATATTGTAATAGAACTAATAATCGAAGAAAATAAAGAGATTTAGCCTACTAAAAATTTTAAAATTAAAGAAATATAAAGAATAATTTTTTTAGTCTGTAATAGATAATGTTAAACTTAGTGAATATACAAAAACAATTAACTAAAAGAAATAAAGGTCCTAATAAGACATATTATATAGAGACATATGGCTGCCAAATGAATGTTNCAGATTCTGAATTAGTAGAATCTTTATTGCAAAATATTGGTTATTCTCCAGCTGAAAATATANANGAAGCAGANGCAATTTTTGTTAATACGTGCGCAATAAGAGATCATGCAGAAGAAAAAGTAAANTCTCAGCTTGGACGNTATGAATTAATAAAAAAGAAGACNCCTGAAGTAATTATTGGTGTTTTGGGNTGTATGGCACAAAGTCTAAAACATGACATACTNGAAAATAAACCATATGTAGATATTATAGTNGGACCTGATTCATATAGGAAATTACCCGAAATTTTAAATCGNAAAAATATTAATAATAATATTGTCGATACTAATNTATCAAGATTTGAAGTTTATGANGATTTATTTCCTAAAAGAAAAAATGGAGTNAATGCTTGGGTTTCAATTATGAGGGGTTGTGATAAATTTTGCACATTNTGTATAGTGCCATTTACTAGAGGAAGAGAAAGNAGTCGTGATTTAAATGGAATTCTTTTAGAGGTTGAGAAAGCTGTNGANGATGGNTACCAAGAGATAACATTATTAGGACAAAATGTTAATTCATANAAAAACAATAATAATAAATTTCATAATTTNTTAGAAGAGGTTTCAAAAATAAATGGNTTAAAAAGAATAAGATATACATCACCTCATCCAAAGGACATGTCTGAAAAAGTAATAAATATAATGAACAAATATGATAATATTTGCAATTCAGTTCATTTACCATTGCAAGCTGGGAGTAATAGAATNTTAAAGAGAATGAACAGAACATATACAAAAGAAGAGTTTATAAGATTAGCGCAACAAATACAAAATAAACTTCCAAATGTTGGGATTTCAACAGATATAATTGTAGGCTTCCCTGGTGAAACGAATTCTGATTTTGAACAAACATTAGAAGTTATGGNTGCCATAAAATTTGATTTTGCGTTTAACTTTAAATATTCTGCTAGAAGAGGCACAAAAGCAATAGAATATGATGATCAAATTAATGAAAATGATAAAAAAAATAGATTAACTAGAGTAATTAATCTTCAAAAAGAACACACACTCTTAAAAAATAAAAAATTAATTGGATCGTATCAAAAAGTACTTGTTGAGAAAGAATCAAAATTATCTTCTTCTGATTGGGCCGGAAGAACGGACTCTAATAAATGGGTTATTTTTGAAAAAGGTAAGTCTAGGATCGGCGAATTAGTAAATGTGAAAATAAATGAAGCTGTAGGAATCTCATTAAAAGGACAAATAAATTATAATGCTTAAATTATTAAAGACATTTATTAGCATTGTTTCCATATTTTTTATTTTATATTTTTTACATTTAAATGATGCAAAGGTTGATGTTGATCTGATTTATAAAAGCTTTACTTCAATACCCGTAAGTATAATAATTTTAGGATCAATTGGTTTTGGTGTCATCCTGGGTTATTTATTATCGGCATTTTCAATTTTTTCTGCAAAAACAAAAATTAGAAAGGTTCAAAATAAAAATTTAATTTTAGTTAAAGAGTTAAATAGTTTAAGAAATATTGCTGTTGATGAAAATATACCATCAGAAGATGGTGTTAAATGAATTCATTATTTTTTTTTTATTTATTAATCTTTGTTATTTTGATTGGTTCAATAGTTTCATACTTTTTCCGCTTAAGGCCGATCAAATCTCCTCAATCTGATCAATTATTTACAGAAGCATTAAATGCTCTAATTTCAGGAAAGGATTTATTAGCAATTAATCTGTTACGTCAGATTGTAAAGGATAATTCGGATCATATTCTTGCTTATCTACAATTAGGAAATATTTTAAGAAAAAGTAACCCTTCCCAAGCTTTAAAAATCCACCAATCATTAACTATAAGACCCAATTTATCAAATATATTAAGAGTGGATGTGCATCAAGCTCTCGCAAGAGACTATCGAGTAATAAATAACTTTAACCTAGCAA
>NZIX01000015.1 GCA_002691785.1 Fidelibacterota bacterium | reverse complement strand
TGATCTTGAATTTTTAAATATCGACTACAGAGTACTTCACTTGTAAGATTTTAAATGCTTGAAAATATTTTTAAATTATTGCTAAAGTTCCCAAAGAGGATTTTGTTATTAATTGGTTTAATAACTCTTCTTTTTTCTATTTTTATACCCACTTTAAAATTAGATTTCACAGTTGAAGATCTCTTCTCTGAATATGACGCAAGCGCTAAAGAATATGCGCGCTTCAAAGATGATTTTGGTCGAGAAGATAACTTTATAACACTTATATATAAAGCTCAGAACCCTTTTTCAAAAAGTTTATACATTGAACTAGAAGAATTAATATTCCAAATTGAAGATTTATCTGAAATTGAAAATATTGTATCTTTATTCACTATCAGCGATATTGACTCCAATGCATGGATAGGAGATATTTACGATGAAGGCTGGAATGAAAAAAAAGTACAAAGTGCATTAAAGTTTATTCAAAAAGACCCTGTATTAGGTAATAGAGTTTTGTCGGAAAACTTACAATATGGTTCTATTATTTTAACTCTAAAAAAAACATCCAATAATCACGGTGATCGAACTAAAGTTATTGAAAAAATAAAAGATCTGACAATGAATTCTAGTCCTGAATGGGTTTTTTCTGGTATTACTGTTTTAAGAACTGAATTTGTTAAATTGATGCTAAAGGATAATTTAATCTTTGTACCCCTTATTTCCTTAATCTTAATCATAGCGCTCTGGTTCATATTTAGAAACTGGGTTCATGTTTTTCTTCCTCTTTTAACAGTAAGCATTTCTGTTATATGGCTACTTGGACTTATGGGGCTTTTGGGACTCAGTGTAAATATCATGAATTATATAGTTCCTAGTATTCTTTTTATTATAGCTATTGGAGACGCAATACATATTCAAGCTAGGTTTAAAGAAAACCTGTCTAAAAACAAGACCGACCCTCATCAAGCCATGATTAAAACTATGGTTGAAATGTCTAAGGTCATTTTCTTAACTAGTCTAACTACCTCAATTGGCTTTCTTGCTTTAGCCTCAGCTTCCATACCAATTTTACAAGAGTTTGGTATGGAAATTGCAATTGGTGTTATGATAGCATGGTTAGTATCAATTTCAATAGTCCCCTGTGGAATTATTCTATTCAAAGGGTTTAATTATCAATCAACCCAACCTTTTAATAAATTTTTGCACTGGCTTTCTGATACAATTATCTTAAAACCTTGGCTTTTTATAATTATACCTTCGATTATATCAGCATTCTTCATTTCAAAAATAATGGATTTATCTACAGACGCTTCCCTTTTAGATGACCTAAGGCCAAATAATCAACTTTACAAAGATCTTAAATTCACTGAAAAATATTTTGGTGGTGTACTCCCTTTGGAGGTTCTACTTAAAATTAATTCAGACACCTTAGTTAATTTTGATAACTTTAAAAGTTTAGAAGTTTTTTCTTATTTAGAAAAAATTGAATCTGTATTAAAAGCTGAAATACCAAATGGAAGATTTCTATCATTTCTAGATATTTTAAATTCAGCGAAAAGACTACAATTAGGTAAAAACATCAGTGATCAGGAGTTAATTGACCTTATTTTAAAAGATCAATTAAAAAATAAAAATAAAATCATAAGTGATGATCAAAAAACGCTACGGATATCTGGTATTATTGAAAACAAAACTTCGCTAGAGATGGAAAATATCTATAACAAACTGGATGCTCTTTCTAAAGAGTTACCAAAATACCTATCGATAAGCTACACTGGGACTACGGTAGTAGCACTAAAAACAAATAAATACCTTGTAAAGGCCTTGTCAAATAGCTTAAGCATCGCACTAATTCTAATATGTATAATCCTAGTCTTTATGTTTAGGTCAAAATCGATTTTATTTGCAAGTCTCTTAACAAATTTAATACCAATATTTACAATGATAGGTATACTTGCTTGGTTTGATATTCCACTACGTGTTCCAACAGCTTTTACTTTTTCAGTTGCACTTGGTATTGCGGTAGATGATTCTCTTCATTTCTTATTGCGTTTTAAAAGAGAACTTTCAAAAGGTTTATCTAGAAAAAATGCTATTAAAAACACTATCATGAATACTGGGGCTGCCTTGATGATTACAACAACCGTTTTAGTATCCGGGTTTTTGTGTCTTTTACTTTCAGCTTTTCTACCTTCTTTTCAGTTTGGACTATTATCTGCTGCAATGATTGGAACTGCTCTGATTTGTGATTTAACTCTTTTNCCTGCACTATGCTTAGTTTTACCAAAAAACAAATCATAANGGTGTTAAAAAGNGTCATCTATTTACTTTCAACCATTTTCCCAAATACATTTTCTAAAATGGCTTATCAATTAATTATTAACCCTCGGAAAAAATTAAATAAGCCAAATAGTGATCAATTAAATATTTTAAAAAAATCAACTCAAGTAAAATTCAGCTATAAAAACTATACCATAAAAACCTACCAATGGGGGAGCGGGAAAAAACGTATTTTACTTGTTCATGGCTGGGAGGGGCAGGCAAGTAGTTTTTATAATTTAATTGATCGTTTGAATTCTAAAGAATATACTATATATGCTTTTGATGCACCCTCACATGGATATAGTGACCGAACAAAAAATAGTTTTATTGATTTCATTCAAATTATGCCTGAATTNTTTAACAAATTTANTCCACANATTTTAATTACNCACTCTTTTGGCGCTGTACCAGCTACGTATTCATTAAGCCTTGACAAAACACTNCAAATTGAAAANTTTATTATGTTTGCACCACCAAATAAATTTTCTGATCGAGTTGACGATGTTATAGAAATTNNAGGAATTTCAAAAANAGTAAAAAAGCCTTTAATTAATAANATCGAAACTGAATTTAGTCTACCTTTTAAAACTTTAAATATTAGCAACTTTATAAAGAGAGTCAATGTTGAAAAAGCATTAATACTACATGATCTCAANGATAAAGTTTGCTCTGTGCAATATTCAAGAGAGATTTATAAAAACTGGCCAGTGTCTCAATTTGAAATATTAGAGGGGACAGGTCATTCAAAAATATTAAGGGCTAATATTTCTATTGATAAGACCATNAATTTTATTTCAAAAAGTAATTAAATTTTTAAGACTTTTATTGTTAACCTGTAAATAAAATTAGTATGGAAAATAAAATTAAAACTTTGTTATGTTTTAAAATGCTTATATTTAATCTAAGTTTAAGTTCTATGCTTATAAGTCAAAATTTTTCAGTTAGAGGACATCTCTGGTATAGCGGGTTAAGTAGTAATGATGTTCCAAAAAACTATTCACCCGTAGAATCGAAAATTGGCACTATATCTACTTTTTCTATGTTTAAAGAATTCTCAAATAATCAACTTTTAGATTTTGAGTATGCTCATAAAATAGACCATACATTCTCTGGTGACTCCATTATAAGTGAAGAAAAAATTGGTCTAAANTTTTTTAATACTAATCTAAATTATAAAAACACTTTTGGCGAGCCTTACAGATTTTGGATTCGATATTCTACCAATAAACTTGAAACTCGCCTAGGCCTACAAAAAATTATATTTGGACCAACACAAATATTAAGAAACCTTTCATGGTTTGATAATGTTGACTTAACTGACCCTATAGGTCAGATTGATGGTGTAGAGGCATTTAGGCTAAAATGGTTTCCTTCAAATTCAATTTCACTATGGTCTTGGTATATGCTTGATGATTCGTCTTTTGGTTTTCGATCTGAACTATCACATAGTTCAGGAGAATGGGGTATTGCATACCATACAGATCAAAAAGATAATATTGGTTTAGATTACAGGTATGATGGATATTTTGGACTTTGGAGTGAAAGCTCTCTATCATCATCAGAAAATATAAAGCAAATAATGACTACATTAGGTTTAGACTATACCCTGCCAATTGGAAATGGTTTATATTTAATGACAGAANTCATGTCAGTTCAAAAAGAAAAACCAATTGAATCAAAAGANNACTATGTTGCAATTTTAGCAAATATGCCTATTGGTATGATTCACCAAATAAGTGTTATCACACAANTAANNATAAAAGAAAATAAAAATTATAACTTCCTCCGATGGAGTTCTACATATGATAATTTTAGTCTTAATTATATTTTTTCTATAAACCCAAAACGAGATGATTATCTCCCTATTAAGGTTCCAAACATACTTGAAAATTTTGGATCAACTTTTAAAATAATGTTCATTTATAACTATTAAGGATCGAAATAATGGATAATAATGCCGTCATTACCATAAGGAACTTGATCAAACGTTTCCCCATGGGGAATGATTTTTTTACCGCCTTAAAAAGTGTCAACCTAACACTAAATACTGGTGAATTTACAGGACTGGTTGGTCCATCTGGCTCTGGAAAAACAACACTTCTTAACATAATAGGTGGACTTGATTCTGCAACTGAAGGATCTGTCAGTGTTCTCAGTCATTCTATGGATAATACCTCCCACAATGAAAGAGCTCTTCTTCGACGAAAACATATGGGTTTTATTTTTCAAAGTTATAATTTATTACCAGTATATACGGTTTATGAAAATGTTGAATTACCTCTTATTTTAAATAAAGTAAGTCCATTAGAACGTCAAAAAAAAGTAGATCAAGCCATTGAATGGGTTGGGCTTACAGATAAAAAGAATTCTCGCCCAGCTACACTCAGTGGAGGGCAATGCCAACGAACGGCAATTGCGAGAGCTATTGTACATCAGCCTGACTTGGTACTTGCAGATGAACCAACTGCAAACCTTGATGCTGAAAACTCACACCATATTATGAAAATCCTAGTGAATTTAAATAAGGAAATATCAACCTCTTTTGTTTTTGCAACTCACGATGAAAAAATCATGGGATATCTCAAACGTATAATCCACCTTGAAGATGGCATGATAAACAAAGATGAAAAGTTTGAAAGAACAAAGTAGAACCTAATGCTTTTTAAAATTGCAATAAAAAATCTAATTGGTGCTAGACTCCGAACTTTTCTGAACGTCTTTGTTACATCAATATCCTTTTTTGTTATCCTTTTTATTTCAGGGATGTATGATGGAATGAGACAGTATGCTAAGCAAACAACCATAGATACAGAAATAGCAGGAGGATCCTACTGGCATCCTAATTATGACCCNNTTGATCCTATGTCATTTGAAGAATCGCACTCACCAATACCTGATAATGTGAAANANTTAATTGATTCANAANANGCATTTCCAATATTAGTAAGTCAAGCATCAATATACCCAAATGGAAGAATGATGCCCGTTATTATGAAAGGTATTCCTCCTGAACANTCTATAATAAATATGGAAGGGAATAATANNNATAAAATTAACCCAACTAAGATGCTCGCTAATCATGACGAAATAGAAATCCCCGTTTTAATTGGCTCTGGGATGGCTGAAAAAGCACAATTAAAAGGGGGAGACACATTTACAATTCGCTGGCTTGATTCTGAAAAAACATATGACGCAATGGAAGGTACCATTGTTCATATAATGAATACAGAAAATTTCAAATTAGACATTGGAACTATTTGGATACCAATTAAAACAGCTCAAAGTATGCTTGAAATGGAAGATGAGGCAACATACGTAACCTATAATAAAAATATTGAACAACTAAAAAACTCTGGCGATTGGTTACACAGAGATGTTAATTATTTAATCTCTGATATTGAAGCNGCAATCGAAGCAGATAAACCTGGNAATCANATATTATTTATNATTCTCCTTAGTCTAACAGCTATGGGTATTTTTAATGCTCAAGTTCTTTCTATTTTTCGAAGAGGCAGTGAAATTGGAACCCTAATGGCACTAGGTATGACAAGATCTAGAGTTGTTGGTTTATTTACTTTAGAAGGTGCGCTTAATTCATTTTTAGCCACTGCTATGACTGTTATCCTTTTTGGCCCTATTCTATGGTATTTTGGTGAGAAAGGCATACCTCTTCCAATGAACTATAGTGAAATGGGACTTATGATTGCAAAACGTCTAATTCCTGTTTATTCAGTTGGTTTAATTTTAACAACAACAATACTTATCGCTACTATTGTACTCTTGGTAAGCTACCTTCCTTCAAGAAAAATAAGCAAAATGAAACCTACAGATGNACTTCGCGGAAAGATAACAGCATGATAAAATTTTTAGCAAAAGGACTGGTTAGAGATAAAACTCGAAGTTTATTCCCAACAATTATTATAACAGTAACAGTTGCAATTGTTATTTTTGCTTTAGGCTTTATGAGAGGTATGCTAAACAGTGTTTTTTTAGATACCGCTGTTATTATTTCAGGATATGAAAAAGTTGTAACAAGAGCTTATAAAAAAGAAATGCAGATGCTTCCTCTTGATTTAGCATTGATGGATATAGAAGAAATGATTTCGGGTTTAAATAGAGATCATCCTGATTATTTCTGGAGCCCAAGAATAAACTTTGGAGGACTAATCGATATCCCTGATGAAAATAAAGAAACAAGATCACAAAGTCCGATTATGGCTATAGGAATAGATTTCTTTTCAAATAAATCTAGACAAACTGAACTATGGAAACTGGATCAAATCATTGTTGATGGACGTCCTCCAAGATCTCCGAACGATATTCTAATTAGTTCAAAACTAGCTAAAAAACTAGAAGTTTCAACCGGACAAGAGGCAACTTTTATAGGCTCAACCATGGATAATGCTTTTACAACTTATAATTTTAATATTTCTGGGATTTTTAATCTAAATAAAGGTCAAACCGATAAACAAATGATTCTATTGGATATTTCTGGAGCTCAAGANGCACTTGATATGAATGGAGCNGCAACAGAAATTTTAGGATTTACTAATGATTTATTTTATAATGATGAAGATGCAATAGAGATTCGTTCAAGTTTTAATGAAAATAATAGAGANAGCTCTGATATTTTTGCTCCAATTATGATTGCATTAAGAGATACAAACCAAATGGGNACCATGGTTGATTTTAGCAATGCTGCATTAGCTGTAATTGGAGGAATCTTTTTAGTCATTGTTATGATAGTTCTTTGGAATATGGGACTAATGAACGGACTAAGACGTTATGGAGAAATTGGTTTACGACTTGCCATGGGAGAATCAAAAGGACAAGTATATAGNTCCATGATAACTGAGGCAGTTATCATAGGATTAACAGGAACATTACTTGGAACTGGGNTTGGACTAAGTATTACCTATTACGTCCAAGAAAATGGAATTAGTTATGCTGAAGCANTTGAAGAAATGGCTCTGANAAATATGGTTATGCCAAATGTTTTTTATTCAAAAGTCACTCCTGATTTATTTTATGTTGGTTTACTGCCTGGACTTTTAGCAACAGTCTTAGGAACTATGCTTGCAGGATTAGCAATTTACCGNAGGGANATGGCACAACTATTTAAGGAATTAGAAACATGAATAAATTTTTTATTTTTCTANTATCTCTATCNTACACTTTTGGAGAACCAAATAAATTANCTGCCTACNAGATTGTAAGTACCATGGATAAAAACCTNAATTCAAAAAATCGAGTTTTAACCAGTGAAATGATAATTCATGGCCGAAGAAAAAGTCGAACCATTAAATCAAAAAGCTGGAGTATAGGTACTGAAAAATCATTTACAGAAAATTTATCACCTGCTCGAGAAGCTGGAACTAAAATGTTAAAGTTAGAAGAAAAATTATGGACTTATTCTCCACAAACTGACCGAATAATTCAAATTTCGGGGCATATGTTACGGCAATCTGTAAATGGATCAGATATGTCATACAAAGACATGATGGAGACTCGCTCTATAAGTGAAATTTATAATCTAACTTTAGAANAATCTATTTTTATTGATAACCGGGATCATTGGGTCATTTACATGGAGGCTAAAGTCAAAGGACTCTCCTATCCAAAGAGGAGAGCTTGGATTGATAAAGAATATTTCTTACCTATTAAAGAAGAACTCTATGCAAAAAGTGGAAAACTTTTGAAGACAACTTCAATGAGTAATATAAAAAAAANACAAGGAAGGTGGTTTCCTTTTCACTATAAGTTTAAAGATGAATTAAAACGAAATAGCAGAGGTACCGAGTGGATTATAAATGAAATTGANTTTGATAATGAAATTTCAGAATCTAGATTTTCAAAAGCTCTACTTAGAAAATAAAACCACCGTTTCAATATGGGGTGTATGTGGAAACATATCTACCATAACTGCACTCTTAATATGATACCCTTTTTCATAAAGAACCTTNGCNTCTCTTGCTTGAGTTGTTGGATTACAAGAAACATAAACTATTTTTTTTGCTTTAAATTTATGTAAATAGTTTGTCATATCTGGATGCATTCCTGCTCTTGGTGGATCCACAATTACAATGTCTGGCTTTGGTATTCGTCTTGGTAATTGACCTGATTTAAAAAAAGTATCTAGATTGGCTTTTAAAAATACAGCGTTCTTAATTTTATTGTTTTTAGCATTTTTAGTTGCATTTTCTAATGAAGATCTTATTACTTCAAATCCAAAGACCTCTTTAGCTTTTTTTGCTAAATACAAAGCAATACTTCCGGCACCACAATATAAATCAAAAACTATTTCATCTCCTTTTAAATTTGCAGCTTTTAATACTTCATTATATAGAACTTCACCTTGGAGAGTGTTTGTTTGAAAAAAAGAATTTGCTGAAATTTCAAAAGTTAAATCGCCTAATTTTTCTTCAATATATGGTTTCCCAAATAATAAAGTCTCAAACTCTCCAAAAGCAACATCTGCTTTACGAGTGTTTACATTATTAACTAAAGAAGTTATCTCAGGGAATCTATTTAAAAGAGTGTCTGTTAATGGAGAAAGTTTATTTATATCATCATAAGCCGTGACCACATTAACCATAAGCTGGTTAGTATTAACACCGTATCTTATCATTAGATGACGTAAGAAACCAATATGAGTCTTTGGGTCATAAGGTTTTAAATCCGAATTCGAGTTACAAACTTCTCTTGCAACTTGTAAAATCTTATTACCGATCTCAGGTTGAATATGGCAATTATTTATATCTAGAATTTTATCATATCTTCCAGGTATATGAAGCCCTAGAGCAAAAGATTTATCTACACCTTCAGGTTCTGATTCTAGAACCCATCTGTGAGGCGAAAATGTAAATTCCATTTTATTTCTGTAATAAAAAGTTGGATCCCCTTNAATNACNTTTTTNANNTTAAATTCCTTNAANCCGCCTAACCTTTGAAAGGCATNTTCNACTTGATTTCCTCTTCTCTNTCAATTGNTCTTTATAAGATAAATTTTGAATTTTACTGCATATATAAAAGTGATTACACTTAGGTTCTACNGCATTTGGTGATTCNGANACAATATTTAAAGTCTGNGCTTCAGCATAACCTTTTTTCTTTTTATAAACTCGGGCATTTACAATTTGACCAGGAATNGCTCCTTTCACAAAAATNACAAAATCATCTTTTTTNGCAACTCCCATACCACCATATGCGAGNGATTCGATTTTAAGCTCTAACTCTGCTCTACGTTTTATAATCACTTTTTCATTCATTTAATATTTTAACCCCAGAACTAGTTCCAATTCTATTTGCGCCTGCATNTATCATATTATTTAAATCTAATAGAGANCTTATACCACCGCTTGCTTTAACACCAAAGTTACTACCTACACTCTTTCTNATTAAACGAATGTCTTCAACCGTTGCTCCACCATGAGAAAAACCAGTTGAAGTTTTAACAAAGTCTGCTCCAGAATTTTTTATTAATTTTGATATTTTNACTNTTTCTTTATCATTTAAAAGACAAGTCTCTATAATAACTTTTATAACTATATCAGCTGANGCTCTAACTATTTTAGAAACTTCATNGTTAATTTNTCTAAAATTACCTTGCTTTAAATTACCTATATTTATAACCATATCTAATTCATCTACGCCTTGATGAATTGCCAACATTGCCTCTGCAAATTTCATTTCAGTAGAGATTGATCCTAGTGGGAAACCAATGACCGAGCAGACCTTAGGGTCTTTATTTTTAAGGTTTTTAACTGCTAAAGGAATATATATTGGATTAACACAAACAGAGGCAAACCCATAAGTTATTGCTTCTACACATAAATTCTTGATCTCGTTTTCTGTTGTGTCAGGCTTTAAGCATGTGTGATCAATATATTTTGCTATGTTTTTCAATTAAATAATTTCTTTTACTTTATNGACTANATCTTNTGCTTGCTTTTGATCTGGCGCTTCAGCATAAATTCTCATAATAGGTTCTGTATTTGATTTCCTAAAATGAACCCATTTATCTTTCCAAATAAACTTAACACCATCTAAAGTATTTTTTTCTGCATCTTTAAATTCTTCACTTACAACNTTTATAATCTTATCTGGTTTAATGCCTTTCAAATTAATTTTATCTTTTACAATTTTATATTGAGGTAATGCACTATGAATTTGACTTAATGTCTGATCAGTTTGAGACATTCTATTTAATATCATAGTTGCTCCAACTAATGAATCTCTACCAAGGTGACANTCTCGAAGAATNACACCTCCATTNCCTTCTCCACCAAAGTTAGAGCCTATTTCNTTCATTTTATTTACAACATTAATCTCTCCAACTGAGGACCTTTCTACAGAGCTTCCTTTTGATTCTGCAAGCTTCTCTATTGCAATTGATGTTGAGAGATTAACCACAAATTTTTCTGGCTTACCTCCTTCATTTAGATAACCCTCTGCTGCAACTACAAGAGTATATTCTTCACCAAGCGGTATGCCTTTCTCATTTACGAGAGCCAAACGATCTGCATCAGGATCTATAGCAAAACCAGCATCCGCTTTATTTTCTAAAACAGCATTACTTAATTCAGTTAAATTTTGAGGAAGTGGCTCAGTGCCTCTCTTAAAAATACCATTCGGCTCACAATATAGTTCTATAACATCACATCCTAGTGAATCTAACAAATCAGGGAGTGCATTAGCCCCTGCTCCATTAACAGCATCAATTACTATTTTAAACTTCCTTTTTTGAATTCTATTTAAATTAATACATTTCAGAGTTGCACAAGATATAATGTGTTTTTGGATAGCATTTTTTTCTGGCCAATGAATTCCAACTTCTTTTGATGAATCAGTGACAATTTTTTTATCTACTAACTTAAATAAGTCTTCACACTCNTCAGGATGAAAAAATGTACTATCCTCCCTAACAAATTTTAACCCATTCCAATCAATAGGGTTATGACTTGCTGTAACAATAAAACCTCCAATAGCTTCAGTATTTTGGACCATATACTGAACAGTTGGTGTTGGAACAATACCGCAGTTAATTACCGTTCTTCCCATTCTATTAAGTTCTGAGATCATAGAGTTAAGAATGAACTCACCTGAAGGGCGACTATCTCTTCCAGCCATAATTACACCTTCTGGTAATAATTTATTTAATGCTCGAGCGTAATAAATACTATATTCTGGAGTTAAGTGAGTTTTTACAAGACCTCTAACACCTGAAATACTTCTTATAATCATAGATTCCCTGTTTATACTTTATACAATACAATAAAATTGTTCGTAATTATTTTAAAAAAGAAAAGCCTCGGAAAACCGAGGCTTTATTATTTTTCTTTAAGCCTAATATCGCTTTTTTTGAGGTTTTCTGCGACGAATCCGGCTAGCTCTTGGATTATTACGAAGAGCCTCTATCCTAGCAAGTCTCTTAACTCGCCTAACAGTTTTTTTCCTTGCTTCTCGCTTAGTATCACTCGGCTTCTCATAAAAAGCACGAGTGCGGATTTCTCTTAAGACACCTGCTCTTTCCCACATCTTTTTAAATCGACGAAGAGCTCTTTCAAAAGATTCTTTTTCTCTTACCTGTACTTCAACCACTTAAATCACCTCCAAAGTGTAGTTTGTGGCATACATTTTTTGATAAAATGTTTTATCAAAGCCGACNATATTAACCTTAACGCAACTTACTTCCAAGTATTAAACCAGAGAAGCAAACTCTTTGATAGTTAAAGTTTCTGGACGCCTATTAAAATCGACCCTCTCTTGTAAATCAATTGGTATATCCCAGCTCTTTAAAGTATTTCTTAGCATTTTTCTTCTCTGGGAGAATGCAGAAGNAACTAGTTTGTTAAAACGAGTATACTTTTTATCACTTATAATAGGATTCTTTTTTTTGGTAAACCTTACAAGTGCGGATTCTACCTTAGGCTTTGGAATAAAGACATCTGGAGGTATAGTAAAACAATATTCAAAATCTAAGTATGCACCTGATACCACCGTTAATCTTCCGTAAGATTTTGTCCCAACCTTTGATGTTAATCTTTTTGCAACTTCTTTTTGCATCATAATGAATGCATCTTCCCAAAAATGAAATTGCTCAATTAACCAAAATATTATTGAAGAAGTAATATTATAAGGGATATTCCCAATGATTCTTAATGGATAATTGACTGATAAAGATTCAATGTCTTGTGTTAAAATATCTGAGTTAATTACTTTCAACCCAGAAAGATCTTCACGGTTTGTTAAGGTTTCAAATAATAGTGGATCAATTTCAATTGCCAACATTTCTTTAGCTTTTGAAAAAATGTGCTGAGTGAGCGCACCCTCTCCTGGGCCTATCTCTAAAAAGGAATCATTATTTTGTGGATCAATAGTCCTTGCTATTCTTTCTAATAAGTTTTTATCCACTAAAAAATTCTGTCCCCACTTTTTTCTAAAGGGATGATACTTATTTTTAATCATACAAACTACAGCCTGAAAATTTTAGAAGCATTTTCTGAAGTTATATTCGCTATTTCTTCAAGTGCAATATTATGTATATCTGCTAGTTTTTCGGCGACATAACGAACTCTAGCTGGCTCATTTGGCTTCCCTCTGAAAGGAACAGGACTTAAAAATGGTGAATCAGTTTCTACAAGCAATCGATCAAGAGGCAATTCTTTAGCAACGCTTGGTAAATGACTGTTTTTAAATGTTAAATTGCCTGAAAAAGAAATATAGTATCCTAATTCTAAAAATTGATTTGCCATATCAAGATTACTTGAAAAACAATGAGCTACCCCAGAAACTTCAGGAAACTCAGTTAATATACTTATCATATCTTCATCTGCTTCTCTATTATGGATAATGACTGGTTTATCAATTTCTAAGGCTATTTTAAGTTGTTCTCTTAGTCTTTTCTTTTGAATGTTTGAGTCTGATATGTTTCTAAAATAATCTAATCCAATTTCTCCAATTGCAACCATCTTATCATTACTCATAAGATTATAAATTTTTTCAATATAATTTTTAGGGGCATCTTTTGTATCATGAGGATGTATACCTGATGAGCAAAAAACCTGATCGTAGTTTTCTGCAATTTCTATACATTGATGAACATCTTCCATATTTGTAGCTGCACAAATAAATCTATTTACACCTCGTTTATTAGCTCTTTCAAAGACG
>NZIX01000014.1 GCA_002691785.1 Fidelibacterota bacterium | reverse complement strand
TTTAATCGTTTTATCAATGGAATTCTTTAATTGTTGTAATTCTTTTTCAGCAAAATATATGTCTAGTATTGATATCATAAATGTTCACGCAACTTTAGCTGAAGATTTGTCAGAAAAAGAATTACAACAATTAAAGAATTCCATTGATAAAACGATTAAAAAGAACGCAGAGATATCAATTTCTGTTGATAAAACTATTATCGGTGGAATTAAATTAAAAATAGAAAACACATTTCTGGATGCGTCAATCCAGAATCAATTGCAAATGCTAAAAAATAAGCTTTTGCTATCATAACTGCTTAGGATGATATGAAAATAAATACAGATCAGTTAACCAAGTTATTAAAAGAAAAAATTGAATCTTTCGATGGGAACGTTGATGTCTCAGAAGTTGGGGAAGTTATCCAGGTTGGAGATGGGGTCGCTCGTGTATCCGGATTAGAAAATGTAATGAGTTCAGAGCTCGTAGAACTGCCAAACGATGTTTATGGAATGGCCCTGAATCTTGAGGAAGATAATGTGGGCTTAGTGCTATTTGGTGAAACTCGTATGGTTAAGGAAGGTGATTTAGCAAAAAGAACCGGACGAGTAGTAGAAGTCCCTGTAGGTGAAGCCATGCTTGGGAGAGTGGTAAATCCTCTTGGTCAGCCTATCGATGGTAAAGGTGCGATAGATACTCCTCATCAATTGCCCATTGAAAGAAAGGCGCTTGGTGTGATGGCTAGACAGCCAGTAACGCAACCTTTGCAAACGGGTATAAAAGCCGTTGACAGTATGATTCCTATTGGAAGAGGTCAGCGCGAATTGATTATTGGAGATAGGCAGACTGGAAAAACAGCTGTTGCAATAGATGCAATTATTAATCAAGCATACACCCATAAAACAGATGAGCCGGTCTATTGCATCTACGTAGCAATTGGACAAAAAGCATCCACGGTTGCTGCTTTAGTTCAAGAATTAGAATCAAATGGAGCAATGGAATACACAACAGTAGTAGCTGCAAATGCTTCAGACCCAGCTCCAATGCAATATATCTCACCTTATTCAGGTGCTGCAATGGGTGAATATTTTAGAGACAATGGAAAGCATGCATTAATTGTTTATGATGACCTATCTAAGCAGGCTGTTGCATATAGGCAGATGTCTTTAGTTTTAAGGCGTCCTCCTGGTAGAGAAGCGTTTCCTGGTGATGTTTNTTATTTGCACAGTCGATTATTAGAAAGATCTTCAAAATTATCGAATGATTTGGGTGGAGGTTCCCTAACTGCTTTGCCAATTATCGAAACCCAGGAAGGTGATGTCTCTGCNTATATTCCAACTAATGTAATTTCAATTACCGATGGTCAAATTTATTTAGAGACAAATTTATTTAATTCAGGNATTCGNCCTGCCATCGATGTNGGTCTATCGGTATCGAGAGTTGGTGGAAATGCTCAGATAAAAGCAATGAAATCNGTAGCAGGGACTCTTCGATTAGATTTAGCTCAATANAGAGANTTAGAGGCTTTTGCTAAGTTTGGATCAGATNTNGATAAAGCAACTCTTNCTCAGCTTACACGNGGNGAGAGAATGGTTGAAATNTTAAAACAAAATCAATATGTNCCNATNGGTGTNGGNCAACAAATTGCNATTATCTTTGCTGCATCAAAAGGTTATTTAGATGATNTAGCTGTCGAAAAANTTGGAGTATTTGAAAAAGCACTTATTGAACATATAGAAGACAGTGCGAATGACATACTNGGCTCAATTACAAAAGAGGGNAAAATATCAGAAGAGAACGAAAAACTTCTTGAGGATTTTATAATAAATTTCAAAAAAGGATTTNCTGAATANNNTTTTATGGCAAANNTAAAGGTAATTAGAGATCGAATAAANTCGGTTAAAAGTATTCANAANGTTACCAAAGCCATGAANATGGTTGCGGCAGCAAAGATGAGAAAATCTCAAGAAAGAATGGAGAATTCTAGACCNTANAGNANTTCATTAACAGAAGTTATTCANCANTTATTAACAGATGTTGAACGAGACTTATTTCCNCTGCTAGAAGAAAGGGAAATTAAAAGAAAAGCTTATGTTGTTGTGTCAGCGGATAGAGGTTTAGCAGGAGCATTTAATACAAANATAATTAAAATTGCTCAAAAAGANATTGATCAGTTTGGTAAAGAAAATATTGATTTATTTTGTATTGGTAAAAAATCTCGTGATCATTTNAAAAAGCGTCAATATAATATTATTGAAAGTCACATAGATTTNTGGGCAGATATGCAATTCGATACGGCTATGATGATTGGGCGAAGNATCATAGANCACTTCCTAAGCGGTAAGGTTGATGAAATTCACGTTGTTTATAATTACTTTGTTAATGTTGCNCAACAGGAAGTGAAATCTGAAATACTTCTTCCNTTATCCTATGANGAACAGATAAAAACAGGNTCAAATAGATTNTATGAACCTTCAAAGGAAGAATTAGTNAGGACAATGATTCCCAAACANTTAAATGTNCAAATATGGAAGTATTTNCTTGAATCATATGCTAGTGAACAAGCAGCAAGGATGTTATCGATGGAAAATGCTACAACCAATGCTCAAGATATGATAAAAAANCTAACATTAGAATTTAACAAAGCTNGACAGGCATCCATTACAACCGAAATGTTGGAAATTGTTGGTGGCGCGGAAGCTTTAGGATAATTAAAAAGGACAAAAATTTATGTCAAAAACTGGAAAAATATCTCAAGTAATGGGTGCTGTTGTTGATGTTGTGTATGAGGACGGTCACTTACCAAATATTTATAATGCATTAAGTGTTGATCGAGGAGATGATGGGATACTGGTCTTAGAAGTAGCACAGCACCTAGGAGATGGTGTAGTTAGAACNGTGGCTATGGANACTACTGATGGTTTNGTAAGAGGACANAAGGTTATCGATAAAGGAGAGCCTATNACAGTTCCAGTTGGAGAAAAAACCCTTGGTAGATTGTTTGATGTTCTAGGAAATACTATTGATGAGAAAGGGNATTGTGAAACNGATAAAAGAAACCCTATTCATAGACCTGCTCCAAGNCATGATGANNTNGCAACATCTACTGAAGTATTGGTCACNGGTATTAAAGTTGTTGATCTGATGGAGCCATACACTCGAGGNGGAAAAACAGGTCTTTTTGGAGGAGCCGGTGTTGGAAAAACCGTTCTTATTCAGGAGCTNATTAGAAATATTGCAACTGAACANGGAGGATANTCTGTTTTTGCNGGTGTTGGNGAAAGAACTCGGGAAGGTAATGATCTCTANAATGAGATGACNGAGTCNGGNGTNATCGATAAGACAACCATGGTTTTTGGTCANATGAATGANCCNCCTGGNGCACGTCTTNGGGTTGCCTTNAGTGGGTTAGCAATGGCTGAATTTTTTCGNGATGATGAAGGNCGTGACGTATTATTATTTATCGACAATATTTTTAGATTTACGCAAGCAGGTTCTGAAGTCTCAGCCCTACTTGGACGTATGCCTTCTGCAGTTGGTTATCAACCAACCTTATCTACAGAGATGGGAGATCTTCAAGAACGTATAACTTCTACTAAAAAAGGTTCAATTACTTCGGTTCAGGCTGTCTACGTACCTGCAGATGATTTAACGGATCCTGCTCCTGCTACTGCATTTGCTCATTTAGATGCGACTTCAGTACTTGAAAGAAAAATTGCTGAGTTAGGGATCTATCCCGCTGTGGATCCTTTGGCTTCATCTTCAAGAATTCTTGATCCAAGAATAATAGGTGAAAGACATTATGGAGTTGCTCGAGATGTACAATCAGTCCTTCAACAATATAAAGATCTTCAGGATATCATTGCTATTTTAGGTATGGATGAGCTCTCTGATGATGATAAACTTGTTGTTGCTCGCGCAAGAAAAATTCAAAAGTTTATGTCTCAACCATTTTTTGTTGCTGAGCAATTTACAGGAACTCCAGGAAGATATGTGAGTTTAGAAGATACGGTATCTGGATTTGAAGCTATTCTAAGTGGAGAAGTAGATCAATTATCAGAAAATTCCTTTTCTTATGTAGGGACGATAGATGAAGCAATTGAAAAAGATAAAAAAATGTCAGCTTGATGAATAAATTTGAACTTGAAATAGTCACCCCACTCGGGGTGACAAACCATCACTCCGTAAATTACATGAGATGCCCAGGTCTTGATGGTTCATTTGGTGTGATGGCAAATCACCAAGAGGGTATGTTTGCTTTAGATATTGGTGAAGTGAAAATTAGCTTTGATAAATCAAAACAATATTTAGCAACTGGTGGCGGTTTTGCTGAAATAATTAATGGAAAAGTTAAGTTGTTAGTTGAATCAATAGAAGCCTCTTCTGATATAAATATGGATAGGGCAAAAAAATCATTAGAAAGAGCTCAAGAAAGAAAACAAAACAACATTCAAGGCATTGATATGGTGCGAGTTGAATCAGCTATTTTAAGAGCAATAAATCGATTAAAGATTTCAAAAAGATAAATAAAGTATTTATTAAGTTTAATTTAAAACCGCTTGTAATTTAGAGCGGTTTTTTTCTAACTACAGAGAACTTAAAATGTATAAAAGAACCCATACATGTGGTGAAATTAGAAAAGCAGATGTTGGCAAGGCTGTCTCTTTGAATGGCTGGGTCAATAGTGTAAGGTTGCATGGACAAGTTGTTTTTATTGACCTTCGAGATCGCTATGGAAAAACGCAAATTGTTTTTGATTCAGAGGTTTTTAAAGGTGACTTTGAAGTAATTAAAAAAATATCAATTGAAGATGTATTATCTGTTAGTGGTGAAGTTTGTAATCGGTTAGGCTCCTCTATCAATTCTAAGATTAAAACTGGTGAAATTGAAATTTCAGTTNATAANTATGAGNTTNTAAATGAATCAGCACCACTTCCTTTTATACTTTCAAGNCGAGATAGTTCAGAAGAAAACNTAAGATTAAAATATAGATATTTAGAANTAAGGATGGATGAATTNCAATACAATATGATTATCCGTCATAAAGCATATCAAGAAACAAGAAACTTTCTATCAAAAAATAANTTTTTAGAAGTTGANACACCAATGTTGATGAAATCAACTCCTGAAGGAGCAAGAGATTATCTTGTCCCAAGTCGAATCCATCAAGGAAGTTTTTATGCATTACCTCAATCACCTCAAATTTATAAACAAATNTTGATGATTGCTGGTTACGATAGATATTTTCAAATTGTTAAATGTTTTCGGGATGAAGATTTACGAGCGGATAGACAGCCCGAGTTTACACAAATTGATCTTGAAATGTCTTTTGTTGATGAGGAAGATATTTTTTTAAATATGGAGAACTTAGTAAGACATATTTTTAANAGTATTATCAAGGAAGATTTACCCAGTAAATTTCAAAGATTGACCTACCAAGAAGCCATGAATAAATATGGCTCAGATAAACCAGACTTGCGATTCGGAATGCCANTGATCAATCTTGAATCTATTACAAAGCATTCTGAATTTAAATCATTTCACTCCGCTGAAGTTGTTAGAGGAATTGTAGTNAGAGATGGTGCGAAATTTTCNAGAAAAATGATAGATNGGTTNACAGAATTTGTTGCAAAATTTAAAGCTAAAGGTCTNGNTTGGATGAAAAAAGAGGATGACGTNTTTTCTGGAGGTATNAGNAAATTTTTTAATGAAGATTTGCAAAATGATCTTGTAAAAAANACAGGCATAAAACCTGGNGATATTATTTTTATGATTGGAGGTAACTCAAAAACAACTTTAAAAGCTCTAGGTAATCTTCGAATAAAAATAGCAAAACAAGAAAACTTAATTGATAATAATCTATTTAAACCTGTTTGGGTCACTGATTTTCCTATGTTTGATTANGATGATCAGCAAAATAGATATATTGCAAAGCATCATCCCTTCACAGCTCCAANGATTGAGCATGTTGATAGTTTTGACAAAAAGCCTTTAGAAGCATTGAGCAGAGGATATGACCTCACCATGAATGGTTATGAAATTGCAGGGGGTTCAATTCGAATCCATTCAAGTCATGTTCAAGAAAAAGTATTCTCCTTGCTTGGTCTAAGCCATGAAGACGCAGTTGAAAAATTTGGATTCCTTGTCGAAGCTTTAAATTATGGTGCTCCACCTCATGGTGGAATTGCATTTGGATTTGATCGTCTAGTAATGCTATTGGCTNATACTGAAAATATAAGGGATGTAATTGCATTTCCCAAAACAACTTCTGCAACTTCTATAATGGATCAAAGCCCTAGTAAAGTCTCAAATTCTCAATTAATTGATCTAGGAATTAAACTAAAATAATATCTAATTATTCAAACAATGAGGCTTCTTTTTTTAANAGCTCTCTNGACCTCTTTTGATACAAAAAATTTTCTGCCATCANTTCGGGTATAAGATTAATATCTGTATCAATAACAGATNTTAAAGTTTTGTTAAACATTTCTCTATTTCCAGATTTCTGATAATAATATTCTGCCATATGGACTAGGTTTCCTAGATATTCAGGATTTGTTTGAAAAGCNTGATCAAAATATGNTTTTGCTTGCGAAAGTTCTATGCCAGGAATACGAGTATANAAAGATCCAAAAAATCGATAGGGNCCNCTGTAATAAAANTTAGGNTCTANNGAAATTATTCTATGCATGANGACTTCTANTAANTCTCGATATTTTANCCTTTCTAAAACAGGTTTATCATTCAAATAACGTCCTAAATTTGTCGCCCACCAGAAAAGACCTGGAATTACCGATTTCGGAGCTTCGGATAATAAATCGATCATTTTGCTGTAATCATCCGTTTGGTCATTTTTGTAAAGTAAAATAAAGTCTTTATGTGACAAGACAGCATTTTGACATAATTGACTGTTTTCCCAAAAAATTTGATTTTTAATTTCAATGTTTTTTTCAAAAAATAAAGCATGTGTATAATTAATTTTTGCAAGTAAAATTTTTAAGTCAAAATCATTTGGACGATTTTCTTGGGCGAGTTTAATGAAGTGTTTTCCTTTATTAAGTGTTACAGAGTCAGTCCTCTGCTCCCAATAAATCATTCCTTTATCTAATAAAAACTCAATATTCTGATTTACAGGGTTTAAATTAGGTTTTTCTGAACATTGAAGAAGTATCATAGAAANACTNAATANTAGAATTAATTGGATCTTTTGTTTTAAGTATAAAATGGTGAAATATCCTAAATTATAACNTATGAAATTACAAGATAATTAAATAATATGGAGAAATCGATTAAAATAAAATCTATTAATCCAATTAAGATTTTTGGCGTTTCTGACAGCTTTTTAAAATTGATTGAATTAGAACTGTCTGTTTCAATTATTTACCGAAATGATATAATCAAGTTGAACGGAAAGCTTGAAAATGTTGATAAAGCTGTAAAAGTATTNAANGAAATGATTGAAATTTTGAATAAAAAAGGATCCATTAATTTNGCAAAAATAAAAGATTTAATTATAATTATTAAATCTGAAAATGTAAAAAATATAAACTATTTTAGTGATTCAAAATTTAATTTATACAAAGGAAGAAAAGGTAAAATAAATCCAAGAACTCAGGGGCAAGTTAAAGCGATTAATATAATAAAAGAAAATGATCTATCTCTCATAACTGGTCCTGCTGGTACGGGAAAAACATTTTTATCAATAGTGTATGCNATGGCATTATTAGATAACAATGAAGTTGATAAAATAATCTTATGTCGCCCAGCTGTTGANGCAGGAGAAAATCTTGGATTTCTTCCTGGAGATTTAAAAGAAAAAGTNGATCCTTATTTAACACCNCTTTATGAATCNTTAGAAAAAATATTANCAAANAATAAATTAGAAGATTTATTTTTAAATAATATAATTGAAATAGTNCCCNTAGCCTANATGCGCGGNAGGACCTTAGAAAATAGTTTTATGATTTTAGATGAAGCTCAAAANTCAACTGATAAACAAATGAAAATGTTTCTGACACGNNTGGGTATTGGCTCTAGAGCAGTAATAACGGGAGATATAACGCAAGTAGATTTGAAAAAAAATAAGTACTCTGGTTTGATACAAGCCATAAATATTTTAAAAGGAATCCATGGAATAGGGTTTTATGAATTTAATAAAGAAGATGTTGTTAGACATACTTTAGTAAAGTCTATAATTGAAGCTTATGATGAAAAAAAATAAATATTTTATGGGTATTGAAATGATTCGTAAAAATATTGATTAATTTAGGCAGTTGATTAAACCAATTTTATTACTAAGTGAAAACTAATTCANTCATAATTTCTGCAAAGAGAACTCCGGTTGGNNCATTCCAAGGATCTCTTTCATCNTTATCTGCTCCTCAACTTGGATCAGAAGTANTTAAAGGTATAATTGCAGATAAAAATTTAGATGATATCTCTATTGATGAAGTGATTATGGGAAATGTTTTAGGAGCTGGATTAGGACAGGCTCCTGCTCGACAGGCAGCTCTATTTAGTGGTTTACCTAATCATGTTTCATGTTTGACTATTAATAAAATGTGTGGATCAGGGCTAAAAGCAATTATGTTAGCAGATCAGGCTATTCAAGGTTCTGATTCAGAGATTGTTTTAGCAGGTGGAATGGAAAGTATGTCGAATGCTCCGTATCTTATTAATAATTTTAGAAAGGGGCAGAAACTGGGTCATAGTGAAATGATTGATAGTATGATTCATGATGGACTTTGGGATGTCTATAATAACATGCATATGGGAAATTGTGCAGAAATGTTATCTTCAAAAAGAAATTTTTCAAGAGAAGCACAAGATACATTTGCAAAAAAATCTTATCAAAAAGCTAAGATAGCTCAATCAATCAATGTTTTTGAAAAAGAGATCATTCCAATCAAAATTGAAAAAAGAAGATCAGAAACTGTTTTCATTAAAGAGGATGAAGAACCAGGCAAAGCTAACTTTGATAAGTTTTCTAAATTGAGACCAGCTTTCGAAAAAGAGGGTACCATTACAGCAGCAAATGCTTCTAAATTAAATGATGGTGCAGCTGCAGCTCTAGTTATGAGTGAAAAAAAGGCTCTTGAGTTGGACTTGGAACCCATAGCTAGAATTGTCGCACATTGTTCATATGCTCATAAGCCTGAGTGGTTTACAACTGCGCCAGGCGAGGCCATTAAACGTGTTTTAAAAAAAGCTGGAATGAACTCTAGCGAAATTGGTTTATGGGAGATAAATGAAGCTTTTTCATCAGTGACAATGGCTGCAATTGATGATTTTAAAATTAATCCAGAGATTGTTAATGTTTATGGAGGAGCGGTTGCTATCGGTCATCCAATTGGAGCATCTGGAGCTCGTATCTTAGCAACACTTTTAAATGCGATGTCTCAAAAAAATAAAAAGTATGGTCTTGCTGTTCTTTGTATTGGTGGAGGTGAAGCCTCTGCTATGATTTTGGAGAAGATATGATTGAATTTGAGTTAACACCAGAACAGCATTTAATTAAAAAAACAACCCGTGAGTTTTCTCAAAAGCATATTCTTCCTGGAGTTATTGAAAGGGATGAGAAAAGTATATTTCCAAAAAATGAAATCAAATTAATGGGTGAATTAGGGTATATGGGTATGATGGTTCCAGAGATTTGGAATGGATCAGAGCTTGATACAATTTCTTATGTATTAGCTATTGAAGAAATTGCAGCAGTCGAATTAGCAACTTCAACTATAATGTCAGTAAATAATTCTCTGGTNTGTCATGTATTGAATGATTATGGTAGTGAAGAGCAAAAAGAAAAATATCTGAAACCTTTAGCAAGTGGAGCTAAGCTAGGAGCCTATAGTTTAAGTGAAACTCAATCAGGTTCCGATGCAAGTAACATGAAAACTTTGGCTTATAAAGATGGCGAAAACTATTTGATTTCAGGATCAAAAAATTGGGTAACTAGTGGAATATCTAGTGATATTGTAATCATTTTTTGTGTTACTGGAAGGAAAGAAAATAAGAATGAAATATCTGCCTTTATTGTTGAAAAAGGTATAGAAGGGTTTACGGTTGGNAAGAAGGAAGATAAATTAGGTTTAAGGGCNTCTGATACCTGTCAAATCTTTTTTGACAATTGTAAAGTTTCTTCGAAAAATATGATAGGTAAACCAGGAGAAGGATTCTCAATTGCTCTCAATGCATTAAGAGGAGGNCGGATAGGGATAGCTGCGCAAGCACTTGGTTTAGCCCGTTCAGCACTAGAAAGGTCAATTGAATATTCAAAAGAACGTATTCAATTTGGGAAGAAAATTAGNCAGTTTGGTTCTATTAAAAATAAACTTGCTGAAATGGCAACNGATATTGAGGCAGCAAGGATGTTAGTTTGGANAGCNGCTTATCTTAAAGATCAAAATAAAAACTATTTAAAAGAAAGCTCAATGGCTAAGTTGTTTGCCTCTAGGGTTGCCATGAAAGCATCCTCTGAATGTGTTCAAATTCATGGTGGTTATGGCTATATTCAGGAGTATGGTGTCGAAAGGTTAATGCGTGATGCAAAAATCACTGAAATATATGAGGGAACATCTGAAATACAAAAATTAGTTATTGCTCGAGAAATTTTAAAAAATAACTAAATAATAATTTGAGAGGAAATATATGTCATTTGTTTTTGAAAACATGACTTCTAAAGGACATGAAGAAGTTGTTTTTTGTTCCGATAGTAATACAGGATTAAAGGCAATTATTGCAATCCATAATACAACTATTGGTCCAGCCCTAGGTGGTTGTAGAATGTGGAGTTATAATTCAGAGGCTGAGGCACTCCAAGATGTTCTAAGGTTATCAAGAGGTATGAGTTATAAAGCTGCAATAGCAGGATTAAATCTAGGTGGTGGTAAGGCGGTTATTATAGGCGATTCAAAAAAAAATAAAAATGAAATTTTGTTCAGGTCTTTTGGACGTTTTGTCCAAGGATTAGCTGGACGCTATATTACGGCAGAAGATGTAGGCACTAGTGTAAAAGATATGGAATGGGTCAGAATGGAAACAGAATATGTTACNGGATTATCNAGGGCNTTAGGTGGTGGGGGAGATCCAGGGCCAGTAACGGCACTAGGCACATTTTCTGGAATTCGTGCAACGGTTAAAAAGCATTTAAATAGAGACTCTTTAAGTGGGTTAAAAGTAGCAGTCCAGGGAGTTGGGCATGTTGGATATCACCTAACTAAACATCTTACAGAAGCAGGCGCTGAGGTTCTAGTTTCTGATCTTGATAAAAAAGCTTTAAAGCTAGTGGCAAATGATTTTGGAGTTAAAATAATTGAAATAGACCAAATTTATGATGCTGAGGTGGATATTTACTCACCCTGTGCAATGGGTTCTACTTTAAATGATCAGACAATTCCAAAATTAAAATGTTCTATTGTTGCAGGTTCGGCGAATAATCAACTCAAAGATGAAATTACACATTCTCAAATGTTAAAAAACCAAGATATCTTGTATGCTCCTGATTATGCTATTAATTCAGGAGGGTTAATTAATTGTGCAAATGAAATTGAAGGCTACAATAGAAAGCGTGCTTTCCAGCAGGCAGAAGGAATTTATGATACCTTAATGAATATCTATGATAGAGCCGATAGTGATAATGTAACAACCCATGAAGCTGCCTTAAAAGAAGCTAAAAAAAGGATAAATGATATTAGTAAGTTAAAAAATGTATATCTGCCAAAGAAAAATCTTATGGGAAAGCGTGACAGCAACTAAAACTCATCCTAGAAGACATGCGAGAGAGTCTGTTCTCAAGGCTTTGTATGCACTTAATTTTTTAGAAGAAAACCCAAAAGAGGTATTAACTAAGATTCTAAATATTCCTAAAAGCTATGAAAGAGAAAGTGATGCTAATTACATTGATTTACTTTATAGTTCTGTTTTAAAACATACAGAAAAAGCAGATAGTATAATTAAAAATAATTTACAAAATTGGGATTTTAAAAGAATTGCTGAAGTAGATAAAATTTTATTAAGGATGGGTATTATAGAAATACTATTTATAGATGATGTTCCACCAAAAGCTTCTATCACAGAAATGGTTGAAATATCAAAAGTATACAGTACTGAAGAAAGTCCAAATTTTATAAATGGTATCTTAGATTCAGTATATAATTATTACATAAATAAAATAAAGAGTTAACAAAATATGTTTCTTTCAAGGCTATTCGGAACAAAATCAGAAAGGGAGATGAAAAANCTTGCTCCAACGATTAAAAAAATTAACCAATACTACGAAANATTGTCATCGAAGTCTGATGAGNATTTAGTAGAGAAAACACAAAAACTTAAAGAGTTTGTTATNAAAACAAGAGAAGAAAAGGAGTCNTCNTTATCTCTAANTATGGATAAAAAAGAAAGNGCNTCNGAAATATTAAAAGCAGAANAAGGAGCTCTTNATTTAATTATGGTAGAGGCCTTTGCTATNGTAAAAGANACTTGNCGAAGAATGTTTGGNTCTTCTTGGAAAGCCTCTNGNCAGGANATTAANTGGGAGATGATTCCATATGATGTTCAATTATTAGGNGCAATCACTTTGCACAANGGTAAAGTAGCAGAGATGAAAACAGGTGAAGGGAAAACTTTGGTTGCTACAATGCCAATATTTTTNAATGCNTTGACGGGAAGAGGAGTNCATGTNATAACGGTNAATGATTATCTTGCTCAAAGAGACGCTGAATGGATGGGTGAGGTTTACAAGCGATTGGGCTTAACTGTNGGGTTTATTTTAAACTCAATGAATAATATCAAAAGGCGAGAGATGTATAGTCGAGATATTGTTTATGGTACCAATAATGAATTTGGTTTTGATTATCTCAGAGACAATATGGCTCTNAAAGAAGAGGATATGGTTCAAAGAGGTCATGCATTTGCGGTTGTTGATGAGGTTGACAGTGTATTAATCGACGAAGCAAGAACTCCTCTAATTATATCAGGGGCTGTTGATGCTCCAGTGGATGAAACATTTACAGCTTTAAAACCAGGAGTTCAAAATTTAGTAAAGAAGCAATCGATGTTAGTCTCTGATTTAGTGAGTGAAGCTGAAAATTTATTAAATGCAAAAGATGAAGAAGGAGCAGGCTTAAAACTATTGCAAGCTCAGAGAGGGATGCCTAAACATAAGAAGGTTATGAAAATTTTTCAGGAACAGGGTATGTTAAAGCTGGCTCAAGATATTGAGTCAAATTACATACGTGATAAAAAAATGCATGAAGTAGATGATGATTTATACTTTTCTATTGAAGAAAAAAGTCATGTCATGGATATCACTGAAAAGGGAAGATCTCTTTTAGCTCCAGATAATCCTCAGGCTTTTATTATTCCAGATTTAGGAGTTTTGTTAAATGAGATTGATGAAAAAAAGGATTTAAGTCAAATCGAAATTGAAGCAGAAAAAGAAAAAGCACATCAATTGCATGCGCAAAGAAGTGGAACTATTCATAATTTTAATCAGCTATTACGTGCATATACTATGTTTGAGAAGGATGTCGAGTATGTTTTACAAGATGGTAAGGTGATGATTGTAGATGAATTTACAGGTCGAGTATTGCCCGGGCGACGGTATTCTGATGGATTGCATCAAGCACTTGAAGCAAAAGAAAACGTAAAGATTGAACGTGAAACTCAAACACTAGCAACTATAACGATTCAAAATTATTTTCGTTTGTATGATAAGCTGTCAGGAATGACAGGNACCGCNGAAACNGAAGCAGAGGAACTAGGTTCAATTTACGGACTTGANGTAACTGTTATACCGACNCATCGAAANATTTCTCGTCAAGATAAAGAAGATTATGTTTATAAAACTAAGCGAGAAAAATATAATGCTGTGATACAAGAAATTGCTGATTCACATAAAAAAGGTCAGCCGGTTTTAGTAGGAACTATTTCTGTAGAAATTTCTGAATTNCTTGCAAGAATGTTGAAAAGAAAGAATATTCCTCATAGTGTTTTAAATGCGAAACAACATCAAAGCGAAGCCGAAGTTGTTGCCCGGGCTGGTCAAAATGGAGCAGTTACGATTGCTACNAATATGGCAGGNAGNGGTACTGATATTAAACTGGGCGAAGGAATTAAAAGTTTGGGTGGTTTACATATTATTGGTACTGAGCGACATGAATCTCGTAGAATAGATCTTCAATTGAGAGGACGTAGTGGAAGACAAGGTGATGCTGGTTCTTCCCGATTTTATCTATCATTAGAAGATGACCTGATGAGATTGTTTAGCTCAGATAAAGTTGCTTCTATAATGGATAGATTGGGTATTGAAGAAGGAGAGGTAATCTCAGCAAAAATGGTTACTAGGGCGATCTCAAATGCACAAAAAAAAGTAGAATTACGAAATTTTGGTGTTAGGAAACATTTACTTGAATATGATGACGTTATGAACCAACAAAGACAAGTAGTTTACGATATTAGAAATAACGCTCTGTCTGGTAAGAACATGCAAGAATCCGTTTTTAATATTCTTGAAGATTATATTTTAGACGAAATCGAAATTCAACAGGATCAAGGAAGTTATGAACTNTGGGATTGGGATTACCTAAAACAGGCATTTGCTACTCATATCATGATCGATACTGGATTAAATAAAATTAAAGATAGCCTAGGAAAGACTGATATTAATGACGATGAAGTNATTAATATATTAATAGAAAAAGCTAAGGCTGTTTATAAAGCAAGAGAGACTCTGCTTTCTGAGGAAGTTTTACGAAATTTTGAACGTTTTGTAATTCTAAGGACTATTGACGAAAAATGGAAAGATCATCTCTATGCAATGGATCAACTTCGAGAGGGAATAAATTTAAGAGCTTATGGACAAAAAAATCCTCTTTTAGAATATAAGTCTGAGGGNTTTAAAATGTTTCAAATCATGATGAAAGAAATGAATTCTGTTACCATCCAACGATTATTTAGAACTCAAATTCAAGGTGTCGAACAATCCCAAAATGTGCAACAAAGCAAAGTAAGAAACTTAAAAGTATCACATAAAGACACCACAGGTATGGGTTTTCAAGGAGCCCAAAATCAGAGAGCTAATCAGCCTGAGCAGGTTAGAACCCCAATAAAAACAGAACAGAAGTATGGACGAAATGATAAGATACTTGTGCGNGGTCCTGATGGTGCTGAAATTGAAATTAAGTTTAAAAAACTTCAAAACTACATTAATAAAGGTTATTCAAGGGTTTAAAAGTTATGGCAGATAATAAATTAAAGTTTAATACACGCGCTATTCATGTGGGCAATAAACCAGANAAAGAAACCGGTGCGGTCATCGCTCCTATTTATGCAACTTCNACTTTTCAGCAAGAAGCTGTTGGCGTNCACAAGGGATATGATTATTCCAGAGCAGGAAACCCAACCCAGAAAAGATTTGAAGCTAATATNGCAAGCTTGGAAAATGGTAACCATGGAATTTTATTTTCGAGCGGAATGGCTGCNATTACAGCTCTTTTTCAAACACTNAAAAAAGNTGACCATGTCATTTTTGGAAGAAATGTTTATGGAGGTACTTATAGATTAGCAGTTGATGTCTTAACTAAACATGGTTTTGAATTTGATTTTGTAGATACCCGATTTCTTGATAAAATTGAAAAAAAAATTAAACCTAATACGAGATGGATCTTTTTAGAGACTCCTACAAATCCATTATTAGAATTGTGCGACATAAATAAAGTCTCGACCTTGTGTAAGAAGCATAGTATAAAACTGGCAGTAGATAATACTTTTATGAGTCCTTATGGTCAGAGCCCACTTAATTTAGGTGCAGATATAATAATGCATAGTGCAACCAAGTACATAGGAGGACATAGTGATTTAATTGCTGGTGTGCTTATAACCAACAATGATTCAATTGCAGAGCAACTCTATTTTATTCAAAAATCTGCAGGCGCTGTTTTGAGTCCCTTCGATTCTTGGTTATTGCTAAGAAGCACAAAAACCCTTGGGATACGGGTTCAAAAGCAATCTGATAATGCGATAGAACTGGCTCAAAGATTGAATGAACATTCAAAAATTTCATCCGTGATTTATCCNGGTTTAGAATCTCATGATCAATTTAAACTTGCTTCAATTCAACAGTTAAATCCTAAAGGAGATTCAATTTACGGAAGTATGATATCCTTAAGACTAGGCTCTATTGAAAAAAGAGACCATTTTTTATCAAGAGTTAAATTATTTACCTTAGCGGAAAGTTTAGGTGGAGTTGAAAGCTTAGTTTGTGTTCCCTATGATATGACACATGGCTCAATTCCTGACAAAACAAAAGAGGACATGGGTTTAACTAAGGATCTTGTAAGGTTGTCTGTTGGGATCGAAGATGTCGAGGACTTATATGCAGATATAATAAATTCTCTTGATCAATAATTTGTGAGTGAATTATCCATATAAAATCGTTATTTTAACACAAGATAAATAGGCGTGAGTTCTACTTATCACAATATTTATTATTTAAAATTTTTACAATCGTTGGAGATTAGTATAATGGGTTTATTTTTAAAATATTTCAAAAACTTAGCTTTAATAATGCTTATTGGTAAATCATTAGCTAATGTGACTATATCCGTAGGGGATGTTTCTGTGAGTGGATATACTGAAGATATTGTTGTGCCAGTCACGCTATCAAACCCTGAAAATATAGTTGGCGGTTTCCAATTTGATGTTATTGTTCTTCCAACCCTTATCGAGCTTTCAGGGGCTTCAGCAGTTGATGCAGATAATTTTAGTGCAGATTACAATATTTTTGATGATGGATCAGGCCGAATAGTCTTTTACAGTGGCAATGGAAGTGGTATTGCTCAAGGTGGTGATGATGTCGTAATGAACCTTCATTATGATGGAAGTGAAATTCTATCTGCGAATTTGGATCTTGAATTGTTTGATTTAACGGTTAGTGATGAAAATGGTAACATTATTGAGGGTGATTTAGAAAATGGATCCATAACTATTGGCGATGTGGTGATCCTTAGCGCTACGACTGATACGGGTGATGTNTCTGAAGAAGTATATATCGATATAGAACTTCAAAACTCAGGTTCGGTTGGTGGTCTGCAGTTTGATATTTATGATACTCCAAACTATTTAGATGTAATTAGCTTTACAACGACAGATAGATCTTCTGGTTTTTCGGTTGATTTTAATGAGCTAGAGAATGGTGCAACTCGTGTAATTGTATATGATGCCAATAACTCAAATATTGATCCAGGTTCTGGAGCGATATTAAATATGGAATTAATGGTTCATGTAGATGCATATAATTCAAATGTGGGTGTTAATTTTGAAAATGTGACTGTGACAGATGGTATTGGAGGTACTTATTGGGTTTCTAGCGCGGATTCTGGAACTGTAACTGTTAGCCCAGGTTACATTGAAGAACCTCACAACCTAGAAGCTCAGAATGGTATGGATGCTCAAGTTTTACTAAACTGGGAAGCTCCTTATGGACCGATTCCTGAAGACTTTTTTGAAGATTTTGAAGAGGGTGTCATTCCAGATGACTTTACAACAACTACAAATTCTGCTCAAGGGTGGTTTATCACTCAAGATGGTTCTAGTGCCTTTTGGGGGATACCATCACATACATGGTATATGTGTTCAAATGATGATATGGCTGATGATGATGGATCAATGGATTATTTAATAGCCCCACCCTTAAACGTAAGCGGTGCGGAAAACATTACCCTTAACTTTGCTTCATATTACGATGGTGCATATGGGCAGACAGCACATATAGAAGTAAGCACGGATGGCAATTCTTTTACAGAGGTAACCTCATTGGATCCTATGTCAGAATGGGTTACTGAATCTGTTGATCTTTCAGAGTATGCAGGAGTTTCAAATTTGTATATTGCTTTTCATGCTGATGATAATGATGCTTGGGCATCTGGATGGGCTGTCGATGATATTTTAGTCACTTTTGGAACTCGTGACCTTNATAGGGTGGTTCATTATGAATTAACAGAATTAGGTCAATGGTCTGTAACTGCACCAAAATCTGAAGTAATAAGAGAATTTCCCGGAGGTATCCCTCATGACTTAAAAGTAAACCTTCAAAACCCAATACTTGAAGAAAATCGTCCAGTAAATATTGATGCATTCAAGGTTTATCGTTCCTTAAGTAACTCTAATGGATTTGAAGAGATTGCTGAGGTGGGTGGAAATACGACTACTTACTTAGATGAAGAAGTTGTGAANAGCACAACTTATTATTACCAGGTTACGGCTATTTATCCGGATGGCTCAGAATCTGGTCCGACAAATACTGTGAGTGCAACTCCGGTGGAATGGGTTGAGATTAGTATGGATAATGGCTCNTCGNTAAGTGGACAGACAGATACCTTAGATATTTATATGAATAATGAATCAGATATTAGTCTTTTCTATTTTGAAATATCTGATTATCCAGATGTTATTAATATTTTATCTGTTATTCCAACCGATAGAACGCAAGGTTGGTCNTGGCCTGATCCTGTAAATAACGGAGATGGCTCTATGCAGTTTACGGGCTATGCAATTGGGAGCTCNATGGGGCCTGGTGATGGTGCCGTTTGCAGAATAGTGGTATATCCAAATGCAGAAGAGGAGNTGAATGTTAATCTCTCNTTTAGTTCTGCAACTCANGTTCAAGACGCAAANTTTGTAGATTTAAACTGGACAGCTGAAANTGCAATNTATGAAGTNGGCATTGAAACTCAGACTATAAACTTATTAGGTGGCTTTGGTTTATCTGGGGAACAAACTGACGCATCAGTCTTTATTCAAAATACTCAGCCTGTATACGGAATTCAACTTGATATTTTAGCAGATCCTCCTTTTGTGTCTGGTGCCGATTTAGCTTTTAATGAGTTTTTAAACCTTGATACCTGGGAAGTATCAGGTTCAGAAGTTGGTGGTAATATTTACAGAATATTTGCTTTTGATAATACCATGTCTAACCCTATTGAACCTGGGTCTGGTCATTTGGTGGATATTGTTTATGATATATATGGTGGAATACCGGATGAAACTATTGTTGATATAACCGTGGACGAAGCTGTTTTAACTGATGTGAATAATTTACCTATGTATACTGAAGGCACTCCTCATGCATTTTACATTGGACAGCCTCCGGTAGCATGTACCATTGAGAATTTAAATGGAGAGTTAACACCAGGAGGAATAGCCACCTTTGAAGTTCATTTAGAAAATACTGAATC
>NZIX01000013.1 GCA_002691785.1 Fidelibacterota bacterium | reverse complement strand
CCTTATTAGCGATCATTCTAAAAAAATAATCTCGATCATTAAAAAATGGTAGATCAATGGTGATATGTTGATATACATCTAAATACCCACTTTTCTGGCTTAATTTCTCTGTTTTTAATGCTTCTGCACTAGTTAAAAACTTTTTATAATTTTCAATATCAGATATGATATTGATTATTTCAAATGGATCAATAGATACTTTTTTATTTACTCTAAAAGCAGCTAAATCCATCTCTAAAATATCTTTTTTATAAATGTACAAACTATCTTCAGTTATTTTTTGAAGCTCCCAAGATTGATCTTGATATAAAGCATCTAGTATTTCCTGAGATTCCAATTTTATATCTGCAGAACAAAATGATAGTAATATAACTAGCCTAAAGTATTTCATTCTTTAAAAACCTATTCTTTTGTTAACAAAAAAAATAAATGACATGCTTAAACCCCAAATAATCGCTAAAGCGATACATATACTTATCAAAGAAGAATGAAAAGTAATCGCATCAAACTTTTCACCTGCAATATAGGATAATGGGCCAAATATCGCTCCAAGAATAAAAGAAGAAACCCATTTTTCTTTTAACCATGAAAGAGAATGATTTACTGTTGCACAGAAACCACCCCACATAGCAGTAATCCAGAGAGGAGCCAATATTATGTTTTGAGCATACAAACCATTGTAAGAGAGCATTCCTGAGATAGCTATGCCAGTGTCAACCAAGGTTCCAAGAACAGCAAAAGGAATAATTAATTTAAGCTCTAGAATATTTGATTTTAAATAAATAAAATGTATTCCTAAAAAAAGTAACATACATGCTGGACCGAGATACGGGAGTCCGTTTTTAACCCCAAGAACACATGCCCACCAACTTAATTGAAATCCTAATATATTAAAAATATTTTTCATGTTTACCAACTAAACTATAATAAAGACACCTTATTTACAAGCTATTTTTGAGCGTTATGAGCGTTATTTATTTCATTCGGGATTAATTTTACCAACATTAAAATCGTGTAGAACATCAATCCAATTAATAACATCATTAGAAAATAATAAGGCCAACCTGGCATTAATTCAGCAAAAGTTGTGCCCGGTGGTTTTGCTCTAGTGAACATATAATTACTATCTAAAAAATAATTTATGGATGAAATTACACAAACTAAAAGTGTAGTGTGCATGACTGTTTTAAAATAATCGAACCAAGTAGGCCTAAAACCATCAATAACTATAATTAACATGATGAATATAACTAGCCCATGAGCAAAAAAATAGTGTATAGACATATAAACCATATCTAACTCTGATAAATTTGTATTTAAAAAAGCAAAAAATGAACCACCAAACCCCGCAAAAAAGAACCAGCTTTTCAAAGATCTTAATTCACGCTGGTATGAGTAAACTGGTATAAGCAATGCAGAGATATAACACATTTCAAATGGCAGAGAATTTTTTGTATTCCAAATACCATAATATAATAAACTGATTTGAAAAAAAATTTCATTAACGATCACCAACCAGCTCACCGTTTGAATAATTACTGACTTTAACCTTGAAGAACAGTGACTATATATCCAAACACCTGCGATACAAAGTAAAGTGCTTATCGTACCATAAACGACATGCCTTTCTGGNAGNGCTTTGATAATATCTAAAATCTGAAATANGANATTTTTCTCAATTGAACTGTGNTAGGTTAAGNTTTCTGACATTTTAAAACATTAATGAANTTCGCCAAAAAAATTNTANCCAAAATAAATTAGNCCTACCAATGTTATCATAAATCCACTAAACATTTCTGTNTTTAAATTTTTAGAGAAATCTTGGAATTGATTTTTTATNAATAATTTAGAATAGTTAAANATCATTATAATTAAAAATAAAACTATTGCAATTCCAACTACATAAATTGATATAAATCGAATAACCGATAAAACAGAAGTTGTTTCTCCAGTCATCATCACAACAGCTAGAGACGAAGCGCATGGTAATAAGCCAGTTAACAATCCTACTGCAATAGGACTTTCTATTCGTGAGTTTTTAATTTTTCCATGTTCATGCCCACAATCATCTGAGTGTGAGTGATTTTTTTTGTAAATTGATCTACCTAAAATAAATGCTCCAAAAAGAGTAATTAATGATGGACCAAACCAATGAGAAAATTCATGAAAGTTTTGATCTATTACATCGAAAATATAAAGGTTAAATAATACAGCAATTACACTTAAAACAGTAAAATGAGAAGTTATCATTCCCAATGTTAATAATAAGGATTTTCTTAAGTCTAGCCTTTCGCCAATGGTATAAGCCATCAAAAATGTTTTACCATGTCCTGGTTCAAGAGCATGAAAGCAACCCAGTAGAAAAATTGAACTAAGTGTTAATGAATCCGCCACTAAGAAAACTAAAGATACTTTTTTTATTTTTGAGTACTTTAATTACTGAGAACAATGTCCACTATCATTAAGACATCAACTATATTAACCACTCCATCTAAGTTTAAATCAGCATTTTGTAACTGCAGGCTAGTTAAATCAAGGTATCCAATCACTGAATTAACCGTAACAATTACATCCAAAATATTAATAATATTATCTGAATTAAGATCTCCAAAGTCTATATTCAATGGTGAAACTGCTCCTGGAGGGAATTGAATTAAATCAACCCAAGCACAATCTTCACCAGAGGATTGAGAATTATCTTTTTGGTAAACCCAACTCAGTAAATGAGTCCCAACAGGCACATTCACTGAAAATTCCTGCCAATCAGAGTCTCCATGAAGGTTTATATTTTGAGATTGATTATCAATATAAAATTCTAAGAAATCATCTCCATTGGATTCAGAGGATGCTTTAGCCCAGAAAGAGATTTCACCTTCATAAAGAACATTCATTACTACCGATAACTCAGAAGTCTGATCATCCCCAATATCTCCTGACCTTGCAGAATAAAATCCAGAGTATGAACTTTCATCGATGAACCATTCAGAATCACCACTATTTATCCAATTAAATGATTCAAATGATTGAGTTTCAAAATTTTCAATTAACAAGCCAAGGGTAATAGGAAATGGATATACTGACTCATAGTTAGTGTTCAAAGAACCAATAATTATTCCAGTCATTGCTGAGTGCCCTATTGGTGTCTCAGAATCTGCTGATATTTCAACTGTAATTGTTATGTTTTCATCAATACCCCACCAATAAGCATTATCACTTAATACTGAACCAATTGTTAAATACTCATCAGCTGTAACTGCTTCAAATGTTGGGTAACTAATATCAGCGCTTCCATGATTATGCATCACTATCTCAATATTTGTTGTCTCTCCTGGATCTAGAGAACCATTACCATTATCATAATAAGTAGCTGAGACCAAGCTAAATTCAGGTGCATTAACACTTATCATGGCATTATAATTCCAAGTATTATTGCTATCAGAGACATCAATTGTAAAAGATATATTTTCATGATTTTGAACATTCCATCCTGTTTGAAAATAAAAAGGACCAATTACAATTTCGCTTTCAGGTGCAATCGGTTCATGAAAAATACTTTCCGTGATTATTGAAACCTGACTACTATCATGCAAAAGTGAAAACTCTAATTCAAGCGAAGTATCTTGTCCAATATTCTGAAAGGTAAAATACAATGTACTTTCTTGACCATAAATAACTGAATTTTCTGAATTTTCATTGACCGTAAAATCTGTCATCATCATATATGCCCCATCTGGAGCTATTACATTAATAGTATTTTCATAGGGAATCTTATTATATGCTGTAACAACAATGTTGACAAGACCTGGAATATCAAGAGGACTTTCAAAGTTAAGTACAATCGAGCCATCAACATCTGTTAAACCTGAAGCAATTAAAACTCCTTCTCTTGAGATNGCAACTAATGAACTGCTCTCTCCAGTGTTAACACTCAAACTTGTTTCTCCAACAATAATAATCTCGCTATGAGTAACAGACATTTCAGTTGGAGTATCTGATCTTAATACAACAGAAGGATCTCCAAAAATTGTCCAATAGTACGTTTCATCATATCCTTGGGAACCGTAGTTGTCATTCATTTGATTCATACCATTAAAAGAAAGCCCACCAAATGTTCTTTTAATATTTGAATCATATGACTCTGCAAAAATTGCGTTCATTTCATCCTGTCCATCCATCGGTGGGTTCCAGCCTTGATTCACTGTAGACATCAAAGTCGCAATTGCTCCTGTTGGCTCTCCATCATCTCCTGTTGCCCTTAACCAAGTTTCTGCAAAACAGGTTCCTTGCTCAAACTCACCATTCACGCAAGCCACTGACCATATAAATGGCCATTTACCATAGTTAGTCAACCCATTAACATTCGTATTATTCATAGGGCATCCATTTCCCCAAGANGAATTAGAGCCATGACCTGTATAGTTTATGATAGACCTACCCTCATTAATTGCTTGCTCACCATCAGAAACAGAACCCGAAGGATCATATATCTGATCCACTTCTGTATAATTATAATTAAGCAAAAGATCTCTTATAATATCCATATGTTCATCATCATATTCCCCATCATCACCAGGCCCTTGATCAGAAGCAAAGCCAGAACCTTTTTTATACCACTCTCCATTTGANTCTGGATTCATCTCATATGAAATTGTNCGATTTACCATAGTTTGTACATGTGAGGAGCTCTCTGCAGAAAACCTTCCGATTATTAAATCAGGGTAAGCATCATTTCCCGCTACAAAAGTCAAAGTATTATCAGAAGGACTATTCGAGCCAGCTCCATTATTTCTTCTGATAGCATCGATTTGGGCTATATCTCCAACCAAGAGAACATATGCAATTCCATCTTCATAGTACTTTTCTTCAATATATTGCTCCATCTGATCCACATCNCCTATAGTTGATACATCAACAATAGTTGTAGGAATACCTTTATAATTTTTCCATTCAACGAACGGTTGCATCTCTTCCAAGAAACTACCATGACTAATAACAAGCATAGCTCCGTGTTCTCCAAGAGTTTCGTAACGTTCATTTAAACTGTAATTTAGAAAATGCTCTTTGTATATGTTTTGAAACTCTCTTGTGGATCCATTTGCAGGCCTTTTATTTAAAACATTTATTATGCTGCTTCCATCTCGTTGGACCCTGAGTTTAATTTCAGTATATACTCTCATCATACCCTGAACTGGATTTAATTGAATTGGCTGAATTACAATAGTCTGCCCCCTTACTGATCTCATTATGTATGGATCCCTCATAAAACTTATCTCTGAAGGATAAAAGGCATCCTCTTTATATACGTCTCCATAGTTATATGGAACAGAATCTGGATTAATATTTCTAGTTAAATTACCTTTGGAGGGCTCAATATTTTGAATTGGGATATCCACATACTTTGTTTCTATAATTGATAATGTCATGTTTGCATCATCTGGTATAATAATTGAACGAGCTATTCTTGGAAGCTGAGGTGATCCCTCTTCAAGTATAGGTACAGATTCAGGGAATGTAATCTGAATTTTTCCATCAGATAATTTTTTTGAGAAATACCCTCCCATTTCATAAGATATCTCGATAAAATCATCGGAGATCTGATTAATATTCCAAAGTGGGTTTACAGGTTCAGAAGAATTTAATTCAACCCAATCCTTTGCATTAATTANGTTAAGTAATATTAANGTNAATATTANTCTTTTCATGATATTTCTCGATNACAATATATTGTTGTTTTACACTATTAAACCTTAAGAAAATTGATTCTTTTTAATAAACCACATATAATTTAGCTAAATTAATTACTATTTACCATAAGAGTCCAATAATGTATTTTTTTTTCAATAAAAGCATTTTCTTTAATTTTATTACGCTTTATCAAGCCAGATCTGTAAATACGAAGTTTTTTTAAAACCATATTTTTTGCTGAATTAAAATAACTATGTTTAAGTGGTAGGTTTTTTAATATTTTTTCAAGAGATTGGATTCTAAATTGCTCAATTCCATTAATATTTTTTGAAAGTTGATCTGCATGGCCTCCAAATTTTTTTATCAACATTGAATCTAAATATAATACAGGATATTTTGAAGAAATTCGAAGCCATAGGTCATAGTCTTCACAAATTATTAAATCCTCATCAAATAGACCGATTTCATCAAAAATACATCTATGTATCATAACAGATGAAGGTGAAATTCGACACATATCTAGGCACTTTTCAAAAATAAATCCCCCATATTTTTGATGTTTTTTCATTTGATTTACTCTAATCCCATTTCTGATCCAAATTTCATTTGTATGACAAATCATAAAAGTTTTTGATTTTTTAATCTCTCTCACTTGCAATTCTANCTTATTTTCNAACCATTCATCATCAGAGTCCAAAAATGCAATCCAGTCACCATTTGCAAGCTTAACACCCTTATTCCTAGCAGAGCTGACACCATTATTTATTTGTTTTTCTANTGATATTTGCGAACTTGAGTAAGATTTTTTAATCAATTCATAAGTACCATCAGTTGAACCATCATCAATTACTATAATTTCAAAAGGTTTATAAGATTGACGTATGACAGAGTCTATAGCTCTTTTAATATATTTTTTCCTGTTATAAGTAGGAATTATGACTGATATTTTCATACGAAAAATTTAAAAGCTAACTAGAATAATTTATCCGGATAGATTCCGCTTTTAATTAAGTTTTGAATTTGCATTATTACGAGTGGCTTGTCTTCTTTATAAGTAACCCCAAACCAAACAGAGTTTGTGCTTAATACATGAACATCTTCTTTGCCTTCTTCAATTAAGTTATTTACCACAGATGGTATTAAATACTCGCTCTTCAATTCATTTCCCTCTGAATTTAAAAAGTCTATAAAGCCAGATTCTAGATAAGCAAATAATCTTGGTGTAAAACCCCAATAATTCATAGAAACAGGTGAATCCATATTTAATTTGATGTTTTGTTCAGAAATAATGCTTTTTTCTGCTTTGAGAATACCATGAGTTTCAGAAACTGTTTTTAGCTTTCCATTTTCTAAACCACATATACCCCTAGAAACTCCACCAAACTTTGATAAAGTATTTTTTAATTGAAATGAAACCATAGCAAAACCATCTGCTCCAGANTGATAATAGTCCGAAATAAGCTTAAATGATTCACGACCATAAAAATCATCTCCGTTAATAGCTACAAAAGGTTCTGAAATATTTTTAGTAGCTGACAGGATCGCATGTGCAGTGCCCCATGGTTTTTTTCTATTTTTTGGACATAAAAATCCAGAAGGAAGATTTTCAATATCCTGAAAAGCAAATTGAACTTCAATTTGATTTTCATACTTATCTGTAATTTGAGATTTGAACTCATTTTCAAATTCTTTTCTTATAATAAAAACAACTTTATTAAAACCTGCTTTAATTGCATCATAAACTGAATAATCGATTATAGTCTCATCATGTGGACCAACACCATCTAATTGCTTTAATCCTCCATACCTAGACCCCATGCCTGCAGCCATTACCAATAACGTAATATCCATTTTTTACACCTCTTTTATTTTCATTGTACCAATATCTGAGTTTACTATATAAGTTTTTCCCCCAACACTTTTAATGGCTTTAGCTACTTTTTCTGGATTTGTTGGAGCGTACGCGAACATACACCCACCTCCACCTGAACCATTTATTTTCCCTCCTAGAGCACCCGCCTTCATTGCAGCTTCAATCATCCTGTCGATCTTTGAAGTACTTACTTTTAAAACATCTCTTAAAACCTGATGATGCTCTAATAAGAGATTTCCAATAAATCGTTTATTTAGATTGCTTTTTTTTAATTCTAAATGAGCTAGTTCTAAAATATTTTTACTTTTTAATAAGCCATTAAATATTTTTTTTTCATTTTCTGTCAAAATTGACAAATCTAACGTTTGAGATTTTTTATATATATCAAATTCACTATTGTTTTGATAAATCTTATCCAACACAAGTTTTTGATTTAGTTTACATCTATCAAGGATTTTCATTGTGTCTTTTTCTTCCCCAGAATCACCTAAAACGAAAGTACCTAAATTAGTGTTTATTATTTTTACTCTAACTTTTGGTGAAGATTCCAAATAAATCATTTCCCCTAAAGAAGTTGAATATTGATCCATCATTCCACCAGATTCATTAAACTCTTCAACTTCAGCCTTATAGGCTAATTCTGCTATTTTTTTTTGATCCCATTTTACTGAATCATCCGCCATTCTTGATAAAAAGTTTATCCAACTTACAACCAATGCCGAAGAGCTACTTGTCCCAGCCTTAATGGGAATTTTACTTTTAATCTTACAAGTAAAGCCCTCTGAAAATCTTAAACCTTCATTTTGGCAAACCTTAATACCACTTCTAAAATAATCTCTTGAATCTCTATAATCTAAATCATCTAGACTGATTTTTTTTTGTTCTTTTATATCCGGCATGTTAATATGAATAACTCTGCCTGATATTTTTTTACCACTCAGATTTATTCTTAATGATATTGCCAATGCAATTATAGGTAAACCTAAATAGTCTTGATGTTCACCAAAAAGGCATATTCTGCCTGGAGTACTTATTTCCATATTTTAAAAAGTAAAACAGAAATAAAAAGTATTACTAAATAAATAATAGACCCCTGAAACACATACCCATATAATAATTGACCGGTACCAATTAAAGCTCCATATACAACAATGCATCCTAAAAACATTGATAAAACCCCTCTTGAAATGCTTGAAGATGTTTCACTTTTTATGGTCGAATATTTCTTCCACCCTGGTCCTCCAGGATTAATTTTATTTACAAAATTTTTTAAAGTTTGATCATCATCTGGTGGGGTAAGAAATGTTGCTAATATCCAAATGAGCGAGGTAAGCAAAGACCCCAAAACTATTTTTTGCCAATTATCAATACCTAATTCACTAAAGTTAAATATACATGCAATGATAAGTGATGAGATCATTGCTATAATTTCTGTATATGCATTAATCCTCCACCAAAACCATCTTAATATGTATATAAGACCTGTACCTGAGCCAATCATTAAAAGTAACGTAAAAGCCTGACCAGCACTTTTTAGAACTAAACCTAAGCTCGCACCAAGTATCACTGAAATAATTGTAAATAATCGTCCAACTTTAACCAACTGCTTTTCTGAAGCTTTTAAATTAATAAATCTATGATAAAAGTCATTTACTATATAGCTAGCCCCAAGATTTAATTGTGTAGACATTGTACTCATAAAAGCAGCAATAAGTGATGCTGCTACTAAGCCTAGTANCCCTGGAGGCAATAAAGAAAGCATAGCTGGATAGGCAACATCATGGCCCAACTTATCATCAGATAAATTTGGAAATGCTTTTTGAATGTCTGATAATTCTGGAAAAATTATGAGTGATGATAGCGCAATTAAAATCCATGGCCAAGGTCTTATAGCATAATGAGCAATGTTAAAAAGTAAGGTTGCCCCAATTGCATTTTTTTCATTCTTTGCTGACAGCATTCTTTGAGCAATGTAACCTCCGCCCCCTGGTTCTGAACCAGGATAGTAACTAGCCCACCATTGGACTGATAGTGGTATCATAAATACCGGAACCCAAATATCAGGATCTTTAAAATCTGGGAAAATCGATAATTTACTAATTGTATTTTGATGCAATACTAAATTTGAGATTCCACCAATTTGAGGCAAGTTTACTATATATACCGTAGCCCAAACAGACCCTAGCATTGCTAAAAANAATTGAATAAAATCTGTAATTATCACAGCCCTTAGACCACCAATTGATGAATATAATAGTGTAANTGAGCATGAGATTAGTAGAGTTAACCATCCAGGCCAACCTAGTATAATTTCTCCAAATTTTANTGCTGCTAGGCTAACCGCTCCCATAACTAAAACATTAAAAATAAGACCTAAATAAAGAGCTCTAAACCCTCTTAAGAATGCCGCAGCTTTACCACTATATCTTAACTCGTAAAACTCAATATCAGTTAAAATATTAGATCNACGCCATAATCGTGCATAAACAAATACTGTTAGCATCCCCGTTATTAAAAATGCCCACCAAGTCCAATTCCCTGAAACACCATTTTGCCGTACTAAATCTGTAACTAAATTTGGAGTATCCGTAGAAAAGGTTGTTGCAACCATACTAATACCTATTAACCACCAAGGCATATTTTGTCCTGCCAGAAAATAAGACCTTACAGTTTTATCTGATTTCTTTGCCGCACAAAACCCAATAAATATGGTTGCTAAAAAGTAAAACGAAATTATCGACCAATCTAATGTTGTTAGTTTCAATTAAAGCTCTAAAATTTTTCCGAAAGTAGGTTTTTTATTTTTCCATCTTCCCCTTGTAAAATCTGGTATTTTCACCGCAGCACTACCAAGTCTTATAGATTTTTCGGATAGAGGAGATATAACACTTAAACTTGCAGCATCATAAACATCAATTGGAGGTCTTGTTTTATTTTTGATTGAATTAATAAAATCTCTTAAAACAAAAAAATCCATTCCTCCATGACCTGAACCTTTTGCTTTTGATTCAAATTTTTTCCATAATGGATGATCATATTCTTTTAAATATGAATCTTCTGATTCCCATACATGAGATTCAGGGCTTAACCCCTCTAAGTATATAGATCTATTATCCTTTTGCCAAATACCTTTTGTACCCTGAACTCTAAAATTTAAAGAATAGGGCCTTGGATTATTTGTATCATGACTTAAAACTATAGTTTGACCATTGTGACATTTTATTGTTGTTGTGATGATATCACCACATTTAAATTTAATTTTTGAATTTGGATGATCATTCCCACCATTATCTTTTATATACTTATTTAATCCCCGTGCTTGTGTTGCAACAGAGGTTAAAAACTGCATTTTATTTCCACGATTTAAGTCTAACACATTACTCATTGGCCCCAAACCATGTGTTGGATAAAGATCACCATTTCTATCTATAGAATGCTGCGTTCTCCACTTAGCCTCGGAAAAACCTTTTTCTCCAAATTCGACCCCACCTCCATAAGGCTGTAATCCATCATTAAACTTCACATGTCTTAAATCATGTTGGTATCCACCTTGACAGTGAAGTATTTCTCCAAATAGTCCCTTCCTAACCATATTTAGAACTGCCATTACATCTCGTCTATAGTTAACATTTTCCATAATCATACAATGCATGCCAGTTCTTTCCGATGTATTAACTAAATCCCAACAATCTTGAACTGTAAGCGCAGCAGGGACTTCTGTTGCTACATGAATTCCATTTTTCATTGATTCAATTGCCATTGGATGATGCCACTCCCAAGGGGTTGCGATGTACACAGCATCTAAATTTTCATTTTTGATCATGTTAATATAATCTTCATCACCATTACTATACACCCTCGGTTCATTTCTACCTGATTTCTTTAAAATTTTAAGGGTACTAGCTATCATATTTTTATCAATATCACAAATAGCAGGAATTGAAACTTCTGGATATTTTGTAGTTAAATGCACCATCCACTGACCTCTCAACCCAGTTCCAATAAACCCTAATTTTATTCTTTTACTTTCGGTCGAAGAAAACAATGTTTTAGGTGTCATCAATGCAGCTGTACCAGCGACTGCTGATGTTTTTATGAATTTTCGTCGATTTAGTATCTTTACCATAACTAGATCTCCCGTTATAAATATTAATTAAAGTAAATTTTAAGCATCCCATTTATTAAAAACTTCAACAAATTTTTTAGATGATTTAGAGTCCATATTAAAGTAAAGTGATGGTTCAATAAGCTCAACTTCCATTAATAAAAACTCATTTTTATTCCTAACGATATCAACTCTTGAATATAAACAAGCCCTTGGAAGTTTATTTATTACATTTTTTCCAAAACGAATCAATGCCTGCTCTGGGTTTATAATTGATTTCAGAGTCCCTCCATGTTCTTCTTGAACTCTAAAATCACCAACCTTAGGAGTTTTTAACAATACATGGCTTAAGGTATTCCCAAAATAAATCAATGAATATTCGCCTTCATTCTTTATATCTTGAATAAAGGGTTGAATAATAAATTCTTTATCTATAAAGTCCTTTTTTAAAGTATTTAATTTACTTAACGCAGTTTTTTCTTCTAATATATAAGTATAGTCAGCATTAGCACTAATGCATGGTTTAATTATTATCTTTTTTGAATTAAAATTTAAAAATGATTGAATAATTTCTTTTGGAATAAAGTTGTTAAACCATTGAGAAGGTACTATTTTAATATTTTTATTCTCAAAATCTTTTAAATATTGTTTATTCAGGTTCCATTCAACAATATCAATTGGATTTTGTAGATCCGCACTAGAAGAATTTATTTCTTTTAATACATTGATAAACTTTAAAAAATTTTCTTGATAATTCCACGTTGATCGAATGATCACTGAATCATATTGATCCCAATCAATTAATTTATTCGTATCCCATGGTACCTGATCACATATCCAGCCCATTTCCTCTAAGGGATTTACAATCAAATTATCATAACATTCAAATTTTGACAAATCTTTCATTGTCAGTAATGCACACTTTTTTTTCAAATAAAACTCACTTTATATACTTTTATCCATTATAAAGATAAAATTTGAGACTTTTCTGATTTGTACTAATTACTTCTTTAAAATGGAAACAAATAAATTCATGGAATTAGAAGGCCAAATCCATTAAGTGTTAAAATTTAAATAATTACTTATAAAACTTTGCCCATTTGGACTCAGGGGCAGTGGCTAAGAGCTCTTTTTCAAGTTCTCTTTGTTTTGAACTGTTATTTAATTTCTTATAAACCTGTATGATATAGTGAGTGACCTCAGGTATTTTTTCATGACCAGGCTTGTTCTTTTTTAATGATGAAAGTGTATTTAATAGTTTTCCTAGAGCTTTATTTAATTCTATCTCACTTGGTCCTTTCATTGACTGTCTATAATATAGATGATGTAATGCCTCATCTTCAGCTTCAGCTCCACGAACTCCAGCAACAGCGGTTACTTTCTCAACTTCATATTCTTTTGTGGTTACTTCTTCTATTTCATTCCAAACAGTATTATCCCACATTGCATCAAGATCTAAATCTTCATCCTGTGAAAATAGAAGACCATTTAAAGATATTGATATAAAAATATATAAAAACTTAGTATTCATAATATTATAATTTAATCAAATTTTTCGAATTTAGGAGTACTTTCCCCCATAGTTTCAATAAAATCTAATTGAGTCACTAATTCTGGTTTGGCTTTTTTTACTTCCTCATAGTAAGACATTGCTTCCTCGTATTCATACATTCGATATAATGAGACTGCTAAATTCACTTTATAATCTAATTCTTCATCATCATTACTGACAGCTTTTTTAAAATAATCTATGGCCATTGAATAATTCCCTAATCTTGCAAAGGTAACACCAACAGTATTATCACTGCGAGCTCTCTGTTTTCGAAAATTTACTTTTTTGATATTTTCAGGCTCTATAACCACGGGACTATCTTTTACCTCAACTAATCCTTTTGATGATCCCGCCTCTAATTCTGCTTCTAACTCAGCTGATATACTCAATTTAGACCCTTCATTACTTGGTGGACTAAGAGAGGCTTTTGCAGCGCCAAAAACCTTGTCTAACTTACCTGCAAATACAGGGTCAATTAGTATCACTTCATTATACTTTTGTTTTGCCATCCCTTTATTGCCCATCATAAAATGCGCAATAGAGATATTCAACATATATCCTGCATGCTCTCCTGACTGTCCAAGTGCTTTTTCATAAAATTCAATAGCCTTGGTATACTCTTCTTTTTTGGTATAACAAACCCCTAAAGTATTTATGGCATCCGGGAAAACAGGTTTCATATTTATGGAAGTTTCTAGCATTTCAATCGCTTCTTTATAACGTCCAAACTCCATATATTTTACACCTGCATCATAATAATCTTCAGCTTTTGTTAATGAATTACCTACTGCATTATATACGATTTGCTCTAACCACATTCCATATTGTTTAATATCTTCTTTTAATAAGTCATTAATACCATCAATGATAGGCATGGGCATATCAGGAGTTATGTGTGAGCCTGCTATATACTTTGCAGAAGCTTCTTTTACAGATATTTCATTTACAAAGTCTTCAGCTTTCATTTCATTATACTTTAATGCTCCTTGCTTCCATGCTGAAAAAAATGGCTTACCTACTAGGGTTGCCTCAACTGGTATCCAAACTTTTTCATTAAGAATAACAACTTCTGTTTCATCTAAAAAATATTTTTTTACATCATCGGGTTTCACACCACTATCAAACATAAGAAAAATATGTCCAGAACCTGGCTTAAAAACATCTAAAAACATTGTTTCAATACCTAAATTTGCCATTAAAGAACCAAAAAGAGCCGTCAAATCATCACAATCTCCAATTTTATCTCTAAGCATATCTCCTGGATATTTAACTGTGTCAAATGCAGACTTATCATCAGCTATATCTAAAAATGGTGTTTCTAAATCTATATTATATACTAATCCATGAATACCTAAAGCATCAAAGAGAATAATTGCCCTTCCTAAGTTTGTTCTTCCAAAATAATCATTTAATACGGGAGTATAATATTGAATAAAATTTCTAGCAAATTTATCTACAACAGCATCTGCAGGTGTTACATAGCAAGCAATCATATCAGGATTACTCCAAGTTAATTTACCTTTCCCAAGAACATAAGAAGATTCTAATTTTTTCTGCGCAAGTTTTTCTTCACCTCCTTGTTTATAAGAAACGCTTACCTCTGGTTGAACTAAATTATCGAATGTAGCTTTTTTTGAAGTTAAAACATCACTTGAAAAAGATACACCTATATCATATTCTTCCTCTGATTTTGGAGGAAGTGTAATTGTTTCAGAATGAGGATTATCCATCATTGTAGGTACAAAAAGAGAAACATTAACAGGTAAATCAGCATCGGATATATTTTTTAATCCTACTTTTGCAAAAGGCTCAGATTCATAATAACGATGTAAAGATCTAAATATTGGATTTTGAGAAATTACTGTTGATGTAATACTAACCACTGCAGGGCTTAATTGTAATGATAATGATATCCGCTGAGTTGGTTCAAGATATGGATGACTTTCAAAACCATACTCAATAAAAATACTTTTAAATTTTATAGAAATCCCAGATGAAGGAACCAATATTTTTTTCTCATGATTAAACCCTTGCTGCATTCCAAATCTAAAACTAATTCTATTTGCAAGGACATATTCTACCCCAAAATGAGCCCGATCCCCATAATCTGCAGCTAAGGTTAGACCATTGATTGGCATATAAGATATTCCCAATTTAAAAGCTTGCCCAAGAATTTTTTCATTTGTTTTATCTTCTTTGTAAGATATTTGAGTTCCTCCTAAATCATAAAAACCCATACCAAGCTTTATAGTCTTTAATGGTTGAAAAATCAATCCCATGTCATATCCAATACCTGAACCTTTTCCATAAGAAGTGCCATTAAGTTGCATATCCCTCATTAAATATTTTAAAGTTATTCCAAAAGCAAATTTTCGATGAGCCTGGATACCTAAAGCTAAATTAAGCTTATTTTCACTATATAATAATTCTTTATCATCAAACCCAATATTAGCCCAATCTAGGCCAAGTGCAATACGATCAGAAAAAGGTCTCACAAACCCAATATAGGATTGAGTTATACCCATAGCATAAAGATCTGAATAAGTTGATGTAAATTCTGTTCTACGAAGTCCTGGCAGACCAGCAGGGTTCCAAGTAATGGTATTAGCATCATCTGCAACCGCAATAAAAGCTCCGCCCATACTTAGTGGTCGAGTCCCTATAAATAGCTGATCATTTTGTCCATTTAAATAGGTTAGAATCAAAAATATTAAAAACCTCTTCATCGATTTAATACCCCGACAGTGGTTCTTAAAATAGCATCGTCCTTTTCAAGAGTTACAATATAGAGGCCACTTGGAACCACATCTCCATTAAAATCTTTGCCATTCCAATTAATTATTTGGTGTCCTGATTGTAATACGTTTTCAGGCTTTAAAGTTTTTTTTAAGCGACCTGATAAATTAAAAATTCTAACGATAACATTATCACTTGGTTCTTCAAGATCATAAAGAATATTAGTCTCCGTAAATTCAAAAACTGAACCAGAGCCACCCGGAGAAAATACTCTCGGCTGACATATCAATGAATCGATTCTTAATGAATCATATTCTAACATAATTTGTGAAACAAAGACACCATATATACCTAAGCTATCAATTTGGACCTGAACATATGGATTATCATTAATCTTTAATTGAGATCCACCCATATTATAAATTTCTCCATTTGAAATTCTTCCAATGAAAGGAATCAAAGTACCTAGAGTATCTAAGGTGTCTGATGCTACTGTATCTCTTAAAGCAATTCTAAGAATACCTGGTTTTAAAAGAGTTAAATTAAATGGTTTAATGTCGTATAAATCAGAAATTAAAATTATAGACCCATCAGGAAATTCAATTTTATTAGAGTCTGGACTGATATTTTGCCCTAGAAGTTTTAAAGAAACATCTCCCTCAACCGCATTTTGAGGTAATAATAAAGTTGCACTCCCATCCTCGCTAATTGCTGTGCCTCCAAATTGAGAAATAATACTCTCAGGTGTTTTAAAAATTGATGTTTTCTCAAATTTATTTTGACGCTCATCTTCAACATTAGATATATTTATTTGAATAGCCTTACCAGAATAATTATCTGGAAGATTTAAAACTCCAGCCCACTCATCACCATTAAAACTTTGCTTTTCAACAAATATTGAATCTATTTTATTATCTTTATCAAGATCAGGTTGGCTTGGATGAGTTACAAAGACTTCTGGATCTAAATTTAAATTAAGATAGAAATCTTCTTTAAACTTAATAATTAAAATAACTTGATCATCTGATACATAATTAGCCCGTATTGTATCCAATACTGGAGGAGTAACATCTATATAAAAATATTCTGTATTTGACCAATTTGAAGCTGATAAGCCGTTATCAATTGCTCTTACACGCCAACTATAATTCCCTTCAGATAAATTTTGAACTAATTTTCTATTTAAGTTTGTTGTACCAATCTCACTTATGTCATATTTGCCTGAACTAATGCCATGTTCATTATTTTGTTCATCTGAACCAATTTGAATTTGAAAACGAAGAGATTGTTCTGAAGTTGCCCCAAAAATATCTGGATCTATTGGCTTATTCCATTGAAGTAATACTTGATTATCATCAATAGAATCATCATTCAGCCCATATGGTGGATTTGGTGGTAAATTTGGATTTTCTATCCCTTCAAGATTATCATAGACTTTTGATATGACATCTCCATTTTCTTTTTGACCTGCAATAAATAAATCCAAATCTCCATCTAAATCATAATCTCCCCATTGTGTAAAACTTACTCCTACGCTATCTAATGAAAGCGTGTTATCAATTTCAAATGAGCCATCACTTTGTTGATTATAAATAATAGTAATTGGGTCAACTCCTAAACCTAAACTAGGGTCTCTATTAGATTGGCCAGTAATGATAAGATCAAGATCACCATCTGAATCATAATCCCCCCAAGCTGGTTTACCAAAGAAAACACCTTGCAAAACATGACCATTTTTTACTTCAAAACGATTAATTGAGTTTGTTAAAATGTAAGTAATGGTTTGATTATTTCGATTAAGTCCAGTTAAAGCAAAGTCATCATAACCATCTGAATTATAATCTGCAAAAGCTGCAGCGCCTGCCGTTACTCCAAACAAATTAGAATCCCAAGTGAGCCCCTTGGAAAGTATATAGTTTGAATTATTTAAATATACGCGTAATCCTAATTCTTCATTTTGATCAGAACCTACGGTAACTAAATCAAGATAATCATCACCATTTAAATTGACCCACTGAACAATTCCTGGATATATTGGAATTAAATTAGTTTGATGAGTATCTAGTCTTAAGATACCCTTATCATTATAAAAAATATCTAAATGTCTTTGCAGGTAATTATCCCATCCAGCCTGAACATAGTCTAAATCTCCATCATTGTCATAATCACCCCAATGATGTCCATTCACACCTCCGTTTATCCAATAATCAGATACACCATCATTATTATTGTCTAAATTAATTTCAGATTCTAAATCTTCAACAAAGACACCATTCTCCCATTTGTAGAAACCGGTTCCTCGGCCACCAAAATAATCACTAATTTGAAATCCAGTAAGTGTTAAATCTAGATTCCCATCATTAGTATAATCCACCCAAGAAACATGCCCACCAAAAAATGAATTCATATCTTGACCTAGATCTTGATATAATAATCCATCAGTACTCTTATATAAATTGGTAACACTCGGTCCAGAAAAAGTAACTCCAGTCAGGGCAAGATCTAAGAAATCATCATTATTATAATCTGCCCAGCCAGCTGAAGAATAATAAACTCCAGGTAAAGATTGTGTAGAAGTAACTAATCTTGAAATAAATAGCGTGTCTTCTTGAGACCATACTGATTTTTGACCACTCCCATCTACTGTTTGCACCGCCCAGTAATAAGTTCCATGAGGAATTTCATTAAATTCTCGTATTAACCGTTGCCCCGCATTAGAGTTATTAAAGTTTGTGGATGAGGACATAAGTTGATTCCCGCCAGGAGTGGTTCCAATTCTCAAATTATAAGATAAATTAGTTGGGTTATCATAATCATCTAAACCTGAGCCCCATGTAAAAATAGCACGAGTACTGATTGCAAAAGCCGTTAATGAAGATGGCGGATCGGGTTTATTATTGGTTTGATCTAAATTATTAATAAAAACTTTGGTAAAAGAGCTTGAATCTTTCCCAATTTTTGTTGTTCCGTTTACAATCAAATCAGGAATTTTATCAAGATTAATATCTACAAATTTTGCGACTCTAGTCCCTTCTATCTCTTGTATATCTGTAAAACTGTTTCCATTATTATTCAGAAATATTTTTGAAGATAGTGAATGTATTCTTCCTGAATAATCACTAACAGAATCCGCTCCAGAAATAACAAAGTCCTTGTACCCGTCAAGGTTGTAATCAATTGCATCTATATTTCCATAGGCAACTGCAAAGTTAATTTGATTTTCAAATGGAGTATAAGTTCCTAGTGGATCATTCCTCATTATACGTGTAATAAGTCTACCTTCAATCTTATTCCATCCAGTCATAATAAGGTCTTGATCACCGTCCGAATCTAAATCTACAAATTTAAATGCTCCCGCTTTCAGACCAGGAATGTCCTCGACATTTGTTAATTCTGTTAGCCTTCCGATTGGATCATTTTTATAAAATCGAGTAATAGAGGCTGTCTTATCTGCAATTCGTCCGCAAATTATCAAATCCTGATCTCCATCATTATCATAATCACCCCATGCGTTGGATCCGTTTATTAATGATGGAAAAATAGTATTGGGATCTATTTCTAGGTAAGAACCTTTGTTTAAATACAGCTCATTTATAATTTGATTTGTGAATTCATTAACACCCATTAAAAATAAATCAGGTGAACCATCCATGTTTGCGTCACCCCATTTCCCACTACTGTAAGACAAATTAATCTGTGGAAACCAATTATTTGATAA